>JBKPPU010000267.1:0-26868 GCA_046733695.1 Acidobacteriota bacterium
GAATATGCGACCCTGGGCCAACTCGATGAAGCGTTCCGCCATCATCAACAAGCACTGTCGATCAGCCGGCAATCGGGCGACCGGCGCAGCGAAATACAAGACTTAATAAACCTCGGAAACGTCCGCTATTTGTCAAACACATTTCAAGAAGCTCAGGCATTTCATGTCGAGGCACTGGAGATAAGTCGCGAGATCGACGATCCTCTCGGCGAAGCGTGGGCACTATGGAACATTGCCCAAACTTTGGACAAAAGTAACGACACTGTATCGGCTGTCGACTACGCCGATGCTGCATTTGAAATTTTCAACCACTGTGGTCACCCGTTAGCCGAAGCGACTCGTGAATTCATCAATAGCAAGCGAAGCGCGACTTCCAACCAGTAGAAACTTCACATCCGGACTCCTGTTTTATTTGAGCAGCGTTTGTTGACAAGTTTTCATCACCGCACTAGGATGCGCCCACACAAAATCATACTGTTGCTTCAATACCGGCGTGAGACTTCGGATCGCCGGCGCAATCCTCGTCCGCGTTGATTTTGTGACTACACCTCCCAGGCGCATTGCATCGACGTAACAGCTTACTTTGACAATCGGAATAGTGTCACAAACGCAGCTTTGTCAGCCATACGCTGCCGTTAGTGTAAATGCGGTCGTTCAACAGTAAGCAACCACGAAGGAGGATCGGTGATGACACACGAAGCAGAGATTGTGACGCTTCACGGCAACGACACCGATGCTCTTCCGTCTTCGGCCGGGATCAGCCGCCTACGCTCATCGAACTGGACAGGCAGCGTACTGCTCACGTCGGCAGTGCTACTCACGGCGATCGCTGTTGCGCTTTCTCTCAAAACAAACTGGTTGGTGTGGTTGCTCGGACAAGTGCTCCTTGCACTCACCTTCGTTCAATGGTTCGCGCTGCTTCATGAATGTGGCCACGGAACGCTCTTCCGCTCGAAGTCACTTCATGCACCCGCCGGGCGAGTGGCTGCATTTTTCTCGCTCATTCCCTATCACTGCTGGAAGCGAGTTCATGGTCTGCATCACAAATGGACCGGATGGCAGGATCTGGATCCCACTACGGCGGCACTGGTTCCTCGTCCGCTCGGACGCGGCGAACGGATCTTGATGAACGTTTGCTGGAAATACTGGATCCCGCTCTTCGCCACCTTATACCGGATTAATAACTACTGGCACTTGCCACGACTGCGCTCAGTGTTCCTCAAACGAGAAGATCGCAGGCATATCGCGGTCAGCATCATCAGCTACTTCCTGGTCTATGTGGCTATCACCATTATCGTTGGTCCAGGGACGCTGCTGCGCGTTATGGGTCTTGCAACTGTCCTCGCCTTTGTCATGGAAGATCTGTTGATTCTCAGCCAGCACACACACATTCCAACGAACCTGAGTCAGGGAAAGAAAGTTCCGCCGTTCCCTGCTCTCGAGCAAGAGGTGTTCACGCGATCTCTGGTTATCCCATCGTGGCTCTCGAAGATGTTGCTACACATCGACGCTCACGAACTCCACCACATGTACCCAGCTGTGCCCGGTTATCGCCTTCGCGACATTCCTTACGACACCTGCAACGAAATTGACTGGCGGGTGTGGGTGAAAGGCGCGCGGGCAGTACCGGGTGAGACATTGATGTTTCACAATCGAATCGAGACTGGGGTCAACATTTGAGCGGGGTGCAACCATGTACGATCCACTCCACTGTGCTCTCTTCTTGATTCCGGCCTTCGTGCTCGCCGGGCTTCTGCACTCCTTGTGGCTGCATAATCGCTTCTCGCAAGTTCTGGCTATTCCGATTGACGGCGGCCGCATGTTTCGCGGGCGACCGATCCTTGGCGAGAACAAGACACTGCGCGGCTTCGTCATGATTCCGGCCGCAGCGCTCGCTTTTGCCACGCTCGCGACCATTATTTCTTTCCCACAAGGAGTGCCGCCGGCGACAGTATGGCAGTTAACACCGGCGGGTTATGCGGCGCTCGGCGCCTGGGCCGGATTCGGTTTCATGGCCGCGGAGCTTCCGAATTCCTTCGTGAAGCGCCAGTTAGGCATTTTGCCCGGGCAAGCACCGGCATCAGGTCTCGCAAAGGCGATCTGTTTCACGATCGATCAGTTCGACTCGGTTGTTGGATCGCTCGCCGCAGTGTCAGTCGCAGTACACACCCCGTGGATGACGTGGCTGTGGGTACTGATCCTCGGTCCGTCGATCCACTTGCTATTCAGTTGGTGGCTCTTCCGGCTGGGCGTCAAGGGGAGGCCTGTATGACGACTCCCGCGCTCCGAGCGGCGCCCGCACTACAAACCATAGTTCCGTTGGACCAGGCCTTGGTTCCCGAGTTCGTCGGTGGCAAAGCGTACAACCTTTATCGCGTCCTGAAGCTGGGTTTCCGTGTGCCGGATGGCTTTGTCGTTACGACGAGTGCCTTCGAGAGTTATCTCGAAGAAAACGATCTGGCAGAGAGGATCCGCGAGTTATCTCGGCGAAAGTTAGCGGCGCGCATTCATGATCTCATCGTCGATACTCCGCTTTCATCAGAACTCCGCGAGTGGTTGGGGCCGGCTTCGGAAGAATTGCTTAGTCGTGGACCAGTCGTCGTGCGCAGTTCGGCTATCGGCGAGGATTCCGCGCGCGCCTCATTCGCCGGGCAGCTTGATTCGTTTCTTCACGTGCGCACCTTCGCAGAGTTGGAAAAAGCTTTGCTTGCATGTTGGGCTTCATGCTGGTCTGAACGCGCGATCGCATATCGCACTGCTCAGGGAATGGAAGTCAGTGGCATGGGTGTCGTCGTGCAGGCGCAGGTGGACGCGCTCGCCGCAGGAGTTCTGTTCACACGCACCGCCGAAGGAACGATCCTCGTCGAGCACACGTCAGGACTTGGTGACGCGCTCGTAGCTGGAGCCATCGATCCTGGACGCTTCGTACTGCAACGCAGCGGCCACGGTCTTCGAGTGCTTTCCGCCGGCGAGCAACCCCTTAAGAATGTCGAACACCTTTTGTTCTCCCGGCCCAGACTCACCGAATTTAGCCGCATCGCCGCAGCGCTTGAAGAAGGATTGGGTGGACCTCAGGACATCGAGTGGACCATCGACGGCTCCGGCTTGCTGCACATCGTGCAGTCGCGGCCGATCACCGCAATTCCGACGGTAAGCGCGGGCGAACCAGCCGCGTTGCCGATCCGCTGGTCAGATGCAAATGTAAACGAGAATTTTCCCGCGCCGATCTCTCCCTTCCTGTACTCGATCGCGAGTGCCGGTTATGCCCACTATTTCCGAAACCTTGCCTGTGCCTTCGGACTCTCAAAGGCGCGAATCGCCGCGATGGACGATGCGCTTCGTCACATTATTGGCGTCCACGGCGCGAGGATGTATTACAACCTGACGAACATTCACACAGTGTTGAGATTGGCGCCGTTCGGCGACGCGCTCATTGCTGCGTTCAACAACTTCGTCGGAGCGGGCGGCTCGTTTGGTGCTGCGGCCCGGACCAAAGCCGGTCGTGCGCGTGAAGTTGTCGAACTCGCCGTAATAGCGCTAAAGGTCTCCTCGCTCTATCTCTTCCTCGGGCGACGCGTGGCATCGTTTGAACGACTCGTTGACGATTTTGCCGAGCGCACCGAACCGCAGCGGCTCTCAGCTCTGCCGCTCCGCGATCTTCGTTTGCTGCTCAACGAGCTGATGGACATCCGCTGCCATCGATGGACCAATGCTAGTCTGGCTGACGCCGCGTCCATGGTCTGTTACGCAATGCTTCGCCGGATGGTGGAGCAAACCGACAGTTCGGCGGGGCGACATAACAATCTCCTCAAAGCTATCCCTCAGCTCGTCAGTGGAAAACCGGTGCAACAGCTCTGGGAACTGTCGCGAACTGTTCGCGCTGACGCGACCTTGCGCACTCTGTTCGAAAGCGATTCAGAATCTGTCGTCAATCAAATCGAGCTCAATCCGGAGTTCGCGGGCTTCCGGGCGCAGTTTGAGGAGTATTTACAACAGTGGGGCTTCCGCTGTTCCGCTGAACTGATGCTCACAGTTCCGAGTTTTCAGGAAGAACCAGCGCTGCTCGTCGACATTATTCGGGCCTATGCACAGCGGGAATGCGAATCGCCTGATGCGGCGCTCAACAGACAGCTTGGTGAACGCGAACAGGAAACACGTTCCTTGCTGCGCAGGTTGAGATGGTATCGCGCTGCCGTGTTGCGCATCGTCCTCCGCTGGACGCAGGCCGCCATCGCTTATCGCGAGCGGGCTCGTCTCAAACAAGCGTTGCTTTACAGCCGCTGTCGGCGTCTCGCGCTAGCCCTCGGAGATCAGCTCGTCACGCGAGGACATCTGGTGGAGCGAGAAGATATCTTCTGGCTAACCGTTTCCGAAGTCGATGAGTTGACTGCCGGGCGCGCGATGTTCCCGCATCGCGTGCCGGAACTGACAGCCATGCGCAAGCGCGCGCACGACGAACTCGCCGCAACGCATCCGTTGAATGACTTCACTCTTCCCGAAGGTGGATATCTGCCTCTGGATGGAAACATGCATTCGGCGGACATCACGCCACTACGAAATGAGTCCCGCATGCTGCAGGGAGTAGGGGCGTGCGGCGGCCGTGTGGCCGGCCGTGCTGTCGTGCTACGTGACGCGAGTGAGGCAGGCAAACTTTCTGACGGAGACATCCTGGTTACGCGTCAAACAGATCCGGGCTGGGCGTCAGTTTTTTTCCTGATCAAGGGCCTGGTGATCGAACGAGGGGGAATGCTGTCACACGGCGCGATTGTCGCGCGCGAATTCGGAATCCCATGTGTTGTGGGTGTTCAGCATGCAACACGTGAACTGTTCCGCGCCGGACAGATCGAAGTCGATGGCGACCAGGGGAAAGTGCATGTCCTCGATAAAACTGATCTACGCTTATTGGCGTGAGCGATATCCGATAAGGGTGGTCTTACCCTTCTCGATCCTGATCGCCGCCGCGGGGGCCGCAGCGGGGGGGCGGCTCCCTAACGTTCGCGGCGCGCTCATAGGGTGTGTCCTCGCTTATACCCTGGTCTTGGTTTTCCGCATTTGGGATGATCTCGCCGATCTCAGTAACGATCGGCTGCGACATCCGGCCAGAGTGTTGGTCCAGGCATCGAGTCTAACTCCGATCATTGTGCTTGCGTCGATTATCGCCAGCGGCGACATCCTGTTGATGCTACGCCAACCGCATCCCGGCGCACGCATTGTTATTTTTTCCGCGGTCTCGCTCTTCCTTGCGCTTTGGTACGGCTGGAGAGCACGGCTCGGCGCTGGTCCACTCCTCAGCGCACACGTCGTACTGATCAAGTATCCCGTCATTTCTCTTTTGACGTGTGTGCGCTGGGATGAACTGTCACAACACACCGCGCTTCCCGCGTTCGGCACGATCTATCTTGGCTTGTGCATTTACGAACAGGTTCATGACCGCATGGTGCGCGAATCGTACGGAGCCAAAAAGATTTTCGTGGCGGAGGTGGTACTGCTTGCCGGCCTTCCGCTGCTGATGCTTTCGATTGGAGGTTTTCTCAGATGACAGCCAATGCCGCCATGCTGCTGGTGAGTACGAGCGTGCCTCAATCCGGACCGCCACCCGCGCACTTTGAGAAAATCTCTTGTTACTACTGCAAGGGCACCGACTGGGCAGACTTTCTTACTGCTCAGGATGATCTCACGGGTCGTCCGGGGACGTTCACCTTCATCACCTGCAAGCGCTGCGGACTTCGGTATCAGAACCCGCGACTTCGCATCGAGCACGTCAAAGACTTTTACGACAACGAGTACATCGCTCACCGGAAAAAGACTGACTGGGGCCCACTCACAAAGTTTTTCAACTGGGTGATGGACCGGCACGACCGGCAGAAGGAAAAACTCGTGCAACGGTACGTCAAGCTTGGTCCAAAGAGTGATGTTCTGGATGTCGGATGTGCAGTAGGGACGTTTTTGCAGAAAGTGCGTGCGCGCCACGGCGCTCATGTTGTCGGCGTTGACTTTAAAGATCTACGCGGCAGCCAGTCGCTCGAAGGCGTCGAGTTCCACTGCGGCCTATTTTACGAACAGCCACTCGAACGCGAACGCTTCGACGCTATCACGATGTGGCATTTCCTCGAACACGACTACGATCCACTACGCACACTTAAGACAGCCCGCGAACTGCTGAAGTCCTCAGGCTATCTCTTGATCGAAGTTCCACGTCTCGACTCGCTCACTTTCCGGCTCTACGGCGATCGGTGGCCCGGTGTGCAGGCGCCTCAGCACACAGTGCTCTATGACCGCAAAATGCTTTTGCGCATGGTCCGAAAGGCCGGGCTCGAAGTCGTCGATTATCTGCCTTACGGCGCGTTTCCAGCATTC
This sequence comes from Acidobacteriota bacterium, assembly GCA_046733695.1. GTDB lineage: Bacteria > Acidobacteriota > Blastocatellia > Pyrinomonadales > Pyrinomonadaceae > PSRF01. The sequence goes on from JBKPPU010000267.1 coordinate 6,358, forward strand.
TTCTACTTCTTTGCCGGGGCAGCCTTCAAGCTCTTAAAGGGCAAAGGTCTCAATCTCTCACGAGCTATCTATCCCTATTTCATCGGGCAGATTTTGTTTGCCCCGGTTCTTGCGTTCGAGAAGCACCTCAACTTTGCGATGCAGACCGTCATCTGCAGGCGGGAGGAATAGGTATGATGAAGCGTGGCCGTATCGGACTTACAGGTTTGTTTATGCTGGGCGGCTCATTGTTTTTGCTGGCCGTCGCGATTCCAACGCTTTTTCTCGCGCGCCGTTTCTATTCGGAAGTCGTCGTGCGTTGGATGGGCCAGGTCGTTCTCAGATTCTGGAACATTGACTACACCGCTAACTATTCCAAGCCACTCCCGGACCGGCAGACGATCTACATTGCGAACCACACGTCGACACTCGATGTCATGCTGTTGATGGCGCTCGCGTTGCCGCGCGCGAGGTTTTTTCTTTCCGGTGATCTGCGCAGACTCCTCGTCCCTGCGATCATCGGATACACCATCCGTATCTTTTGGACCGTCCCCCAACGGTTCCCGGACCGGAGACGCAAAATCTTCCAGCGCGCTGATCGTATCTTGCGACGTAGCGGTGATTCGGTGTTTCTGAGTCCGGAAGGCAAGTGCATCACGACAGGTGAGATTGGACCATTCAATAAGGGTTCGTTCCACCTCGCTACCAGCCTGAAGGCGCCCATCGTTCCCCTCTACATTCACATTCCGCTACAGATGCAGGGATGGAGAGGCTATCACGCGAATCCGGGACACGTGAATGTCTATATTCTTCCGGCAATCGATACATCGTCGTGGCGGCTCGAGGACCTCGAAGCCAATCGGGATCGAGTGCACGACCTTTACGTCCGCGTTCATGACTCGATACGCGCACATGGGAAACTGCCGGCAGACCTCAGCATCGATCCGCCGCAACCGAAAGTTATGAGGGCCGCTGTATGACCCACGACTTCCATTCGCTGGTTGATATCTTGCGTCACCGGTCGCTGCATCAGGGGAACTCTCGCGCCTACACTTTTCTCGCAGACGGCGAAAATGAGAACGCCGCGCTTACTTATGCAGAGATTGATCGGCGTGCCTGCGCCATCGCTAATGCCCTCTTAGGTCGAGGGACCAGACCGGGCGATCGTGCGGTGCTGCTTTACCCTCCCGGTCTCGATTTCATCACGGCGTTCTTCGGCGCGATCTATGCAGGGGTGATCGCCGTGCCTTGTTATCCGCCTCACCGTTTGCAACTCGCTCGTTCGCTCCCGCGCCTGACGGCCATAATCGCCAATGCCGAGCCCAGTATCGTCCTTTGCACAGCGGAAGTTGCTGAAGCCATCCCCGCCTGGGTCGCGCATGCCCCAGAGCTCAACACGCTTCCATGGATCACAACCGACACAGTCGAGGATCACGCAGCCGTCGCGTGGAAAGAACCCGATGTTGGCCCATCAAGTCTGGCCTTTCTTCAATACACCTCGGGCTCAACCGCCGCTCCTCGTGGGGTGATGGTTACTCACGGTAATCTCCTTCACAACCTCGGCAACATCAATTACGTGCAGGAGAATGACTCTGACAGCGTTTCTGTTTCGTGGCTTCCGGTCATTCACGATATGGGGCTGATCGAAGGAGTTCTCGAACCGGCCTACGCAGGGTACCCAGCGTATCTGATGTCGCCTGCGACTTTCCTCCAGCGTCCTATCCGCTGGCTGCGCGCAATCACGAAGTATCGTGCTACGAACAGCGGTGGTCCAAACTTCGCGTATGACCTCTGCACGCGAAAGGTCAACGCCGAACAGCGTGCCGTGCTCGATCTTTCCAGTTGGCGCGTCGCATACAACGGCGCCGAGCCTATTCGCAGTGAAACATTGACTGGGTTCGTTAGAACCTTTGGTGATTGCGGCTTCCGTTGGAAGTCGTTTTATCCGGTTTACGGCCTCGCTGAATCGACGCTCGTAGTCACGAGTGGACGCAGAACCTACGAGCCGAAGTTTCTCGACGCTGATGCCGCTGCTCTTGCCGGTGGCCACATTGAAGAGACCTTGCCACATGAGGCTACTCGACGAGTTTCCCTGGTATCGAGTGGTCCACCTGCGCCTGACACACGCGTCGTCATCGTAAATCCTGACACTTACCGGCGTTGCGCGCCGCACGAGATCGGTGAGATCTGGATCTCATCACCGAGCGTTACTAAAGGTTACTGGCGACGCGACGAGGAGACCGCGCACACCTTTGGCGCGAAGCTCGCCGGCGATGACAGTGGACCGTATCTGCGCACGGGTGATCTCGGTGTGCTCATCGACGGCGAGTTGTTTGTAGCGGGACGGCTAAAAGATCTTCTGATCGTACGCGGCTACAAACACTACCCGCAGGATCTCGAACTGACGGTTGAGCGCCAGCATCCGGCCATCCGTCCAGGTTGTGTCGCCGTATTTGCACTTGAGGCACACGACGAGCGCATCGCAGTTGCGGCTGAGCTCGACCCGCGCCAACTGGACATCACGCGGTCAAATCCTCTGGAATCTTTAATAAGCATGATTTGCGGAGCTGTCGCGGAGATTCACGGCATCCAACTTCACACGATCGCTCTGCTGAAACCCGGTGCGCTTCCGAAAACAACCAGCGGCAAGATTCCTCATCAGGCCTGTGCCCAAGCCTTGTTGGGTGGGCAATTAGCTGAGCTTGTGCGATGGATCAAACCCGAGGTTGGTCCATTGGATTCTGCAACGACGCTGCAGTGGGCGGGGATATGACGACAACGCTACAACCCACGGCAGGCGAGGCGTTGTATCCAAGATTGGCGCAGCTTACAGCCGAAGTCCTGCGAATTCCCGTAGCCCAGATCACTCCTGCTGTGCCGCTCTCGAGCATGGGCCTCGATTCACTGTCTGCAGCAGAGCTAACCGCGCTCATTGAAGATGAAGTTTGCCAGGAACTGTCACCGGCGGTGCTTTTCGAATGTCCCACGCTTGACTCGCTCACGCGTTTCATCGAATCGCGCGTTGTCGGAGAGCCGATTGAGCAAACTGACAAAGAGACACGTATCGCGCGAATGCTTTCCGATGCGATCTTGCCACCCGAGATCGTACCGACCCGCTCTCGAAGTCGTCTCGATCACGACAGTGTTCTGTTGACGGGAAGCACCGGTTTTGTCGGCGCTTATTTACTACGCACGCTCCTGCGCGACACTCCGGCCTTGGTCCACTGTCTCGTCCGTCCGAACGGCACAGAGCCGAGCATTCGTGTTCGCCGAAATCTGGAGCAATACGGACTATGGGAGGAGCATTTTGCGGCGCGCATCCGGTACGTCGACTCTGACATCGCACAACCGTTGTTGGGAATGGCAAGTCAGAACTTCAACGAGCTCGCCAACTCTATCAATGCGATCTATCACGGCGCTGCTGCAGTTGACTGGGTGCGCTCATACGAGGACCTTCGCGATGTGAACGTCTTTGGCACCCGCGAGCTGCTTCGTCTCGCCTGCTCCGGTCCGCCAAAGTCTTTCCACTTTCTTTCGAGTCTCGCGGTTTGCTATTCAACCGACGCAATCGCCGATGCGTTGGAGAGCGACGATCCGCTCACGAACCTGAGCGGCCTGAACCTGGGCTACGCGCAAAGCAAATGTGTTGCAGAGTCTCTGGTGCGACAGGCGAGCGAGCGTGGCTGCCGTGCCACCATCGCGCGGCCAACGCTTGTCTCGGGTGATTCGACGTCCGGAATCTCGAATGCCGATGACTTGCTTTCTCGTTTACTGCGAGGCTGCATCCAGATGCGCGCCGCGCCGGATCTCGACTGGGCCATGGATTGTGTACCCGTCGATCACGTCGCCGAAGCGATGGTCCAATTTGGCCAAAACGGAGTTCCGGGCGGTACCTACCATTTGATTAACCCCAGGTTGCGGTATTGGCGCGAGTGCGTGCTTTGGATGTGTCTTCGTGGATATCCACTCGAGCTGATGCCGTATCGCGACTGGGCGAGGCGTCTGCGCGACTCAGCAACTCCGTCACACCTGCTCTATCCGTTGCAGTCGTTCTTCCTGCGAACTGTAGCCGAAGAAGGCGGCCTTACTATTCCCGAGCTGTATGAAGAAACTCGCCGCCGCCGAACGCGATGCGATTTCTCCCGCGCCATGCTTACAGAGGCGGGCGTAACGTGTCCGCCGTTGGATACCAATCTCCTCGATCGATACTTCGACTCGTATACCGAGCGCTGCCTGATTCCACCGGTGCCGCGTGCAATCTCCGTACATCGTGAGTCGAGTCTTCGCAACTCGCTCGTCACGGAGATCGAACATTCGCTGCAACGTCGTAACTGCGATCCTTCATTGCGCATCACGAATGTGGAGCTCTTTCCGATGAATAGCGACGACAGCATCGTCGCCGAGCTCACGTCGTGGAAGCGCGGGTCTCGGCCAGGCCTTCGTCGTGCTCGACTGACAACTGAGTCGCGTGACGCATGCGCACCATCGATCGACGTACTCTTAAAGTCGAAGCCTCCTGACACGGATGCCATCGAAGTGGGCGAACAAATCGCGCGACTCTGCGGACGTCAACTGGGGACTGCATACACAGCGTGGCGCGATCACATTGGGTTAACTCGCGGCCAACTGAGAGAGTTGGCAATTTACGAGACGGATGATTCGCGCTTTCTTCAACATGTCCCGGCGCCACTCGCTGTGTTGCGCGATGACGATCGAGACGAATGGCTGGTGGCGCTCGAGTATGTGAGCGATGCGCGCGTGGCGAATGCCTGGGATCGCGCCTGGTCCAACGTCGAGATCGACGCCGCTCTTCGCGGTCTTGCAGTTCTTCATGCCGTCTGGCGCGGAGACGCCTCCGTGGAGTGCGATCGGTGGGATACTTTGGTTTCGCAAAGCTGGCTTCCGCCCCGGCGCAGTTCAGCGCAAATGGCGGAGATGCTTCCTCTCTGGTCGGCTCTGGCGGCAAACGCCCGACCCGCTTTTATGAATTGGGCCGGGCCCGCACTGGTAAAGGCGCACGAGTCTCTGCTCTGCGGAATCGATCGCTGGTGGCAACCACTCGACGAAAGTCTCCAGACATTAATTCATAACGATTTCAATCCCCGGAATATCATGCTTCGCGGCGGGACGGATGGGCCGTTGCGTCTTTGTGCCTACGACTGGGAACTTGCAACTATCGGCGCACCGCAGCGCGATCTGGCTGAGTTTCTCTGTTTCGTGCTCGCGCCCGAGATGGCCGCTGATGATGCCCCCTACTGGCTTCACCGTTACCGCGATCTGCTCGAAGAGCAAACCGGGACAACGATCGCTCTAATTGAATGGACGGCGGGATTCCGAGCAGCGTTGTGTGACTTCCTGATCGATCGGCTTGCAATGTACGCGATGATCGATCGCTTCCGTCCACAGAAGTTTCTCCCGCGTGTGGTGCGGACCTGGCTGGCACTCCACAACCATTACCCCTGGCCAATCTCATGAAACCCGCTGGACCAGCCGCCACCATACACGTGAGCAACCTGCTTACGTACACAGCGCTCGTCGCAGGTTGTGCTGCTGTATATCTCGCCATGATCGCTCATCAACGTGCTGCAGCCGGTGCGTTCATGGCCGTCGCCGTAATCGCTGATATCTTTGATGGGCGCTTTGCTCGCCTGTTTGTTCGGACAGGCTTCGAGTCTGAGTTTGGCGTGCAGCTCGATAGTCTCACAGATGCCATAACGAGCGGCTTCGTTCCCGTCATCGTGCTTGCGTCGGACAGCACCCCAGCAACATCGGGCGCTGCGCTCGCCTGGTGGAGTTGCGCATTTCTCTATGCATTCGCTGCTATCACGAGGCTCGGCTACTACAACCTCACACACGCCGACGGCCCCTGGTTCATCGGCCTCCCAGCACCCTTCTGCACCCTGGTAGTTTCGACATCCCTACTCTGGCGGCCACAACCGCTAGCCTCAGCATTGATTTTAGTCTGCTGCGCTGTGGCAATGGTCGCACCGGTACGCCTGCCGCGTCCCCGTTCGGTAGGTCTCATCGCCTTCGTCGCCTGGGCGCTGCTCCTCGTGGTAGCCCACAGCTCGGGTTCGTGAATTGGTGCGATTGGCTTTTCTCATCATCGCCGGTGTATCCAAACAATTACCCGAATTCAGTGGGAAAACTGCGAACGCTGAGGTGTAGATCTTCAAGTTGACTCACTGTGTTTGCGTTTGTATAGTGAATCTAGTCAGACTGGTCAGCGAGGTACAGTAAACATGCCGCGAACAAAAAAGAGCACTCAACCAGACAGAAAACGACCCGGTCAGCCGTGGCAGTTACAAACTGCCAAAGCTCGATTTAGCGAGCTGTTCCGTCGCGCTCGCACTGAAGGGCCCCAGGTAGTAACGCGCCAGGGCAAGGAGCAGGTTGTGGTATTGCCGGCCGAGCAGTTTGCTCGATTAACCAAACGAGCTCGCCAGCAGAAAAGCCTGGTGAGATTCTTTGCCGAATCGCCGCTCGCCACAATCACCATCGATCTCAGTCGAGACGTCGATTCAGGTCGGGAGATCAAACTGTGAGCGGCTTTCTCCTTGATACAAATGTTATTTCGGAACTGGTTAAGCCTCGGCCGACGGCAAACGTGACGGCCTGGATTGAGGGCACTGACGAGTCACTGCTGTACCTCAGTGTTTTGACGTTGGGTGAGATTCGACGCGGGATCGCGGTTCTTCCCCAGTCGCGACGTCGAGCAACCTTAGAGGCTTGGCTTGATAAGGATCTTCGCGCGCGCTTTGAGGAACGAATCTTGGAAATTGATCATGAGGTGGCAGATCGCTGGGGTTTGTTAACTGCGGCTGCTCGCAATAGTGGGATAGTGTTGCCGGTCATTGATGGGCTCCTGGCAGCCACTGCCTTGGAGCACAATCTGACGTTGGTTACCAGAGACACCGGGCAGATTCCGTCAATGGGCGTAGCAGTTTTCAATCCGTGGGAAAAGAATTGAAATAACAATCGACTGCACCTCTCCTAAAATTTCAAAACAGGAAAGCCGCTGGGGACTGATTTTGGGATCTGTTTTCTCAACACCTCAGGCGTTGCACGTCTGTCGAGTAGCCCGTTGCGGACGAAGTCGACGAGCTGCTGAAACTCGTCGTCCGTAAGCTGGATCGGAGTAACGAGAATCGGATCGACGCGCGTAAGCACCGGTTCGATCGGACCCATCGGCGCCATCAAATCCGGGTCGATACCCGCTGCTGCAGGGTTGTAGTGGCAAGCAGAAGTGAAGACATCGAGATGATGGCGAATCGCGTCTTCCAGACGAGTAAAAGCACCGTTGTGGAAAAAGGCTGGTTGCAATGCCACGTTGCGTAGCGGCGACGTACGAAACTTATAACGATCGAGCGAGTTGCCGGTGATCTGCTCGAGCCCGAAATCTTCATTCTGAGCCGGTCCATCGAAAGGTACGTTTCCCACTGAAGGCGCAATCTGCGGAACACCGATCACGTGCTGTGAAAAATCACTGAACATCTCATTCGAGCTACCGGAAACTTTGTGACACTCGACGCAACGTCCCTTTCCGAAGAAGAGTAATGCGCCTCGCTTTTGCTCGTCTGTCAGCGCGTTCTTTTGTCCTCTGGCAAACTGATCGACTGGCGCATCAGCAAAGACTAGTGAAAACTCGAATTCAGCGATCGCCAATCCAAACATATCGAAAGTAATTGCTCCACCATCTCGAACCGCGGGAAAGGTCTTTCCAAACTGTTTGCGATACTCCGGCACGTTGTTTATTCGTTTCAGCACCTCATGACGAATGTCGAAGTTGTCACCCGGAAAAGCAAAGCCAGCGACTTCAACTCGTTCTGTCGGCGGAATAAAAGCCTGCGCGACGAGCAGGTGCGGCTGATACGAAAGCGTGAGTCCTTCCGGCATGGGGAACTCAAAGCCGGCACTGTTATCGAATGGGTCGTGAGAGAGAGCTGCAAAGCGCGAGTTCCACATGAGATTCGGAAAGAACGCCGTGTTGATGACCATCGGCGTACGCCGTTGATTGCGTGGCCCGGCGCGATCGGGACCGACGATGCCATTGTTATCGATCCCGATCGCGATTGATTGAGAATCTCCAAAGCCGTTCTTTGGCGAGTGACAGCCGGAGCAGTTGTTATCGTTGTTCAACCCGCCGACAGTGTCGAAGAACAGTAGCCTGCCCAGATCCACGAGTTGGTTATCGAGCTTACGACCGAGTCGCGGTTCGAGAGTCGACTCGATTCGGCCTGTGAATCCATGTTGAGCGAGCACGGCCGCGAGCTGATCGTCGAGTGTCGCACTGCTCACCACCAACGTGCTCAACAACAGAAGTGATATGACAACGATGGAGATTCTCATTGGTCCACCTCAAATGATCTGAATTCACTCAGCGCGAGGATTATGCTGCTCAAACATTCCGTTCGGATTGTGCAGCCAGATCCACGCTGTCAATTCCCAAAGCCCGACGCCCTCGCTGTCTTCTCGCCACGTATCCGCAGCGCCGGGGAATCCTTCCGGCGCTACCCCCGGAGAAAGAGATAACGGAACCACGTACTCAACGCCCACCAGTCGCCATCCATCTCCATCCCGCATGTATAGAAGGATCTCGGGCCGGTTCGGGTCGAACTCGCCGTCAAGCAACGAAGGATTGAGCCAATGACAGCCCTCGCCTTCTTCGCAGAAGTTCAGATTGACGTAGCCTTCGGCTTCTGCCTGCTCCACGCGATGAAACCGCGCCGTAGCTTTTCGCGCGCTCGCAAGGCCCGCTAGAACTTCAGGTGAGAGCTGATCGCTCACCGTAGTTGGAGTTGCGAAAGTAGCGCCTATCAGTATCAGAATGAGTATTGAAGTAATTACAAATTTCATTTCGGTCTCCTCTTTAGTGTTTTCACCAATGCCAAACTTGATCGTAGTCGTCCATCAACAGCGCGATGTCGTTGCGATGAATCAATTTCACTCCGGACATGCAGTTCGTAGTACTCATGCCGCGTTCTTCGAGATCCTCCCGGACCGCAAAAACAGGAACACCCTGTTGCTGTAACCGCATGAGGTCTTCGTTAGGGCGCGCGGGATGGTTGATTCCAATAGTCCCTATCTTGATGGAGGGACATTCCTGAGGGACGAGATAGTTGACAGCGCTTGACCTCAACATCACGCCTAGTTCGGCGCCCGCATTCTTCAGGGCGCCGCTGAGCCACAGGATTGTGTCGTCCTGCTCTTCCAGGGTGGCGCGGTAGGCTGTTTCGACAATGTTCAGAATCTTCATGCTTGCCTCCTGCTCATTTGGTCGGAATGACCAGAGTGTTGGTGGATTCGCCGGCCATCTTGAAGAAGTCAGCGGGACTACCACGCCGTACACCATCAACAGCGTTCGCCGCGCCACGTTCGTCGACGCAAAGGCCGCAGTTAACCCACGTCAGGCGCGGCTTGTCAGTGGCCATTGCGAGCAGTGAACTCACGAATGCTTTGGTAGTGGGATGTTCTTCCTCGTCAATGCTCGTCCCTTTTACAGGGTTGGCGTGCGGCGCTTGATCTTTCAGTGACAGGCAAACAGCACCCTCGTAAGCAAACACGTTGACATTGATTCCCTGCTCCAGCGCCGCCTGAATGATTCGGAACGCGGTAGTCGAATTAGCCGATTCATACGGCGGATCCATTAGTGCCAGCGTAAGCGTTCGCTCTTTCATAGTTCCTCCTGGTCCAACAAAGCTAATGCCAGATTGCTTTCGTATTCGGCTGTGTAATCGTGTCGACCAAACTGTTGATGCCGGATTCGTGGACACCCTGAGCCAACTCTGCTGCGTCAATGCCGCGCTCGCGTAGTGAGAAGTCGTCTGCCAGCAAAATGACGCCGGCATCTATCAAGCGCTGTAATCGCGCCGTCGTCCTGCGAGCCGCAAACACTCCGTTCTGCAACAGAAACACGGTGACCCGGTGACCACGTTCCTTGATCGTGATCGCTGTTTGTTCGACAAATTCGGTGTCGCGCGATTCGAATGGGTCTCTCGATTCGATAAGAACGTATTCGGTCATCGGTTCCTCCTCCTACGGACGTTCACCCCTGTAAGCGGAATTTCCGGCTGAAGCGTCTCAGACCGGGGAAAATTTTTTTGAGTCTTGCCCCGCCTGAGATAGAATTCGCCCTCCTGAGGCCGTAGAGGGGCGCCTGTTGCAATGGTCGAAGCTCAGACACATGACGTGACGCAGTTGCTCATTGATTGGAGTAACGGCGACCAGTCGGCACTCGACAAGCTCGTGCCGGTAGTGGAACAGGAACTACGGCGTCTCGCACATCACTACATGCGAGGAGAGCGACAGGGGCACACCCTGCAAACAACGGCGCTCGTCAACGAAGCCTTCGTGCGACTGGCCAACCGTAAAAGAGTCCAGTGGCAAAACCGGGCTCACTTCTTCGGGATCGCCGCTCAACTCATGCGTACGATTCTTGTGGACCACGCACGCAGCCATGCGACCGCAAAAAGAGGCGGCGGCGCCGAAAAGCTCGAGCTCAATGACGCGCTGGTAGTCTCACAGCAGAAAGCGTCGGAGGTGGTCGCTTTGGACGAAGCATTGAAGGAGCTGGAGCTAATCGATCCGAGGCAGAGCCGCATTGTCGAGCTTCGATTCTTTGGTGGCCTGACAGTCGAGGAAGCAGCAGAAGTCCTGCACCTTTCACCCATCACAATCAAACGAGAATGGAGCAGTGCAAAGTCCTGGCTTTATCGCCGATTGGCAAATCAGTAACGATCCACTCTGTGCAACCTCCGTGTTCTCTGTGTCTCTGTGGTTAACTGATTCACAGCAAAAACTCACCACAGAGACACAGAGAACACGGAGGTTGCACAGAGAAGCCGAACCATTGCGATGACCCCCGAACGATGGCAGCAGATTAAAGCTGTGCTTGAGGAAGCTCTCGAGCGCGATCCGCGCGAACGCGAGTCGTACCTCGACGACGCCTGCGCCCGTGATTCCACGTTGCGCGCCGAAGTCGACGCACTGATCGACTCACACGCGCGCTCCGGTGACTTCATCGAATCGCCCGCATATGAGTTACTGGCAGATTCGCTCACGCAAACCGGCCTTGGACCAGGCGCCGGCATTGGCCCATACGAAATTATTCGCCGTCTAGGCTCGGGCGGAATGGGTGATATTTATCTCGCGGAAGATACACGCCTCGGACGCAAAGTTGCCCTCAAAGCCCTGCCGGCGCATTTCACAAAAGATCCCGAGCGCGTTCGTCGTTTTCAACTAGAGGCTCGGGCAGCCTCGGCACTCAGTCATCCCAACATCATCACCATCTATGAAATCGGACAGTTAGACCACCTGCACTACATCGTCTTTGAATTCATCGACGGGCAAACACTTCGCCAGCACATTGCAACCGCGCCACTCACGATCGCCGAAAGCTTACATATCGCCAGCAGTGTCTCGGCAGCACTGCTGGCCGCGCATGAAGCCGGCATCGTGCACCGCGACATCAAACCGGAAAACGTGATGATGCGCGCGGACGGCTTCGTGAAAGTGCTCGACTTTGGACTGGCGAAGTTAACCGAACGCAAAGTCGCAGTTTCTGAAGCAACCACCCTCTTTCAAACAGAGCCCGGAATGGTGATGGGCACCGCTCCTTACTTGTCGCCGGAGCAGGCACGTGGGCAGAGTATCGATCCGCGCGCGGACATCTGGAGTCTCGGCGCGGTGCTTTACGAGATGGTCGCAGGACGTCCGCCGTTTGAAGGGCCAACGAACTCCGACGTGCTGGTTGCGATCCTTGGTCAAGAACCTGTTCCGCTGCCGAGATATAGGCCGGAGGTGCCGACGGAGTTGGAATGGATCATCAAGAAAGCACTCCGTAAGGATCGCGACGAGCGTTATCAAACGGCCAGAGAGCTGCTTGCTGACCTCAAGAACCTCAGCCAGCGATTGGAATTTGAGCGTTCGCTCGATACGACTGACCCTCGTAATCATGCTTTCGTTACTCATCAATCTCAGTCGAAATCGAGGAGCCCTGGGATCGATTCATTGGCAATTCTTCCGTTTCAACACAACGATCCGGATCGCGGCATGGAGTACTTCAGCGACGGCATTACGGAGAGCATGATCGGCACTCTCTCGCGTTTGCCGGAGCTGCGCGTGATGGCATGGAGTACCGTCTCCCAATACAAAGGGCAACCAGTAGATCCGCGGCGGGTAGGACGCGAGCTGGGAGTCCGCGCTGTAGTGACCGGGCGAATCGTGCAGTCAACCGATTGCCTCACGATGAAGCTCGAACTAGTCGATGCCAATGATGGCTCGCAACTCTGGGGCGACCAATGTATTTGCAATCCAGCGAATGTGCTCGACGTCGGAGCACAGATTTCGTGTGAGCTTTCAGAGCGACTGTCACTACGTCTCACGACCGAAGAAAGGAACCAACTTGCAAAGCGCCCGACTGATAACGTGGAGGCTTATCACGCCTATCTCAAGGGTCGTTACTGTTGGAACAAACGTACCGACGAAGACGTGAGGCACGCGATTGAGTACTTCAAAAAAGCGATCGATTCTGATCCTACTTATGCGCTTGCCTACGTCGGACTCGCAGATTGTTACCTGTTGCTCGGAAGTTTTGGCATTGCCACACTTGCTCCAAAGGATGCCTTCCCAAAGGCGCGCGATGCTGTCGAGCGCGCCATGGAAATTGATGACACGTTAGCTGAAGCACACAATTCACTGGGGTATTGTCTCGCCAACTACGACTGGAACTGGACCGCGACCCAACGTGAATTCAAGCGCGCTCTTGAACTAAAACCGGGTTACGCACCGGCACATCACTGGTATGGTTTTCTCTTTCTGGTTGCGTTTGGCCGCCTGGACGAAGCAATCGCGGAGCTACGGCATGCGCTTGATCTTGATCCACTTTCACTGCCCATCGGTTCTAACATCGGCTTTCTGCTCTACCTCGCACGCCGCTATGAAGACGCGCTGACTCACTTTAGGCGCCATCTCGAGATGGACCGAAATTTTATCTACACGCACTGGCAGATGAGTCTCGCGTATGAAGCATGCGGCAAGTATGACGAAGCAATCGCTGGTTTCCAGAAAGCGGCTTCACTTTCGGGAACAAGCACATTGCCGCGCACTTTACTGGCGCGCACCTACGCGCTCGCGGGAAGAAAAAGCGAAGCTCTAAAACTGATCGATGAGCTAAATGAGATCTCCGTTCAGCACTATGTATCTCCTTACCGGATCGCCGCTGTTTATGCCGCGCTCGGCGATCGAGATCGAGCGTTCAAATGGCTCGAGCACGCGTATGAAGCTCGTGATGGTTGGCTGATTTGGCTCGCCGTCGATCCGGTGGTCGATAGCCTTCGGTCAGATGAACGATTCACTGAGATTCTCCGGCGGATTGGTCTGCCAACATCGGATGGTCCAATGCCGGTAACGCGAGAATCAGATGCTCGTTTGCAGACGCGGCCGCGGAAGCGCTTTGGACGTGTCGCGGTGGTCTCACTGCTGGCCATTGTGCTATTAAGCGCCGGTTATTTGCTGGTCAAGTACTTCAGTGGAAGAAGAACGGCGAAAGGTCCTGAAGCCGTGAGCTTTCAACAACTCACATATCAGTCGGGTCCTGAGTTCTTCCCTTCACTCTCGCCCGATGGCAAATCGACGGTTTACGCGAGCCGCGCTTCAGGTAACTGGGATATCTACTTTCAGCGCATCGGCGACGCGAACCTGATTAACCTGACTCAGGATTTCGTCGCCGATGATTCTCAACCAGCTTTCTCACCTGACGGGCAACGCATCGCGTTTCGCTCAGAACGCGATGGCGGTGGCATTTACGTAATGAATGCGAATGGAGATTCGCCGGTTCGAGTGTCGGATTTTGGCTATTCTCCATCATGGTCACCTGACGGCGGACAGATTCTCGTCGGCACGGAGAAGATTCCGCAACCGTCAACGCGTCCGACAAAAAGTCAGCTTTGGATAATTGACTTGAAGTCAGGACAAAGACAACAAATCTCGGAAGGCGATGCGCTGCAACCAGCGTCTTCTCCTCATCACAAGCGAATCGCCTACTGGAGCCGGCCGGATCGATACGGACAACGCGAACACATTTGGACCATCCCCGCTTCCGGCGGTACGCCTGTCGCAGTGACCGATGGTTCTTCCACCGATCTCAATCCGGTTTGGTCGCCTGACGGAAACTACTTGTACTTCTCGAGTAATCGCGGTGGCAGTTCGAATATTTGGCGTGTGCTTATCGACGAAGACACGGGTGTCGTGAGGGGCGCCCCGGAAGCAGTTACTTCCATTGGCACGGCTACCTCTGTTTCATATCTCAGCTTCTCGCTCACCGGGCAATTGGCATATTCCGCACAGACTGACATCAGAAATCTTCGCCGCATCCCGTTTGATCCGAAGCTGGGCACAGTGGGCAAGCCGGTTGCGGTTACCGAGGGGTCGTTGCAGTTATGGTTTCCGGATGTGTCGCCGAGTGGCGAGTGGCTGACGGCGTATTCGATGGGCCAGCAACGACATATCTATGTCATGCGCCCGGATGGTACAGACCTGCGGGATCTTACTCCTGACACGTTTCGGCACGCATGGCCGCGCTGGTCTCCCGACGGCGAACGCATCGCGTTTACTTCTCGACGTACGGGCGACTACGAGCTTTGGATCATGAATGGCAACGGTTCCAATCTGCACCAGGTGTCTCAAAGCAATGGCGGTCACTATTCACCATGGTCCGTCGACGGCATGATCGCGTATTCGATCCACACGCCAAAGAACGATTGCGTCATCATCAATCCCGACAAGGCGTGGGGTGATCAGAAGTTTGTCTACCTGTCGCCGCTTGGTGATACGAGTTTGTCTTTCGAAGGCTGGTCGTGGTCTAGGGATGGAAAGAAGTTAGCGGGCATAAAGCATTTGGCGAATGGAGTCCATTCAGGTATCGGCATGTACGACCTGGAGACGCGGAATTATGATTGGTTAACTGACTTCGGCGATTGGCCCATATGGCTCAACGATAATCGTCATCTATTGTTTGTGAGCCAGGGAACCATTTATCTTTACGACACGGCCTTGCGGAAGTACCATCAGATATTCCAGGTCACCGATCAGGACGTAGACATCGGCACCCCCGCCCTTTCACCCGACAACCGCACGATCTATTTCACGTACGTCGCCGCCGACGCCGACATTTGGCTCATGAACCTGGGTACGAGATAGCCTTCTCGAGTCTTGCAAATCCCGCCCACGGCAGTGGGCGGATTGTTCAAGTCCTTTCTATAAAAACCTACTCAATGATGACAATCAATCCCGCCAACGGTAGTTGGCGGATCGTTCAGGTCCTTACTATTTATCTAGCTCGATGAATAGGACGGACTTGAACAATCCGTCCACTACCAGGGGCGGGATTTAAGACGAACGATATTGTTTACTTTACGGTCTGCGTGAGAGCGACGCCCGAACATTGTTCCGCGAAGATTCGATCAACCAACATCGCTATCTCTCCCACCGCTTTTTCCGGAGGCTTGCCGTGGCGATGGATTCCGCAAACGGCGGTGGTCCATGAATGGTCGAACCTTGCCGCAGATGCCCAGCGCGGTTGACCTTTGTGGTCCAGACCGTAGGTTAAGTATGCCGAAAGCGTGTCGATTCCAGTCCCAGGTCGCTCGCCGATCAGATGAATGATCATTTCAGCTTCCAGCAGCGATCCGACGTGATAACCCGCGCGAACTCTGCCATTCTCGATAACTATGTCTATCTCACTAATATGATGCCCTGCTGCGAGAAGTTCGCGCCGTATGGCCGGTAGCACCGAACGCAGATTCTCATTGACCGCGTTGGCGTTGAGCCCGTCCGAAACGACGATCTGCACTTGCGGGCGGCGCGCGGGATAGAGTGCCTGGATACGAGCCGCATCTTTGTCGTCGATCACTGCGCCAGTTGTCGGGTGTGCCAGGTAGTTATCTCGGTGCGTAGATGTTGTGTGCACTCGAATGAAACGCGGCGACGAATCAGAGATCACTGCCTCATCAAGTGTTGAGTAAAGCGCGCGTCGTGCATTCGAGTAGATTCTCGAAATTCGTGAGGTCGCTTCGGGCGGATCACCTTCGTTTTCATCGCAACCGTAACCGAGATCGAATCCTCGTTCCGCGAGGGTACCAATCTTTTTTGCTGCTTCATCGCGGAGCGTATCTAACGAACGAGTGTCACCACCAGCCCTGTGATATGCGGCATACAGTGCATCCGTCATCTTGGGCAGCTCGTCTAATCGCATCTGCATCGCGGAGGTGATTTGGCGCCCAGTTTGGCGGCGCAACCTCGGATGTTCGCGAAACGAAGTTGTCATGTAGCCGAGCATCGGATCCGCGTTTCCCGCGACCGCCATCAAATAAGCCGGGGCTGCCTGGGCCACGATCTGTTCCGTCTGTTTCTGCAATTCAGATGGTCCAATACCCATATGAAAAGTGGCGCAGACATCGAGTCCCATCGTTATTCCATGAAGCTTGGCCATTACAGTGTCCTCAAGACACGCCCGCACCAGTTGCTCGCCGGTGCGAAAGACTTCGGGTCCGATGAATCCGGCTACATCGTTCACAATCATCCAACTCCCTGTTCGTTGATGAATGAGTCTCGCCACGCCGTACGCGCGCGCTTCGAGCGTAACCATATCAACACCCTCGGCCGCCTGATTCGTGACTGCTGAGCCCTGACCTGTCTCGAAGTAGAGTCCGTCAAATCCGGGCGCAAGGTCGAGCAAGCCATCAACGTCGAGTCCCACCATACCCAATATTGCCTTCGAAGTTCCGGCAAGACTTTGAAAGCCGACATCCACACGTGTTTGTGAACGCGCAGTGGTCTGCTTAACGATATCCGACAGCACGCAGAACCGCGTAGGTAACTCAAGTCGCTCCACCACATTCTGCAGCAACTGCTCGAGCCTGATGATTGTGTCGACGTCGTCGCTGGCAGGATTTAGACCAATGATCACATCGCCGCAACCGTAAGCGAGGCCTTCGAGAATTGATAGCAGTATCTCGGTTTCATCGTCGCCGGGTGAGTTGGGCTGAATTCGCGAGCCAAAATGTTCCGGGGATCCGATTGCGACATCGCTTCCCGGCAGCGGATTGAAGAGCTTGCAAGACAGCGTACCGAGATCTTCGTTCGTCATGATTTTTACGACTGCGGCGGTAGCTTCGCTCGAGACGCCATTACGATGATGTTCGATCCAACTCGCGCCGTGCGACGAAAGAAGAATTTGCTTGAATTCAGCGACAGTAAGATGGGCCACTTTGCCGGCGACCTGCGGATCCAGGGACTGATGAAGAGCCTCGGTGACCTGATCTGCGACGAAGTCGGCTCGCGCAATTTCTCCGAGCGACAGCGCAGCCAGCGCGTCACGTGCCTCGCGACGTATGTCGTCATCGCGTGTGCCGCCGACGTTCAGATCACCCTCTTTGAACTCGTTGGCGAGCACAAATACTTGGCTAAGCTGATTGCGAGCCATGGTATTCATTCTAGATCGGATTCTTCTCTGTGCAACCTCTGTGTTCTCTGTGTCTCTGTGGCTGTTGCATCGTGCGTTCCCATAACCACAGAGACACAGAGAACACTGAGATTGCACAGAGAAATCAAAATAGGACGATATTAATTCTTCTGTTGTATTCCTCGACCACTCAAAGTAATCTATAAGCCACTTATGCACTTCTTAATCGACTTGTCAGTCTGCGTTTTGCCGATCATCTCCACCGAGGCCTGTAAGTGTATGCGCGGAGGATGACGGCTTAGCCAAATTCTATTTGGGTAAATGGGTCGTCATCCAGAGTGAGGATGACGGCCTTTTAGTTTGTGCTGAAGTGAACAGCGAGGACCAATGGAATTTCAACAATTAGAGATGTTCGCGGCAGTGGTTGAAGAGGGAAGCATATCTCGGGCTGCAGAGCGCGTCTTCCGAACGGGACCCGCGGTAAGCATTGCCCTGAAAAAACTGGAAGATGAGATGGGCACTCCGCTCTTTGAACGCGACGACCGGCACAATCATCAACTCACGGCTTCGGGTAAGCTGCTCTATGAACACACAAAACGAATCCTCGACCTGCGGCGTGAAGCGGAGACTGCCGTCAAGCACTCATCACACGACGCGATACTCCGAATCGGCACGCACGAAAGCACGAGCCTGTATTTACTGCCGTCTTTAATGGCACGCCTGAATGAGACCCGCCCTGCGATCAAAACAGAAATTATCTGCGGCAATGCGGATCGATTGTTACTGGCATTGGCGAATCGTGCCATTGAGCTGGCACTGATCGGCGATGCACCGGCTGATTCCGACTTAGACAGTTACATGATCAAGAGAGATGAACTGGTTGTGATTGCTAACTTGGACCACCGTTTGGCAAAACGCGGCCACATAAGCATTGCGGATCTTCGAGATGAATACCTTGTAGTCCAGGGAAGCAAATCACATTTGCGGGAAAGGATTGTTCAGGGGATGCAGGCATCCGGGATTCCGTTCAACATCGGCGTCGAGAACGTCGGGATCGAAGCAATTAAGCGCCTCGTGATTAATGGACTCGGTATTGGTTTTGTACCAACGATGTGCGTGTGTGAAGAGGTAGTTAGTGGAAAGCTCGTTGCCCTGAAAGTGGATGATCTCCGAACCGACTGGAACATCTCACTGGTATGGCGAAAAGATCATTCTCTTTCACGCATCGCCCGTGAGTTTGTCGAACTCATCGTCAAACCTGCAGCGACGAAGGTCAAGAGTCGCCGAATCACTCCAACGGGCGCGGCTAAACTCATTCACTGTTAAGCGGCGCTGGAACAAATGTTTCGCAATACTTAACGAACGCCGAGGCTTGGGTGAGAAGAGTGCTTGCAGCTGTGCCAGTGGGATCGCAGCACTTCAGCTCGATGAAATGAGAAGATAACTGTTGCCATTGTCCCTTCGTCTGTCCGGATAGGACAAATAAGTTTTCAAACTCCCACAACGCCTCATCATTCGTGAAAGGATCAACCAGACGTTGGTAAAGAGGCACAAGCGCCGCCGCCGCGGCGGCTTGGTAAGCAACGAGAATCGCGTGCTCGTATTCGCGGTGATAGAAGAGCGCGTCTGCCTGGGCAAGCAATTCGCGAGGCCTCTCAATACTTGGGATGCTTGCGGCGACCGTCGACCCGGCACACTCGCCCTTTACTCCCTGACGTACGGCGAAGCGTTCATGCTCATGTCCGTAGTCGTCATAGAAACTCGACTCGTCTGCAAAACCAGGCACCTCGCGCAACGGCTCCAATAATTGTCGGAGTCGATTTTCACCTACACGCGCCACGAATTCGTTGAATTGCTCGTCTGCACTCCTCTCATCTCTATATAACTGCAGCAGTGTCTTAATAACCTGAGTGCAATTTTTGGCCGGGAACTTCCCGATGAGTTGGGCGATTTGTGCAGAGGCGGGATCAGTCTGACCACCCAATGAGACCAGGTAGGCCGGCACAGTGTGCCCATCGTGCGACAGCGCTGCCGCATGAAAGCCGATGTTGGCTACAGTGTGTTGGGCGCAGCCATTAGGACACCCGGAGATCTTGATTCTTAAGTCTCGGGCCAGCTCACGATACTCTGCCAGCCCGTTATTGAAGGAGTCAGAGATTGCAGTTCCGAGGCCTTTTGCAGAAGCGATGCCGAGACGGCAAGTGTCAGACCCGGGACAAGTAGTTACATCCACGACCGTCCCGACACCTTCCTCGCCAAGCTCAACCTGCTTTAACGAAAGGTACAGGTCGAGCAATCGCTCTTCATACACCCAGGGAAGAAAGAGATTCTGCCTGATTGAGGTCCTTAATTCGCCACAAGAGAACTCACGCACGATCTTCGCGACGCTCCGCGCACGACTCGATGTGATGTCTCCCAACTTGAGCCGCACATGCACACCACGGTATCCCTCGAGCTTGTGTTCAATCACGGCATCACGAGCCCAACTTTGAAAGTCAGCTTCCTTCGTACGTGGATCAATTACTCTTAACGGATTAACTCGATGCGGTATTTCGGGAGCTTCTTGTTGTTCTTCAAAAACCAGCGGAATCGGACCAACTCGCTCGCGTTCCTCGTTCAGTGCTGACACAAACGATTCCCACCCCAACGACTGAACCAGAAATTTCATCCGGGCTTTCATACGCGCCTTACGTTCACCATAACGATCGAACAGGCGAAGAACAGAGGCGGTCAGATTAAGGATCTCTTCCGCCGGAAGAAAATCCGTGTAGAGCTGTGCTAAGTGAGGCGTGGCGCCCAGCCCCCCGGCTAGAAAAACTCGGAAGCCACGCCTCAATTTGCCGTTCCGAGTTTGGGTGACAGCCCAGAAACCGATGTCGTGTATCCGCAGCGCTGAATGATCTTCCGAGCAACCTTCGAAAGTGATCTTAAACTTGCGACCAAGATTCTGGTTGAGCTTGTTTCGAACCAGATAGCGAAACAAGCTGTCTGCATAAGGCCGCACATCGAAAGCTTCTGTTGCGGACGTACCGGCACGATAGCAAGCAGTTATGTTCCTGACTGTATTGCCA
>JBKPPU010000268.1:0-20923 GCA_046733695.1 Acidobacteriota bacterium
GTCATACTCCGGCTCGGAAGCGTCCATCCACCACCCGTCGATTCCCTTCTGGAAAATTCCATTCTTGAGCTCGGACCAGAAGGTTGCTCGGGCCTGCGGGTTGAAGAAGTCCATCCAGGAGTCACTTCCCGGAATGAGAAGGGACTTGGCCGACATGCGCTTGTAAACGTCGGTGTCCTTCCCAAACTTAGACCACACTGAGATCAACATGTGCAGATCGTCCGCGTGGAGTTGATCCAGCATTTCTTTTGGTTGCGGATAATGTTCCTCGTCAAACTTCAATGCGTTCCAACCGTACTTGCCCGCAATACAGCCAGTCCTGCACCAGGACGTCAACCGGAATCTGCCGTTTACGGAACTCTGTCGCAGTGTCCAGGATCTCGTTCTGGCTGTGGTAACGCTCTCTACACTGCCAATACCCGTAGGCCCACTTTGGAAACAGTTGCGCATGGCCCGTCAGACGGCGGTAATCTGAGATGACGCCGTCTAAGTGGGGGCCGTAAAAAAATAGTAATCAACCGCTTTCCCGACCTCGGAACGGAACGTTGTCGTCTCTGCGGGTGGCCGGACGGCCAGTTGAACGATTGCTTTCCCACCCCATGCAGAGACTTCATATTCTTTGTTCGCGTCCAACGTCACAAAACCAGAAGCAGACGTCGGAGTCCACGTGTTCTCCAAATCAATCACGTTCTGTCCGTCAATTCGGAGCACAAGCTGGTCCTTATTGTTGCCCGTCATCACAAAACCGTAAACGCCTCTCGCGCCGGTGGTGAACTTGCCCTCGCCTGTGCTCGGGTCAATCGCAACAGATTGATCGGCTGGGTTGAAGTCGGTCAGCGAGGCGTTGTTCCAGAGGATGCCGTAGCCCTTGCTCGACAGCAGGAATGGGATGGAAATATTTGTGTTCGCCTGGCTCAGTCGAATTGGGACTTCGCGCAGGTCGAAGATCCCTTCCTGGTGTTGGCCTAGCCCGTACATCGCTTCGTCCGCAGGTGAAAGAAAAGTCTGTTGTACCTGCCACTTCTTTGCTTCAAACACGGAAGGCACGTCGAAGCTCTTGCCGCCTTCCTTTGGTTCGGATAACACCGGTGTTCCATCTGTGGAGGAAAAAGTCAGCGCGCCCGTCGCGGTGTCGACAGTCACGACGATCGCCGCGGTAGAGAGTCTGACCTTCTTGTTCCCAATGCGAACTTGAAAGTGGTTAGGGCGACACGGTTGAGTGACGACCGGAACTTTCGGCGTCGGGATTTCCGATGTAGGGCTGGCCACAACATGTACGATACGGTCGCCGCAGATTTCGATTCGCATAGTCCCAGCCAGAGTTCGCATGGTGACGCCATTCGAATCTCTACGCGACTCCTTAATCGCAAACAGAGGCTCATCGTTTGCCCGTGCTGCTGAGTTCGCAACGATTAAGATGAAAGGAATGGCGGACGTTATTGCCGCTCTGATCAGAAACTTCAGCCGGATTGTCATTTGTTAGCTTGAGATGGCTTTGCCTCAAAGTTCGGATGTTGCTTGGATACAGTCAGTATCATCTCGCGGTAGTGACTGTATCCAAGTCAGATTCTGACTTTTAGTGCAAAGCCCGCTTGAGAGGCTTTGCACTAAAAGGGGCGTTTGCATCAAAAGTAAGGCGGCTGCACAAAAAGTGGTGTATTCTTTCGAGCGAAACTGATGATGGACTCTCTTCGCAAACTCGATAGGCGTGGTATGAAAATGCTCATGCGCCTACAGCTTTATAATTCACTAGTCATCTTTATAGGCATATCAGCGATTGAATGGTTCCGGCAACACGATCTTACCTTTGCAATTTTAGCCGCGATTTCTATCGTGGTACTCCACTGGCTAATTATCGGGCTTCTCCTACTGAAAAACAGATGACTTCTTACGCGGCCTCACTCATAAATTCCGGCGTGATATTCAACTCATACATGCTCTGAATCACGACGCAGAGATTATGTGCTAAAACTTTAGCCAGAGCTTCATTGACTTGCGCTGTCTCTGTTCTACTTCTCAGCCGCTCGCCAAACTTCGCCTTGATCATCGAAAAGGTTGTTTCGACGTTACTGCGTTTGTGATAGTGCTGATAAAACTCATCCCACTTGAAATTGTAATAGAAGAACATTTTGGACCATAGGTCAGTACCGCGATCCGGTTGCACGTTTGAGCGAAACGGAATGAACGGAGCCGCGCCCATGTCTACCGTGGCCTGTAGGTTTTTCTGACTGATGTAACCTTTGTCGGCAGATACTTCGCGCATGG
Source organism: Acidobacteriota bacterium (assembly GCA_046733695.1). Classification (GTDB taxonomy): domain Bacteria; phylum Acidobacteriota; class Blastocatellia; order Pyrinomonadales; family Pyrinomonadaceae; genus PSRF01. The sequence continues at coordinate 2,266 of JBKPPU010000268.1, forward strand.
TGAATCCGGCCTTAGCGGTCTGTTTAAGCAAGTCGGGATACAACGGAGACTCATGCTTGGTGGCGCGAGTTACTTCGACGCCTGTAACGATGTGAGTTTTGACGCCGCAAACGACGTGCATCTTCACCCAATCATGCCAGCTTTCATTCTTGCCGTACTTCGCATCAAACCAGCGCACATACGTGCAAGTGGAAAAACCCGAAGCATCAACCGCGAAGTCTGTTTCGATTGATTGTAGCGGCTTGGCGCTCTCGGCAATCAACTGTTTCAGGTACGGCGTGAGGGATTCCATCTGCGAGTAGGTAAAGACGGAATTAAACGAAGGCGCTCGTTTGACGTAACCCTTTGCCAGCGCGTCGCGCATGTCGCTCGCAAAACGTCGCGCACTCATCATTGTGTAGGTTCTATAGGTCACGGCGAACAGCATGTCTCGGAGCGCGATTCGCGGGCGTCCCATCACTTGGATCGGTTCCTCGACTTTTGAGCACAGTTCGTACAGGAGCGCGAGAAAGTGTGACTTCTCTGTTTGCTGCGCCTGATTATAAGCGGACCATTCTTGCGTGTAACTTTTCTTTACTGTAACTGTCTCCGTTACGGTCTGAGTCGGACCGTCATTTACGATCTCGCGTTTGAGCGTAATTTCAACCGCGTAGATGTGTTTACATCGCAGTTGCCGTGCTTCAAAGTCTGGACATGAACAGCTTGGCGTTTGTGGATCAGGGTCGACCGTGTATTCGGTTGGGCCACTCTGTGAGGGAACTAACCACATACCACCTTGACACGTGAGCTTTGATTTCGTCGCTATCTCAACTGCCTTTTGTTTTCGCGCATCCATTGTGTGCTTGCCTTTCGTGGGGCGCGTGGCTCACAATGAAGTTGCGGGAATCAGGTGTGAGCAATCGCGCTTGGTTTTCAATGGCCCTGTCGGTTGTTTGCGCAACTGACAGGGCCTAATTTCAATGCGGGTATATTATCCTAGATAACATAGACCGTCAAGTAAAATGTGTTACTTGACATAATATATTATGCAGGATAATATCCCGCGCATGGCGAAAATAAAAAAGACTGTTTACTATTGGAAGTGCGAGCGGTGCGGCCATGAATGGCCGCCAAAGGGTGAGGGTGAGCCTAAGTATTGTCCGAACTGCAAGTCTCCTTACTGGAATAGGCCGAGACGACAAGGCAGCAACAAAAAGTAGCGTCGCTGCTATGCCGCTTCTTCGTTAGATCTACTTACTAAATCCCAGGTATTTTGACCTAGATTCTTAAACCGTTTCTTGGGGTCTTGGACCAGCGACCCAGCAAGGCTTCCGGCGTTAGTGTTCTTGGCGTATTGCGCGTTCACCCTTTCGGCTAAAACTTTGGCGTGAAGCGGCGCACCTTCCTCTGACAAAATCTTCTCTGAGGCGTCTAGTAATGTTAGAGTCTGCGGCTCAACTGAAGTTGGTTCAAATAGAGTGCCAACCCGCGTGATCTCGCCACCGGCGGCGGGAGTGCTCGCGGGCCTTTTCTTCGCGGGGGCCTTCCTTTTCGGCTTGCTCTTGGCTTTAGTGGGCTTCTCTGCGCGTCTACGGAGATTTGGATTGTTGGGATACCATTCGGTTAGGCCCCATTCCTCACCCATTCGCAGAATGTCGCCAATCTGACTTTCGCGCCGACGCAAAACGGCGTAGACGGTGCTGTATTTGGCCGGAGGCAAACCACCCTTTTCGAGAGCCTGCATTATTTGAGGAAGTGTTAGCTTGCTCTTTACCATGTCCAAGAGCTTCTTTGTTGCATCTCCGATACTGAGCTTTAAAAAGGCGTGGGGAGGAATGCGGTCGAGGCTAGTTACGCCACCGTTGCTCGCGGACACAGCGACCACACTGCTTGCTGCCGATCCTAAAATTGCTTCCACTCCGGCAATCATCGTTTCCAACTGAGCTTTTCTGGCGAGTAAGTCCGCTAAGACAGCCTCATAATCAACATTTCCGTCAGGCATGAAAATTCCCTCCTTCCCCGGCATCTAGTTTTGTGCTATAAACACACCGAGACGGGGAGTTTCACCGTCGAGGCCGGTCATGACCCGGCCCCGATCTGGTGCCTCGGCTCGCTTGAGGTGCATCACCTCGCTTCGCCAAATTGAATGCCCGCTTTCAGATTCTTGGTCCGTCCGACTTTGATTATTCTGGAAGCGGGTGTTTTGGCTTTCCGCACAGACTACAGCCAACTCAATTTTAAAGTCAAGCAGTTTCTTAGATCGTTTTCTCGTGTGCTCGTGGTGCGCGAACGCGCAGCGCCTTAGACCACTTGGGGCCGCTTGGAAATATGAACACAGATGTTCGGCTGCCGCTAGGCAAGTTGTGGCTTGGCGTGGTCTTCAAAATATGGTCCTCCTGTAAGTTCTTAGAAACACGGCGGTTATAGTCGCAATTTAAAGGCTCTTGAAGACCACGCCAAGCCACAACTTGCCTAGCGGCAGCCGAACATCTGTGTTCATATTGTCTTACCAAGTAATTAAAAAATTTAGTTTTCAGTCAAACTAAGTCGATCTAAAAGAAAAAATTCTTTTCTTCCAGAGTGGTAATGGGAAATTATTTTTTCTAATAATTAGTTGCGGACGTTATTTTGGCAAGTGCGCTAATTGGAAAAAGAAATTTTAAAAAATAGACGCGCCGGAACGATTTTTAATTTTTTAATGAATGAGCGGGGGTGGAGTATTTTTTTAGTTGCGCTTAGCGTCCTTGCGTGCTTTGCGCGGACGCCCCGGCTTACGCTGCCTCACGGCTTCCAGATCCTTCGGGTCTATCAGCCACACGTTCCCGAGCTTCGTAGCCTTCAGACGTTTCGCGTCGATCAACGCCCGCACTCGGTTCGCCGTCACGCCTAACCGCTTTGCTGCCTCAGCCGTGCTGATAACCTTCATGGGCCAAATTATAACATTCTGGAAATCTATGGTGCGCTTACCACAGATTTGTTGACAGGCGAAGATTCTACGCCTATAGTGGCGCGCATAAACGAGCGGGCCGACAAGTGCGTCAACACTTGCCGACCCTTACACAGCCGAATCCTACTCCGGTTAAGAAAGAAGGACTCGACCATGCATAACAATCCTAACACGGTGCACGAGAGCGCGCTGCCGGATAGCGAAGACTGGCAGATCGTGCTCGAACCATATTTCGGCCATCCTGAAACTGCTCTCGGTCTAGCACGGCAGTTCGCGGCAATTCGACAGTGTCTCAAAGCCACGCCGTCGGACGTGTTGCGGGCCGTGGACTCGCTTGATCTGGCTATAGAGGCTTTGTTTGAGCACACGCGGTTTCAAGACGGGGCATTTGAACTTTACCAAACAGTGATCGAAGGTCGCGCAGATAGAGCACACGAAACGCTCGCAGAGAGTTTGGGGGTGAAACTCTAATGACCGGACACGCAAGGCCACGCCCAAAGAGGCTAGCTGAAAAGCTACTCCAGATCCGAACCGTGCTCGGCCTGTCACAAAGCCATCTTGGCAAGCGGCTCGGTATTGTGGATTACACCGTGATCTCAAGGTTTGAGCACGACAAAAACGAACCTTCGTTGATGACGTTGCTCGCATACGCTCGCGCCGTGAACATTCCACTTGAACAAATTGTTGACGATCAATTGGAGTTGACTTTTAATCAGTCAGAATGCCTCTTGCACTAAATGTTCAGATGCTGCACTAAAAGTCAGAGTTTTTAGCGACATTTAGTGCAAAGCCCGCTTGAGATTCTTATTACCGCTACTCGGGAAGCTTTTTGGTTCCATTTACCTGGAACTTTCCGGCAATGGTCGGCGCTCCGGTATCGGGCTGCCCTCCGCCAACCGTGACGGAATACTGCCCTTCCGCAATAATTGGATCACCTGCTTCACTCACCATACTGAGGTCGCGTTCATTCAATTCGAAGCGCAACTTCTGCGTTTCTCCAGGCTTCAAGTGAATGCGCTTGAACGCACGTAGCGCGCGCAACGGTGCTCCTGCGACGTTCGGGAAACTGAGATAGACCTGGACCACTTCGTCTCCTTCACGCTTGCCGGAGTTGGTGACAGTAACCCCAACCACGAGTGGATCGCCGGCGTTGATCGGATTCTTCGGAATTGTAAGGCCACTGTAAGAGAACGTCGTGTAGCTCAGCCCATACCCGAAGGGAAAAAGCGGTGCGCCTTTGAAGTAGCGGTACGTCCGGTTGTTCATCGCGTAGTCTCCGAACGGCGGCAACTGATCGACGCCGGTGTAGAAGGTGACCGGAAGTCGTCCCGCCGGGTTATTTTTTCCGGAGAGAGTTTCTGCGATCGCGGCACCGCCTTCTTCTCCCGCATACCACGATTCGAGAATCGCGTTCACGTGTTGCCCCGCCCAGTTCACGGACAACGCGCTTCCATTCGCGAGGACAAGGACGACGGGTTTTCCTGTAGCTGACACGGCCTCAAGTAACTGTTGTTCCGGCTTCGGTAGATCAAGACTCGTTCGGTCGCCACCCTTGAAGCCTTCCTCGTCAACAGGCATCTCTTCGCCTTCCAGTTCGCTGGTGATACCAAGCACCGCAACTACCACGTCCGAGTTTTTTGCCGCTTCAACAGCCTCGGCGCTCGGCTTCGTGTCATACCTGGACCAGATTAATTGCACGAGTTTCGGCTCTCCACTGCCCAGCGAGTAATTAACCTTAATCGCTACCTTCCTCCCCTGTTCGAGATGAACGCGCCCCACCTTTGCCTCGACTTGGCCTGGGCCGCCAAACCCCTGCGCAACCTGCTTTCCATCTACGAAAACGCGCGCGAAGCCACCTTCAAAACGCAAACCGATGATGAATTCTCCGGTCTCAGTTGGCGTGAGGAATCCGCTCCACTGGACTAACAAAGGGGACTTGATTGCGGCTTCCGATGGAACCTCCCCCACCTTCAAGTCAACCGAAGTCGCCGAGCGCGTCGCGAGTACGGTCGGCTTTCCTCCAAACATCTGTCCGGTCGCAAACTCTTGAGTGAGCCCGGGCTGTCCTTCAGCCGTTGTAAAAACTGAAGCTGGCACAGCGACGCCATCTTTACGAAGGAACTGCGTTCCGGGGACAAAGTTGATCTGAGCATCAGGAAACTCCTTTTTGAGTCCTTCCAACACCGAAACCGTGTGCGTAGGAGTTCCTGTGTAGTTGCCGAGCAGATATCTAGTCTGGTCTGCGAGTGGTCCAATGACTGCGATTCTGGTCGCCCCCTTCTTTAGCGGCAGGATGCCATCGTTCTTCAAGAGCACCATCGATTTGTTTGCAATGTCGCGCGCCATCGCGCGATGTTCCGCGCTATCAAGTTTCTTTTCGTCGATCCTGGAATAGGGCACTAACTCAGGTGGATCGAACATTCCGAGTTTCATCCGGGCTGTGAACAATCGAACGAGGGCTCTGTCGATCTCACTCTCTTTGAGAATACCTTGGCGATACGCGTCGAGGTATGGCTTGTAGTCGTGGTCGTCGTTTACTTTCGAAAAGTCGATGCACTCGTTATCCATGCCGCGCTGCAGAGCCAGTGCAGATGCTTCGGCCTGCGTCTTTGTAAAGCGATGGTCGCGGAAGATGTTGACGACAGCTTCGCAATCCGAAACGACGTACCCCTGGAAGTTCCACTTTGTGCGCAACTGGTCCTGCAACAGGAACTCGTTTCCACATGCTGGTTGTCCATTAATACTGTTGTATGCGCACATGACAGAACCCGCTTTCCCTTCCGTCACGGTTGCACGAAACGCGGGCAGGTACGTGTCCAACTGGTCGTGCTTACTGACCTTGATGTCGTCCTTGTGGCGCGATGGCTCTGGCCCACTGTGTACGGCGAAGTGTTTGGGAGTTGAAATGACACGGTAGTATTTCGGGTCATCACCCTGCATCCCGCGCACGAAAGCGACGCCCATTCGCGCAGTTAAGAAAGGATCCTCTCCAAACGTTTCCTGACCACGTCCCCAGCGCGGGTCACGAAAGATGTTGATGTTAGGCGCCCAGAAATCCAGACCTTCGAATATATCGCTGTGCCCGTCGCGCATGCCCTCCACGTGCTTGATTCGACCTTCGGTTCCGATCACCACGGCCATGCGGTAGATGGCTTCGGTGTCGAACGTCGCCGCCAAGCCGACCGGATTGGGAAATTCAGTTGTACCCTTTGTGGCAACGCCATGCGAAGCCTCGCTCCACCAATCGTAATCGGGGACATTGAGCCGCGGAATCGCACGCGACTGATTCACCAGTTGCGTGACCTTTTCCTCAACCGTCATGCGCCGGACGAGGTCTTCCGCTCGCTGTGGCGCTGGCAAGTCAGGATTCAGGTAAGCTGGTTTTTCCCCATCCTGAGCGTACAACGCCGTCACAGTTAGGAACGTTACGATCGCCATCAGTATTTGCGCGCCGGTTCTCTTCATCTCTCTCCTTAGCGAACACGATTGAACAGCACATCAAGACTACGAGCGAACAATTATTGCCTAATGCGAGACGGGAAATCGTTTGGTTTCCCCTGAAAAATGTTGAAAGTTTAAGCCGGAGCGGATCGTAGCACTTCAGTCAGCAGATCCTGACCGATAGACTTCAAAAATTTTGGCTTTGTTCGGCGACCGTGATTTGCGGGCGAGCGACCGTGGTTCGGGAGACTATAGCTTCTCAGCCATATTCTGAGTATTCGTGCTACTGAGCGTGGGACTTCTAAACCCAGTGCTACTCGCTTACCGTTGCCTTCGCATCTATTTAGCCGAATTCAGAATTTTTCGTCTTGCAGGAGGTTTCCGAACAGCAAACTAAAGGGTGTCGCGGAACAAAAAGGAGTGAGGCGCTCGCCGGGTTCATCGGACGTTAAATGCTGATCTCGCTTTAGACGACAAGGAAGCTTAATCCCTTAGGTAGCGCTTTCCACCCGCGTGATATGTGCGAATACAGACGGCGCAAGCGCGCGAGCTAACGCCAGATTGTCGCCTTCCGGCATATCCGACACGATGAAAACGGCGTGACGCTCGGTCTGAAAGCAGGGACGAGTCCGGCAGACAATCATTGGCGCACGCGATCGCGCCGGGTTAGAAGCTGTAGTGAAGCCGCTGCTTGCTGAGGCGCCGGAACCAGTAGCGCCGTAAGTTTCGTGGTACGAACGTTGGAGTTGAAGAGATGAAACGTTCTCACCGGATCCTTGCAGTAGGAGAGCTTCCCTGGAAACGAAATAACGTCCCCGATCGCCTGGTGCGCCAATATCTTACGGGAATAAATGAACACGGCGCTCAGTAGTGAGATCGGGGACTATATTACAAGGACAGTTGATTTATGAGTGAAAGACGACCTGAGGAAGTGGAGAATGATTTCTTCGACGCGCTGATAACCAGCGACATCGGCAAACTGCGGAAGATTATCAGTGACGATATTGTCCTGATTGATGTAATGAGTGGCTCCGAGGTTTCAGGGACAGAACTAGCGGAAGTGCTTCTAAGTGGACAGTTGAGATTTGGTTGGATTGATCGCGTTAGATTCAGAGTCCGCAACTACGAAGATATTGCAATCATTACAGGCCAAACTGTAATGGCAGGTGCATACGATGGTCAGCAATTCAAGATCAACAGCGCCTATACTCATGTTTTTATCAAAGAATGCGAGATTTGGCGTATGGTCTCGGCCCAGGGAACACCGATGCCTGCAGCGACACATACCTAGTGCGTCGGAGACACAATCCGTTATTCGACAGCTTTCGATCACAATCGCGGTCTCTAAAACTGCTACGCCGGATGCATTTTGTTCGCGCGACTAGACTCATTTGCCTAACACCCAATGTTTGGTCTGTCCGAAGGATGTGAAGTACTCCGTTGTAAGTTTTCCCAATTCAGCACGACAAATGAATGTAAACAGGCACGCCACGCATGCATGACAGTTGTGGCGCGTCCAAACGGCGACCTAATTGGGCCGAAACTGAGAAACAAAAGGAGCATTTTGGGATGAAGCTACTAATCAACGGTTTAATGGTTGCATGCTTGCTTGGCGCTTTGGCAGGTGCTACAGCATTAGGTAACACGAGGAAATCAGACATCGCCTTCTCGGCTGACACAAAAGTTAACGGTACGCTTATAAAGAAGGGCAAGTACGAAGCCGTGTTTGACGATCAATCTGGTGAGTTGTCGATCTTCAAAGGTGCGAAACTGATCGCAAAGGCGTCGGCCAAACTCGAAAAGCGCGATCAGAGAGCGCGTGGTACTGAGATACAGACAGTCCTCGAAGGGATGGATCAGAAGTTAGTCAGCATTACGTTCAGCGGCAGCCTCGAGAATCTGGTTGTCAGTCAGGCGGGAATGCAAGCGGGTGGAAATTAATCACTTTCTTTCAAAAACGCGACTCGCATCTCGGACTCAAATAACGAGCTTCGGGCTGCGTTTCGCTGTCAGTTCATCGTAAATAATAAACTAACGCAACGACCACGAGGGCCACGAAGACTACGCAGGGTAGAAAACGGCGCCAGATGAATCGGTCGATCATGCTTTCGGCTTCTATGTTTCGCGCGCACCGCGGACAGCCTCGTGCGTTTTGCGCAAGTACGTTGCCACAATCTCGACAGGTGTTTTTACTCATAAGCTGGACGATTTGCTACGGACCGGCATATACACTACTCTACTGGTCCAATTAATTCACATTGGTATGAACGCGCCGCAGCCTGAGTCCCCCGATGAATCGCCCGATGCTGGTCGTTGGCTGGACGACCATGGCGACTACCTTTTTAAGTATGCCGTTTTTCGACTGCGCGACAATACCGCCGCGGAAGACGCCGTGCAAGAGACTTTTCTCGCTGCACTGAAAGCTTACAAAGAATTTCAAGGGCGCGCTTCGGAGCGTACCTGGCTCGTCGGAATTCTGAAGCACAAGATCGTCGATCATTTTCGGCGCGCAATGCGCGAGGCGCCTCTCGGTGAAGAATCAGATGAGGGTCCCGAGCACCGCGAGTTTTTTGAACGACCCGAACCGTGGCAAGGTCATTGGAATAACAATTACGCGCCAAATGAATGGCATGCAACGCCGGCAGAGTTAATCGAGCGCAACGATTTCTGGAAAGTCTATAACGACTGCCTCTCGCCCTTGCCGCAACGAACTGCCAGTGCTTTCACGCTACGTGAAGTCGATGGTCTTAAAAGCGAAGAGATCTGCGAGATTTTGAGCATTAAAGTGAACAATCTTTGGGTTATGCTTCACCGCGCTCGACTGCATTTGCGCAACTGTCTTGAGCTAAACTGGTTCCGACGGGAACAGTAAAATGGCGGTAAAACTCTACGACAAACTGAAGCACTCGATTCGCTATTGGCTCTTGCGAAGGTTGCCGACTTGTCAGCAGACTGTCGAAAAGATCTCACAATCAATGGAGCGATCGCTGAGTTTGCGAGAGCGAATCAACCTAAAGCTTCATCTCTGGATTTGTGCGTGGTGCCAGTGGTACATGGAACATCTGCACCTCATCCGCGAAACAGCTCGGGCCAAAGCCGATGAGCCACCTGACTTCATCTCCGGTGCTGGTCTTTCAAACGAGGCACGAGAACGAATCCGCCGCCGCCTGACAAACCAGAACTAAAACAACACTTGTAAGGTTCGACGGTCCACTTGCGACAACTGTGCAAGAGAGGAGCGGTTTGTCTTTCGAGGCGCCTTATGGATTCGTCTAACCACAATCATCAACACAATCCGAACCGGTTTGGCGTTATCCCAACACCTGTCCGATTAAATGCAAATCCGGAGTATACAGGGAAAGGCGTGACGGTAGCTTTTCTCGATTCCGGATTCTACCCGCATCCTGATCTCGTGACACCTGTGAACCGTGTTGTCGCTTACGAAGATCTGACCGGAGAGCGGCGCAGCTTGCTTTCTACTGCGCCGGTAGAGTCCTGGCAATGGCACGGGACACAGACATCGGTTGCCGCTGCCGGTAACGGACAGCTCAGTAACAACGTGTATCAGGGGTTGGCGCATGAAGCGGAACTCGTGCTGGTGAAAGTAAGTGAACGCGGGCGCATAACTGAAGAAGATATCGCCCAGGGTATTAAATGGATAATTGCAAATCGTGAGCGTTACAACATCCGCGTGCTGAATATATCTCTCGGCGGAGACGAAGATGTTCCGTGTTCGAAGAGCATCGTCGACCAGGCTGCCGAGGAAGCAATCAGGCAAGGGATCACAGTTATCGCCGCGGCCGGAAACTCAGGAGCCGAGGGCCGTCATTCTATTCCGCCTGCTAACTCACCCTCAGTGATCACGGTAGGTGGATACACAGACCACAACCAGTTGAACGGGACTAAACTTGATCTGTATCACTCAAATTTTGGTATCACTGCGGACGGAACAGTTAAACCAGAGATCGTGGCACCCGCGATGTGGGTAGCCGCGCCAATTCTACCCGGAACCAGATTTTATGAACGAGCTGAAGCCTTATCGCGTCTGGTCGCCGCCGTGGACTATGAGCTTCCAGATCTCGCGCGCGAATTAAAAGAAGCGGCCGAACTTCCAGAACGGATCGCAAACACAGATATTCGAGCGTATGTCGAGGCGGCGTTGCAGGAAGATAAGATCGTAGCTACGCATTACCAGCACGTCGATGGAACATCCTTCGCGGCCCCGATCGTAGCGTCGGTTGTTGCCCAAATGATCCAGGCAAATCCAACCTTAACGCCAGGCGCAATCAAAAACATTCTGGTTTCCACGGCTGATCGTATTGTGACGAAGTCTGTGATTCGGCAAGGCTATGGGGTTGTAAACGCAAAGCAGGCCGTGGAACTAGCGAAAGCTGAACACCACGCGCTGAATGCGGTGGGATGTAAACCACCTCGAGTCGAGAATGGCCGCCTGATGTTTGTCTTTCATGACGATGGCGCCCACAGCGTTTCGGTTGCGGGAGACTTTAACGGATGGGACCACGTCGCCACGCCGCTGAAACAAAATGAGTCCGGTCTTTGGTTCACCGAGATCGTTGTTCCACGAGCCGGGCGCTTCGAATACAAGTTCATCATAAATGGCCAGCGCTGGATTGAGGATCCGAGCAACGGCTTCAAAGCACCTAACAGTTATGGCGGTTTAAATTCCGTTCTGGTGATCGAATGAAAGTGTTCAGACGATGGCTGCTGCGATCGCTTCCACCATGTGAGCAGATGGTCCCATTGATGTCCGAATCAATGGACCGTTCGCTCGGACTCTGGGAGTGGTCGCAGCTTAGATTGCACTTAATCATCTGCGCCTGGTGCGGTCGCTACCTGAAACAAATCCAATTCCTCCGACAGCTTCTTCAGTCAACTAAATACTAGCCACGGATTAAGCGGATTAAATCGCGGATAGATCTGTGTATTCCGTGGCTTCCCTTCTGTAAGGATTAACAATTACGCGCGACTACCCAGCAGCATATGAACCACGCACTGAAAAAACATTGGCCCGAATATCTGATGGAAGCAGCCGAGCTGGGTCTGTTCATGTTCTCGGCATGTGCGTTCACCGTCCTACTGTTCCACCCATCATCGCCGATAGCTCAAACAATTCACCACACTGTATTGCGCCGAATGTTGATGGGAACGGCGATGGGCTCAACGGCAATAGCAATCATCTTTTCGCCACTGGGCCAGAGATCGGGAGCGCACTTTAACCCATCGGTGACGTGGACATTCTTTCGGCTCGGGAAAATAGAAGCGTGGGATGCAGCCTTCTACACACTGTTTCAATTCGCGGGTGGCATGGCAGGCATCATGCTCGCATCGTTCACGCTCGGCAGGTTCGTCGCGCACCAGGCAGTCAACTATGCAGCAACAATTCCCGGGCCAAATGGTCCAATCGCAGCGTTCTGCGCCGAGCTTTTCATCTCGTTCATTCTGATGTCGGTGGTGCTCACCGTCTCCAACACGAAAAGACTAGCACGCTGGACGGGAATGTTCGCAGGTGCTCTGGTCGCAGCTTACATAACCATTGAATCGCCAATCTCCGGTATGAGTATGAATCCCGCACGGACCTTAGGTTCCGCAGTTGGCGCACAGGTTTGGATGTCTCTCTGGATCTATTTTGTCGCTCCGCCTATCGGGATGTTGCTGGCGGCGGAAGTTTATCAACGACTCAAAGTGCGGCCCGCAGTCGCCTGCGCAAAGCTGCATCACCATAACAACCAGCGTTGCATCTTTCGATGCAACTTTGAAGCTAACCATTAAAGGAGAATTCGAAATCATGAAACGTCGAGAGTTCGCAATTGGTCTGGCGCTGCTGCTGGCAGGTTATCTGGCCCAGTTCACAGTCGCCACTGCAACGCGCAAGGTCGAACCAACCAAATTCACAGTTCGCGTCGAAAATATTTCTAACAAGGAAGGCATGACCGCTTCGAACGGTCAGAAGTTTCCGTTTGCACTATCACCGGGCATGTTTGTGTTAAGCGACAAGAGCGCAGCGCTTTTCACTGAAGGAAAACCGGCGCGCAAGAACGGTCTCGAAATGCAGGCCGAAGACGGAGATCCGTCCGGATTAGTGGCCTCGCTCGTCGCAATGCACCACAGCTCGAATCTGCATGGCGTCTTCAATACACCCGTTGGCGCTATGGGCGCCGGTCCGATCCGTCCAGGCGATTCATACGAGTTTACGGTTACGGCTGCACCGGGAATGAAGCTCTTCATGACGCAGATGTTCGGCCAATCGAATGATTGGTTCTACGCACCTGGAGCAAGCGGCATTGCTCTGTTCGACGCCAAAGGCGCACCCGTCAGCGGTGATATCACGAATCAGTTTTACTTGTGGAACGCCGGTACCGAGAAAGATGAAGAAATCGGTGTTGGTCCAAACCAGGGACCGCGACAAAAAGGTCCCAACACCGGCGAGGACGAACACGGCGTTGTGCACCGCGTTAAAGATGAGCGCTGGACCGGCAAGAATGCCGAGTTCTTTCACGTCACGATCACAGCCGAAGGAGGCATGTAAGCCATGAAGGCCATCACCAGGTTCACACTGACGGCTTTGATTGGGTTGAGCGTTTCGCTTGTGGCGAACGCTCAAACAATCGACAAGAAGACACTAACCATTGACGGCGCAAAAAAGGTAATTGCGGGCGCTGTTGCATATGCAAAGAAGAACAACGCACCCGGGGGCGTCATTGCGGTAGTTGATGACGGCGGCAATCTAATGGCACTGGAGCGTCTCGATGGAACGTTCGCTGCCGGGGCAAACATCTCGATCGGGAAGGCGCGCACGGCAGTTCTCTTCAAGCGACCAACAAAGGCGTTCGAAGACATTATTAAAAATGGCCGCACAGCCATGGTGGCGCTGCCTGATGCCTACTTCACACCGTTACAGGGCGGCGTGCCGATCACAATCGACGGCCAGATTGTGGGTGGCGTTGGTGTAAGCGGCGCCGCGAGCGCGCAACAGGACGAAGAGCTAGCCATAGCCGGCGCGAATGTGTTCGCGGAAGCGAAAGCGAGCGACATGACACCTGCAAACAAACCATCAGTGCTTTTCTTTGATGCAAAACAGGTGAGCGCGTCTTTTTCGACTGGATCGGTCTTGCTGGATGGCAACGATCGCAATTACATGGTCCACACCAGCCGGCGTGATAAGCCCGGCTTGGCCGAGCTTCACACTCTGGACACCGACATCATTTACGTGATGCAAGGGACAGCGACAATTGTGACCGGTGGAACAGCGGTGGATGCAAAAGAAATTGCGCCTAACGAAATTCGCGGCTCGCGAATAGAAGGCGGTGTCAGCCGGCAGCTATCACAGGGCCAGGTAATCATCGTCCCGAACAACACTGCACACTGGTTCAAAGAAGTTAACGGCGAGTTTTTGTACTACACCATCAAAATTCGCTAAGAGCGGATTGAAGAGGTAACGATTATGAAACTAGTCTCTCTCTTATTCCTGATTGCAGCCGTTTACGTTGGCGTTTCTTTCGACTTGCCCCACGCATCGGCACTAGCGAAGACGTCAGCCGACGTTCCGGCAGGTAAAGCGGATGCGATGATCGATCTCGGCTCAAGCGACGGTGTGAAGACGGTTAAAGGCGAATGGCGCTACAGCGACACGAAGATCGTCGAAGCTGATTTCCGTGGGCCTGGACCGGACAAGCAGCCGACAGGCGCACCAGTCAAAACATACGACTACACGCCACATGCCGGTGGTGCGGATTTCGACGATTCAAAGTGGGAAGTTATTGGCCCCACAACCCTGGATCAGCGGCGTGGCAATGGACGCTTGGGCTTCAACTGGTACCGCATCAAGCTGACAATCCCCGATCGCATTGGTGACTTCGATCCGACCGGAACTACCGCCGTGTTTGAGACGTCGCTGGACGACTACGCTGAGATCTGGGTAGACGGCGAGTTGTCGCGCGCACCGGGCCAATCAGGCGGTTCAGTGATTGCTGGCTGGAACGCGGAGAATCATTTAGTCGTCGGCCGCAACGTCAAACCCGGCCAACAGATTCAGCTCGCAATTTTCGGCGTCAATGGTCCACTCTCAAATCCTCCAACCAACTTTATCTACATCCGCTACGCAAAGCTCGCCTTCTATAAGACCGAGCCTGGCCCGGTATCATTGAAGCCAAGCGAAGTGAATGTCGACGTTGTCCGTAATGATCCGGCAATGGATGAAGTCGTCGGTCCTAATCCGAAAGTCTTCAAACTGGCGGAGGGATTCAAGTTTACTGAGGGTCCGATTTGGATCGATAAAGATGGCGGCTACCTGCTGTTCAGCGATCCCAACGCAAACACGATTTACAAATACGTGCCCGTTGGAAATCAAGACGGCAAGCTCGAAGTGTTTCGGAGACCGAGTGGTTATTCAGGCGCGGATATCGCCCAGTATGGCCAACCTGGATCAAATGGACTGACTCTCGATCCACAAGGACGGCTGACTATCAATCAGCACGGCAATCATCGCGTCGTGCGCGACGAAAGCGACGGGACGCAGACCGTGCTGGCGGACAGTTATCAGGGCAAACGCCTTAACAGTCCGAACGATCTCGTTTATCGATCAGACGGCACGCTCTTCTTCACCGATCCACCGTTCGGGTTTCCAAAGTTCTTCAATGATCCGCGAAAGCAACTCGGGTTCAGCGGCGTGTATTCGATTTACAAAGGCGAGCTGCGACTCGTCAGCAAGGATTTCACTGGACCAAATGGAATCGCCTTGTCGCCGGACGAGAAGTATTTGTACGTGGGCAATTGGCCGCGTTCCTTAACTGGTCAGGAGTTGCGCAAAGAAGATGAACTCGCCGGCGAAATCGGTGACAAACACAAAGCGATTATGCGTTACGAGGTGCAGGTCGATGGAACTCTGAAAAATGGAAAACTGTTTTTCGACTTCACGAATGCGCCGGGTGAGGATGGTCTTGACGGAATCAAAGTCGATCAAAAGGGCAATCTCTACGTTTCTGCACCCGGCGGGTTGTGGGTGATCTCAGCAGAAGGCAAACATCTCGGAACCATCATTACGCCGCGTCATGCGCATAACATGGCCTGGGGTGACGCAGACGGCAAAACACTATACCTGTGCGCTCGCTCGGGTTTGTATCGCATTCGCCTGAACATTGCCGGAGTACGACCTGACACTATCAATACATCCGCGGCACCGGCCGTCGTACGACTCGATCCACGAGTGGACGAGATCGTTCCGGCCAGCGCTGAGCTGGAAAAGGTCGCCGACGGCTTCACGTGGGCGGAAGGTCCCGTGTGGAATCGCACCGGCAACTACCTCCTTTTCTCAGATGTCCCAAATAATCGAATCATCAAGTGGAAGACTGGAGAAAGGGCCAGTGTGTTTCTGCAGACAAGTGGATATACCGGAACCGAACCTTTCACAGGCCGCGAACCCGGATCGAATGGATTGACGTTCGATCAGGAGGGCCGGCTTGTCTTTTGCCAGCACGGCGATCGGCGCATCAGCCGTCTCGAGAAAAACGGCACTCGCACGACGCTGGTTGATAACTACGAAGGCAAGCGACTCAACAGTCCAAATGATCTGATCTACAAATCGAATGGTGACCTGTATTTCACCGATCCGCCTTTCGGTTTGCCGAAGACATTCGACGATCCGAACAAGGAACTTCCGTTCCAGGGCGTGTATCGCCTGTCACGTGCCGGCAAGTTGACGCTCCTGACCACTCAAGTCAAAGCACCCAACGGAATCGCGTTTTCTCCCGACGAGAAAAAGCTCTACGTCGCTGATTCAGCGCGCGCACTATGGTTCGTGTTTGACGTCAAGAAGGACGGCACGCTTTCGCCGGGAAGAGTCCTGTTTGACGGAGCTGAGCAGTCGAAAGGCCGGCCGGGAGTAGCAGACAGCCTGAAAGTGGATGTATTCGGAAATATCTTTGCCGCGGCGCCAGGTGGTTTGTTCATTATCGCGCCCGATGGCACGTTGCTCGGCCGCTTTGATCTGGGAACTGCGACGGGAAACTGTGCCTGGGGCGAAGATGGTTCGACACTCTTCATCACATCAAACACACGTGTTTATCGCATTCGATTGAAGACACACGGAGTCGGCACGACGGTGCAAGGCTTCAAGAGATTAGGCGACGTGAAGGTCTTTACATTTACAAATGAGCGCGACGGAGGTGCGCAATGAGTCTCAGCAAAATGCTAGTAGCCGTGTTCAGTTTGATTTTGTTTGCGGGCGCGGCAGTTGCGCAAGATCCCGTGCCGCTTTATCCGCAGAATTACAAAGTGCTACTGGAAAACGATCGCGTACGCGTGCTCGACTTTCAATTGAAGAAAGGCGCAAAGGAAGATTTTCATGCGCACCCGGCTGCGGTCACGTACGTCATAGCGCCGTTCAAGATTCGGTTTACATTTCCCGATGGCAGCACACGAATTCGCGAAGCGAAAGCAGGTGACGTCTTCTATGGCGATGCTTTAATACACGCATCTGAGAACATCGGCGACACCGACGCGCATGGACTGCTAATCGAGATGAAAACAGCCATTAAGTCGGTTTCGAGTGAAGCTGACTTACTCAGCGCTATCACGTTTATTCGCGGACCAGAAGGAAGCGAACAGGAATTAATGAACGAGCTGCTTTCAACCACCGCTGCGACACGCGCCGAGCCTGGTAACTTCAGATATGATCTCTACCAATCCCCCACTAATCCAAACTACTTCATGCGCTTTGAAGTGTGGCGCAATCCGCAAGCATTGGAAGATCACAAACTGACGCCACATCTCAAAGCATCGTTCGAGCGCCGCAAGAATAAAGGCTGGATGACTGAAATCACGACGTGGAGGCGTATTTCTGACGGTACACCTTAAGACCACAGGCAGCCTGTAAGGTTTGAATCCCGACAGCGACTAATATTTGGAGGTACTTCTATGGCTGCGCACGTTCAAACACTTTCCCAGACAAAAAATCCATTTGAGAAGTTGGGGTCGGTCTTCATTCGATACGGATTGGTTCTTGTACTCGGCTGGATTGGTGCAATGAAGTTCACAGCTTATGAAGCTGAGGGCATCAAGACTCTGGTTGAGACCAGTCCATTTATGAGCTGGATGTACAAGGTTCTCAGTATGCAAGCAACCTCCAATGTCATTGGCGTGGCCGAACTGACCGCGGCAGCACTAATCGCAATTCGCCCGCTGTCGGCAAAGCTATCAGCAATCGGGAGTGTGCTGGCAGTGTTTACATTCCTGACGACACTTACGTTTTTGTTTTCGCTTCCGGGCTGGGAGAAGAGTCTCGGGGGCTTCCCGGCCCTTTCCGGATCCGGTGGGTTCCTGTTGAAGGATACGGTGCTGCTTGGAGCAGCACTCTTCACTCTCGGAGATTCATTGGCGAGCGAAAAGCCGGAGCGTTAGTTATGAGTAGCATTGAAGAGGTAGTTCGCAAAATCCTCGACCTGTTTTGAATCGCCACAGACAAATCCGCTATTCCAATCTCACCGTGAACTAAACCGTTCGATCATGCTGGTCCACCAGCCGGTCTCACAAGGCTTGACGCTCTAAATACAGCGGTCGTAGCATTGCGAACAGACAGTCGAAGTCCGCTCCGGATTTCCCCCGAAAGGACTGGCCCGATGACTTATATTCGCGAAACCCCGTTCAATGAAGAAGACCATCCTACGCTCAAGCTGATCAAGGACGACTACGGCTTCATTCCCAACTTCTTTAAGGGCCAGACGGCACGCCCCGACCTAATTGACGCGGAAGTGCAACTTGTCGATGCAACTTTGATTAAGGATGGCGCACTTACTCGCCAGCAGAAAGAATACATTTTCCTGGTCTGTTCCGCCGCCAACCTCAGCACCTACTGCGTTACGGCGCACTGTGAAATCGTTCGTATGCTCAAGATCGAGGGACCAGAGCCCGAGCAAATCGCTCTCGATCACATGGCGACTGATCTGCCAATCGTCGACAAAGCACTGCTGAACTTCAGTCTGAAGCTGAACAATCACCCGCTCAAGATTACGCAGGACGATATAGATGATCTGAGAACTTACGGCTTCGACGATCAGCAAATCCTCGAAACGGTCATGTGCGTGGGGCTTGCGAAGTGGGCAAACTGGATCGGGTTTGGACTGGGTACCGTGCCTGATTACGAAATCCGGATCGACCTCGAGAAAAGCAAAGCAATCGGCGCATGACGGTCAATCTGAGTTTGTCTGGCGCTCTTTTAACTCGCAACCTGAACGAATGCGGTCCATCACCTTCGTCACTAGCGGCTCAGAGATGGGC
>JBKPPU010000269.1:0-3987 GCA_046733695.1 Acidobacteriota bacterium
ACTCAACCCTAATTTGAACACTTGAAGTTGATCGCATTGACGATCGCTTGAAACAAAGGAGCATAAGATCATGCAGAGCCGTTCCCCAATTTCACGCCGAGTGAGTTTATTACTGGCGTCCCTGATTACAATTTTTGCTACTTCCATCGCGCACGCGCAGGAAAACTCCTACAAGGCGTCTTTCAGCCAGAACAAAGAGGCGATTGCCGTCAACGTTCTGGTGGGACAGTCGCGCGTGATCAATTTCGATCGCCCGGTCGGACGTTTCTCGGTTTCGAACCCAGACATCGCCGAAGCTGTGCTCATTACTCCGGACCAGGTGCTCGTTAATGGAAAAGCTTTCGGTCAGGTCAACTTCATCGCATGGGAGCAGACCGGCGGCCAGTTTTTAGTATTCGACGTTTACGTTCGCCAGAATCTTTCCCTGCTCGACTCGCAGATCCGAGCGCTGTTTCCGAAGGAAGACATTCGTCTGAGCCAGGCAAATGGATCGGTCGTCATCTCCGGCAGCGTCAAGGATTCAAACGTGTCGGCACAGGTACAGAGTGTTGTTGAAGCTGCGAACTTCAAAACCGTGAACATGCTGACGTCGCCGACTTCGAACGCGTCACAGATTCAACTCGAAGTTCGCGTCGCCGAAGTGAATCGCAACAAACTGCGTGACTACCAAACGTCTTACGCTGCATTGCCGCAGGGAGGAACTGGTGGTTACCTCAACAGTGGTGGCGCCCCCAGCATTCTCGATAAAGCAAATGCACCCCCACTCGAACTGTTTACGATTATCCAATCGCCGCTCAATCTCTTTCTCTTCAATCGCGCAATCAATACGGCCGCGTTCCTGAGGATGCTTCGTCAGGAAGGTGCTTTCCGACAGCTGGCTGAGCCAAATCTGATCGCTATGAACGGCCAGCAGGCGAGCTTCCTCGCAGGCGGTGAGTTCCCCGTTCCGGTGCTTCAGAATGCGCAGGGCAACGCCATTACTATCGTTTGGAAAGAGTATGGCGTCCGTCTGAATTTCAAACCAACGATCATCGATGAAAACCACATCCGTCTGGAACTCGAACCTGAAGTTTCCACCATCGATTTCAACAACGGTGTTCGCTTCAACAACTTCCTGATACCGGCGCTCCGTACCCGCCGCGCCAAGACTGGTATCGAGCTGAGCGACGGCCAATCGTTCGCGCTTGCCGGGTTGCTCGACAACTCAGAAACCAAGACGCTGTCGAGAATTCCGCTCGTGAGTGACATCCCCGTAATCGGCAACCTCTTCAAATCGAAGTCGTTTGAGAAGAAAGAAACCGAACTGATGTTCTTCGTGACCGCGCACATGGTGAAGCCAATGAACGGCGACGATATTCCCAATATGCGCGGTATGGATGGATTGAAGGGCAACTCGCCGTTGGGTCTCGAGCCAAAGGGCGAGGGCATCCAGGGCCAGAGCGGTTACAAAGTTTCGGGACAGAGCGAACAGACTCCAGCCGCCACACCCGCCGCGCCAGCCAAGGTCGAAGAACCCAAAACCAAAACCAGTTCCGACAAATCAAGCACCTCCGGCGCTGTCGGTAAAGCACACAACAAACAAACTGCCCTGCCAGTCGCAAAGGCCGTAGTGATGGACTCCAATCCAGGTTCCATCAAGCCCTGGTGATGATGGTTTATCTCTCTTCCTCGAGCCGATGTCGTTCGAAACTGATGAGGAGAATCATGAACAACAGACCAGTAGGACAAGCGGAAAAGAGAAGACGAGAGCGAGGTTCAGTACTGGCAACATCCGCAATCGGGATGTTGGCAGTACTGCTCGCAGTTGGTCTCGGTATTGATATCAGCCGGTTATATCTGACCAAAACAGAACTACAGAACGCGGCCGATGCAGCAGCATTGGCCGGCGTATCTGGTTTGAACGGGCACACCGAAGGCATTAACGACGCGGTGTATCGCGCAACCAATACGTTCAATAAGTACGAATTCAACAAAACGGGCGTGCAGATCGATCCTGGCAACGTCCTGTTCGCAGTCAATCTAAATGGTCCATACATGAGCGCGGGCTCGGCAGCGCTGGCTCCGGTCAACATACGTTTCGTCCAAGTGACGACGCCGAATGAACCCGTTGGCATGTCTTTCGCCGCGCTGGTCCTGGGCAAGACGAAAAATCTGAACGCCACAGCTACGGCAGGTTATTCAGTCACCGTTAACGTGCTCTGCCCATGGCTGCCTGCGTTCGTGCTCGACGATCCTGCGAACCCGATAACGCAAAATCATACCTACACATTTCGTCTGTCGCCCGGGACTGCAATCTCTCCAGGAAACTATCAATTGCTGGCGCCTATATATTCAGGCGGTGCCGGCGATCGAGAGGGCATGGCGACCGGCGTGAACTGGTGCATCTCTGTGGGTAGCACGGTTAAGACAAAGCCTGGTGTGACCTCAGGTGCAATCCGCCAGGGAATCAACACGCGCTTTGATCAGTATGCGGCCGGTATGGATCCGGGAAGGTATCCACCGGACGTAAATATCGCCGAGAACCTCACCTACAACGAATACGCCGACAACAAAATATTCAAGGCACCCAGCCATCCAGGTACTGAAGGACGTCGTGTCGTATTCATTCCCATTGCCGCGGCACCGCCGGCAGAAGGTCGCGACGAAGTTACCATTACGAGGTTCGGTGTCTTCTTTCTGAAGTCTTCTATTGGTGGAGGTAGCGGCGGTGAACTGCAAGCGGAATACATCACCGACACGGCATTCGCGGGTAACAGTTATTACGACCCGGGCGCTGGTCCAGGCATCGACAACTCGGCCGTACCGGTCCTTTATAAGTAGGTGACATCATGCACGCAAGAATTCGAAGAATTCGTAACCGACTGCGATTGGTTCGCCTGCTGCAGCGTTTCACCAGAGACGACCGTGGTATCCAGTTGGTCGAGGTGTCCATAGTTATACCGCTCTTCTTGATGTTGTTTGCAGCGACTGCTGAATTTGGCCGCTACTACTACGAGTACACCACGCTGGCCAAAGCAGCTCGTGGGGGCGCTCGGTACTTAAGTGCAACATTCAAGGGAACCGGAGATGCTGCGGCCGCCAACATCGTCGTGTACGGAAATACCGGTGGCAGCGGTACGCCAATCCTGAGCGGCCTTTCAACGGGCCAAGTCAACATCTCTTATCAGGGTGGCAGTGCCGCGATACCGGAAACAGTAACCGTTTCAATCCAGGGCTACACGCATCAACCGGTCTTCAATTTAGGTGCCTTAACCAGGATTACCGGATTGAACCTGGCCGTCGACGTGAAGCCCAGCGTGACCATGCGCTACCTGATCACTCAACCGCCCCCAGGCTAAGAGAGGGGTTATTAAACATGATGCAAGTCAAACGGTTTGATTCAAGTGAACGTGGCGCAACGTTGGTGGAATTCGCACTCGCAGTGACTGTACTGCTGACTTCAATGTTCGCAGTGGTCGAATTCGGACGGGCGCTATGGACACACAACGCATTAACGGATGCAGCTCGCCGTGGAGCTCGCTACGCGACGCTTCATACGGCTGCGGAAATGGGAAACGTAAAAAATGTAGTCGTTTACGGTGACGAAGCTGGAGGTACACAGCCCGTTGTTCCGAATCTTACGACCGGCAACGTCACCGTTACCTATACCGGCGCTGGAGTGAACACAGGGACGGTGTCGGTGGGTATTACGGGTTACCAATTCCAGTTTGTCATTCCAGTGGTTGGCACCACGATTACGATGCCGGCATACAGCACTACGCTGACGGGCGAAAGCCTTGGTGTGCTTCCGCCGAATAAATAAATCGATAACAAGGGTCGAGAACAAGTGTGGGAGCAAATGAACGTAGCCAGTCTCAAGTTTCGAATCCACTGCCGGATGGCGCCAGTAGTACGCCAGCCGATCGAACATCGCTCCGGACTGAAACCAATCGGCCGGCCTTGCAGTATTGCGATGGTCCTACCGTAACCCCCAGGCACTCTGTCAAA
>JBKPPU010000270.1:0-3277 GCA_046733695.1 Acidobacteriota bacterium
TTTCATTTTGATCTCATTGTACGATCCGCGTTCATCCGTGCAAATCCGCGGCTAATACTTTACCCTTTACACCTCGTGAACAAGCAGGCCTTCACAACTCTCGAATACCAGCACCTGCTGGAACTCATCAAACGAAACGCGCAGACCGAAGCAGGCCAGCGGCGCGTCGAGGCACTCGCACCTGTCGAAGACGTTGCCGAGCTCAGACGCGAACTCGCAAAGCTCGCAGAATGCGTGACCTTGCGAACGCGCGGCGTGAAATGGTGGTTCAACGGATTGACGGATCCATCTGAAACGATCGGCCGGCTGCGCGTGGAAGGCGCAAGTCTGGATCCGCTTTCGATTCTGCAAACGGCGAAGCTTTGCGATCAGGCGATGTCGGCACGAGCCGCTATTCTCGCCGAGCGTGACAATGCGGCCGTGCTTTGGGAACTGGTCCAGGATCTACCGCGTGAGCTGAACACGCTCGTCGCGCGCGTCACCAACAAGATTCTTCCAAGCGGTGAGCTCGACGATCGCGCGAGTCCGGAACTGGCTGCGATTCGTCACGAGATCAACGTGCTCCGATCGCGTATCACGCGTTCGCTCGAAGGATTGATGCGCCGCTCTGCTGAGGCGATTCAGGATGAACTCGTAACGATACGCAATGATCGCTTCGTCATTCCTGTAAAAGCCGATCATCGCGGTCGCATTCAGGGCGTCGCACACGGTTATTCGTCGTCAGGCGCCACGGCATTTGTCGAGCCGCTCGAAACGATCGAGGCTAACAACGAATTGCAGGGCCTGCATGAAAGCGAAGCCCGCGAGATTGCAAAGATTCTGTATGGCTTGTCAGAGGAACTGCGCGCGCAATTGCCCGGTATCGAGATGGCGGCCGCGGCGGTTGCTGAGCTCGACTTTATCAACGCTCGCGCGATTTTTCATCAGGGTTTCGATTGCGTGATTCCGGAAATTCAGAGTGACGTAGCACCGTTTGGAAGTGGCGAACTGGAGCTGATCGAAGCGCGCCACCCCTTGCTTGAAGAAAATCTGCGTGCTACGGGTGGATCGGTGGTGCCAGTCTCATTCGCTCTGAACGACGATAAGAACGCAATGGTCATCTCCGGTGCGAACGCCGGCGGCAAAACTGTTGTGTTGAAGACCACGGGCTTGCTCGCTCTGATGGGTCTCTCCGGGATTTCTGTGCCGGCCCGTTCGGCGCGATTTCCGTTTTATGCATCCGTACTCGCGGACATCGGAGATCACCAATCACTCGCGGCAAATCTTTCGACGTTCACTTCACACGTAGCCAACATCGCGCGGATGCTCGAAGTCTGCGAAGCGCCGGCCCTGGTCCTGCTTGACGAAGTTGGCACCGGAACGGATCCGGAAGAAGGATCCGCGCTTGGAGTTGCGGTTGTCGATCACTTCAGACGTGTTTGCGGCGCACACGTCATTGCTACGACGCACTACAGTGGGCTCAAAATGTACGCCGGCAACGAAGAAGGTGTCGTAAACGCAAGCGTTGAGTTCGACGAAAAGACTTTGCGACCGACGTACAGGCTGCTTGTCGGCGTCGCGGGCGCATCTTCGGGTTTGGAGATTGCGCGACGGTTTGGTGTTCCGACTCCGATCGTCGACGATGCGATGAGGTCTGTTAAAGAATCGTCGCTGCAGGCGTCTGAGTATTTGCGACGAATCAAACGCGAAGCAGAAGAAGCCGGGGCGTTGCGGCTGGCATTGGAAGAAGAGCGTGCGGCGGTCGCAGAAAAATTCGCGTCGCTCGACAAAGAGGCGGCGAAACGCGAGCTTGAGCGGAAGTCCGAGTTCGATCAATCCGTTCAGCGCACGATTAGGGAAATTGAGAAACGCGCCGGCGAGCTGGTGTCCAAGATTCAGGACCGCACGGAACGAACCAGACTCGAGCGTGAGTCGCAGCGTCAAATAACTGAGATGAAGCGCACGGCTGAACGCGGAGTTCGCATCGTACGCGAAACGCAAACCGTTCAGCCGGATCGAACAGAACCCGAGCGTGTTGCCGAAGAGACTCCGGAATACGTGCCCGCTGCACCGCGCGAAATCGTCATTGGCGACAAGGTAAAGCTTCGTTCGTTCGGCTCGGTCGGCATTGTGGACCAGATCAAGGATGGAATGGCAGAAGTAAGAGTAAAATCTCTGCGGTTCAGAGAAAAACTCGATAATCTCGAACTCGTTGAAGCAACGGCTCCAAAACCGCAACAGGGAAAATTGGAAAAGCTCAAACGGTCAGCAGCAACCGAAGTTCATGTGAGTGCGGCAGAAGATAAAGCGCAATCGGAACTGAACGTCATCGGACAAACGACTGACGAAGCGGTCGATGCGGTAGACAAGTTTCTCGATGAAGCTTCGTTGGCGAGTCTGAGCAAGGTGCGAATCATTCACGGTCACGGCACCGGCGCATTGCGTCGCGCGATTGGCGCGTTATTAGACGGTCACCCCCACGTTTCCCGATTCTTACCCGCCCCACCCGATCAAGGCGGCGCTGGCGCAACGTTGGTTGAGTTGAGACAATAGTTTTCAGCCACATATTACACGAATTCTTCCAGGATAAATGCGTTACCCCCAGACATTCATAGACGATCTCAAACGACAGGCAGACATCGTCCGGGTCATCCAGGACTACGTGCAGCTCAAGAAGAAGGGTGCGAACTGGATGGCGTGTTGCCCGTTTCATAAAGAAAAGACGCCGTCGTTCTCGGTCAGTCCCGCGAAAGAGATCTTCTATTGTTTTGGGTGTCACAAAGGCGGCTCGGTTTTTAATTTTGTAATGGAAATCGAGCGCGTACCTTTTCCGGAAGCAATCAAAATCGTTGCAGATAAAGTCGGAATGCCGCTGCCGAAGATGGTGGACGACGGCCGCTTCGAAGCGCGACGTCAGGAATCCGATCTCGTAATCCAACTCAACTCCTGGGCCATGGAATGGTGGCAACAACAGCTCGAATCGGGCAACGAGGCCCGCATCGCGCGCGAATACTTAACAGAGCGCGGAATTACGGAAGAGACGCAAAAAACTTTTCGTCTCGGCTACGCTCCGGATAGTTGGGACGCACTCTCTATTTATTTGCGAAACAAAGGTGCCACTCAGGAACATATAGATCGCAGTGGCTTGGTCGCAAAGAAGGAGGACTCCAATCGTTCTTACGATCGCTTTCGCGGTCGATTGATGTTCCCGGTGCTCGACGCACAGAGCCGGCCGATTGCTTTTGGCGGACGAACGCTTAAAGGCGAAGACGCGAAATACATCAACTCACCAGAGACG
>JBKPPU010000271.1:0-6159 GCA_046733695.1 Acidobacteriota bacterium
GCCGCAGGTTCGAGTCCTGCCGGGGGCATTTAATCAGAAACCTATACGGCGGCATTAGCTCAGTAGGTTAGAGCGCCAGATTGTGGATCTGGAGGTCGTGGGTTCGAGACCCACATGCCGCCCCACACGAGAATTCATACCCATGCCAGACGAGCAGAGAGTTGCGAATAATTCACAGACGTATGTAGCTGACGCTGATAGTTTTCAGTTTGAAACTATTGAGCAGAAGAATGGACAGGCGACGGTGATTCGTTTTCGACTCGAAGATCCGCGCTATCACGCCGGTGATGTGATCGTCGTATTAAGCGGCAGCGAGATTCACTTTCACGGGATGATCGGACAGCTCGCGGAAGGGTGGGCCATCGCGAGCGATCATCGTGGTTCGTTGCTGGCAGCGACTGTTCAGTAACGCGGATTCGGCGGATTTCTTAAGTCGATTTACGCGGATTTAATTCCTCATATACCCTGAAGGATACGAAACGCGCACGCCGGGAGTAGATGATTTCACTTCGATCTTGTGGAATCCCTTCTTGAGGTGTGTCGACAGGAACGTCAGCGCCGCTTGCTTCTGCAGTGCTACATCCAGCTCGCGAATGAAGGGACGGAAACTCACCGGTGCGCCAGTTCCCTGAAAGAATGCAATACCACCGGTTTCATCCGACAATCGCAATAGCGAGCTCTGCGCGTTAGTAACCAAACTCGGATTTGCTGCTGCAATGGTCGACGGTGCGTAGAAGCCGTAGATCGCAACGGCGCGTCGTTGAGACTCGTTCACCGCGCGCTGCAAATCCACACTCTGCGTCGGTGAAGAAGAGTCAACTCCACGCGAAATATCCAGACCATCCGAAACCAGCAATATTGCACGTCGACCGAGCGGCTGACCTTCGAATCTTCTCAACGCTTCGATAACTTCGACATACGGATTGTACGGGCTGGAACTCGCGAGACCGTTCGGCGGTCGCAGAGCCGCAGCTGCCTTCTCCAGATCCGTAGTGAACTTCTGTCTTACTGCCAAACTACCAGTCCGCAGGCTACCTACCATCACTTTCGAACCTCTCGGTAGTTTGCGAATGAACTCTGCAAGGTCCTTGATCTCGTTCGCTACCGAAGTCACGAGGTCTTCCTGAATCAACACACACAGTGTTATCGGCGAGCTGCTTATACCACGCAGCGAGACGATGGTTTGCGGCTCACCGTCCTCACTAATGACCAGATCGATATTCTGAAAATAGGTTTCCTCGGTTCTTTCAGCGACTTCTTCTTTCGTGCGGATCGTGACGGGAATCGTAACCGGCTTGCCCGGCCCCCGTGCGTTGCCGTTGCCGGCGATTTGAGTTTGCGGCTGGCTAAACGCGGACTGTGAAACAAGCGCAAAACTCAAAGCGATAAGAAGCTGAAATGTGAGTCGTCGGAGCGTCTTCATTGAATCTTCCTTTGTGGTCTCGCCGTTATTATACAGACACCGCGGCTCAATTGGCGTTGGCGTAACCGAGGCTGGCGGTCACCTGTTCCATGAGCTAAGATCCGCAACATCATGGGAGCAATGCTCGAGAGTCAGTCCAGAGGCAAACTTTCCGGCAAAGACGCAAGAACTGCGCGTTTGCTGAAGGTTGCTCCATGGATAGCCATGATCGCGACTTCCCTGCCTGCTCCGCTGGTTTTCCTTGTCCTTTTTCTTACTGCCGCGGCCACAGATTCAGCCGCTGTTTATCTTTTGTTGGCCGGTCTCTCGCTGACCCTGGGATTTGCGCTGGGTGTGGTGATCGCCGCTTTTTTCCTCGTTTACCGCCGGAGGTGGCTCTCAAAATTGCGAGACCGGTTAGCATCGGATGGAATCACGGCGGATGAGGTTGTATGGTTCCGTTCAGAATTGACGTCGGCCGAGCGCGCGTCGCTAGCGGAAATCGAACGAAGTAACCCCCTTTTGGCAGACGCTTACCTCGAAACTCTGGCCAATAGACTCACTGCTTCCCGCATTGTTTCGCGGTCAAAACGGGAGATGTTGAAGGTAGAACGGCAGATTAACCGGGCTCGAACGCTCAAGACACCGGAGTCGGCTTCGCTTCAGAAGGAATTGGCCGCGGACCATGAAAAACTCGAGCATCTGCGACAAGCGGCCAATGATCACCTGGTTAAGGCGAAGACTCGGTTGCAGGTTATTGAAGCAACAGCGAGGCGTAACCTGACCGAAGGCGAGACGAGCATGATGATGCAGCGGCTGGGAAGCTCGCAGGATCAGCTGCCGTTGGTACTCGAGATTGCGCAGTTGGAGCAGCAAGCACTCCGCGAAGCCACCGACGAAACCCTCACCACCCCAGCACAATAGAAATTTCAATCCACGGAACGAGTCAATTTATACACGCCGGGGGCGAGGCGTTCGGCGAAGCCTTCGTCGACGAGTCCCCAGTTCCCCAAACCGGCTTCGGGTGAACGGAGGCCGGTGACACGGGCCAATTCGCCGCGTACGGTCATCCCGGCACCCACGAGGAACGACCGTGCAATCTCCTGCAAAGCCTCTTCACGCTTCACAGTCTGACTCAACTCCTCCGGAAAACGCGCTTCTGGTATCGACCAGATATAGGTGAACGTTGGTTCGTAGAGAACCTCAGTCGGAATTATCTTAAGGGCCTTCTGAAGCTGCGTCATTGCCCTATCGAACCGGGCTCGCTCTGAAACGCCACTGGCCTCGCGCAGATCACGCGTCCCCATTTCCCACTCGCGCCGCATGATCTTAAGAATCGCCTGGGCGTCAGCAGAAAGCGTCTTCTTCTCCATTCGCTTCGGTATTCCAAACAGTGCATTGAAGTGTGGAATCAGCCGTGGCGCGATAAAAGTCGAACGACCGCGCAGCAGTTTTCCGTAGAAGCACTTCCCTCGCCTCATCACTTCGTCTTTGATGGCCCACGCCAGCCTGCTCTCCGGATCCTTCTGCACGTTGCGCGGCATGTGTGCATCCCGTCGCCCGCAAACCGCGACGTAGAGCGACGGTCCAGGACGGCGCGAGTCGGTTAAAGCCTCACAAAACCCCACCTCCTCGATGAAGCGTTCGGCAGCGTAAACATCCTCGACGCGGTTTTCAGGATCGCGTCGCCACATCCGATCGCGATGAACCTCAATCTCTTCGGGAAGCATGCGGCGATTCTATCAAAGTGAAGGCCTGGTCCAGTCAATCTGCCCAGATCGGTCAGGCGCGTGGTCCAACTCAGTTCCCTCGAAATCCAGCTAAGTTGTTGTCACTAAAAGATCTAACTCCCAATCAAGCATGTGGCACGCCCCCTGCACAGGCGTGAGCGCCAGTTGTTTGTCCACAACTTGCCAAACCTCAGACGGAGAATGACGTTGATATTGATTACTAGAACAAAACGCTTCCTGGTGCTGGCATTGCTGGCTAGCCTCACGCTGGGACCGAACCTTCTCGGCGGTAACCTTTGGGCCACTGTCCGCGCGAAAGATAAGCCGCGCGCAAATAACGACGAGCAGCCGAACAAGGTAGCTTCCGATCTCGCAGACTCGCTGAAGAAGAAAAGCAGCGACAGTCTCGTCAAGGTTATCCTCCAGCTCAACCAGAAGCCGAGCGGTCAGCTCAACTCCCTCCTTGCAAGCAACGGCGTCAAAATCAGAAGACATTTCGACAACCTCAACTCTTTTGCCCTCGAATTACCCGGTAACGTCGTCAACGCTCTCTCGAATTTTCCTGAAGTCGCATTTATTTCTCTGGACAGCGAAGTAATGACTCTGGGCCACGTCGCACACACCTCCGGCACGGACAACGTGCGCACCATGGCAACTGACGGTGGGCTCGATGGAAGCGGAATCGGAATCGCGATTGTTGACTCCGGTATCTACAGCGGCCACACATCATTCGTCGACGCACAAACAGGTCTTTCACGAATCGTTGTGAATCTGGATTTCACCGGCGAGGGCCGAACGGATGATCCGTACGGTCACGGCACACACGTCGCGGCAGCCGCAGCCGGCAGTGGAATCGTAGCAAAAGGTGAATACATCGGAATTGCTCCGCGAGCGAAGCTGCTTAATCTTAGAGTTCTGAATTCAACTGGCACCGGATCGGTGTCAAACGTGCTTGCAGCCTTCAACTGGCTGATGGTGAATTCTTCGATCTACAACGTACGCGTTGTAAATCTGAGCATCGGCGTACCTGCGATTACGTCCTATAAGTTCGACCCACTTTGTGTTGCCGCACGACAGCTCGTCGATAAGGGCATCGTCGTGGTTGCCGCGGCCGGTAACAACGGGAAGAACAGTGCCGGCCAAAAGGTATATGGCCAGATTCACGCGCCCGGCAACGAACCTTCGGTTATCACCGTCGGCGCCGTTGACACGAAAGGAACCGATCAACGAGGCGACGATACGATTGCAACCTACAGCTCGCGTGGTCCAACGCGCAGCTTCTGGACAGACACGAACGGTGTCAATCACTTCGACAACTTAGCCAAACCAGAAATTGCTGCTCCCGGCAACAAAACGATCTTCGCCGAGTCGCCAAACAATTTCCTGCTCTCGCAGAATCCGGCGCTCGATGCAAACGTCAGCACAGACCCGACTCGCAAACAAATGATGCTCAGCGGCACGTCGATGGCGGCGCCACTGGTGTCCGGAACTGCGGCTCTGATGTTTGAAGCCAATCCGACTCTTACCCCCAACCTTATTAAAACCCTGTTGATGTATACGGCTCAGCAGCTTCCAAACTTCAACATGTACGAGCAGGGCACGGGCGAGCTCAACGTTGATGGCGCTGTTCGTCTCGCCAAGATTGTACGCACGCTCCTCAACAGCTCGACGGCACTCGGTGCTCCGCTACTTACGACAGCAGCACCAATCCCGCAAACCAGCATCTCGACTGCAACCGGCGCCTACACCTTCACGTGGTCCCAGGGCGCGATTGCCGGTCAGGCATATGTAAAGGGTTCAGCGCTCATTACGCAGTATCAAAAGGTGTATGCGAAAGGTGTGTTGCTTGGCGACGGCGTTTTGATCAGCGACAGCCGCGGTGTTCTCATCGGCGACGGCGTGTTAATTGGCGACGGCGTACTCATTGGCGATGCAACGATGTTATCGAGCGGCGTTCTTATCGGCGACAGCATAGTCATCAGCAATGGCACAACGCTGGGCGTTGGCACAAGCTTCTTGTCGGTGAACGCTCTCCTGGGCGGAGTCCTGATTGGTGACGGCGTGCTGATTGGCGATGGCGTTCTGATTGGCGACGGCGTACTCATCGGCGATGGCGTTCTGATTGGCGACACGGTCATGCAGGCTTTCAACGCGCTGACGACCGGCGACGCTACGACGACGATGGCAATTGTGCCCGACGACTACACGGACTATCTCGGTTACTAAGCACTAAAAACTACTCAGAAACCCGAGACGATAAGGTAGACCAATGTTGCAAACGAGCACAGCCCCCAATGCGAATGAACGTGAAATCATGATCACGTTCGAATCGGTTCAGGTTGAGCGCCTGACAAATTATGACGCAGCCGAAGTGCTGGAATTCCTCGCGCAGCGTCCGATTCACACGGTTGCAATGATGAGCATGATTCATGACAACGGCCTCGTCAGTGCCTTCAATCGTGGAACATTTTATGGATGTCGCGACCTGAACGGAAAACTCGAAGGCGTCGCCCTGGTAGGCCACGCGACGTTGATGGAAACAGTTTCTAATCGTGCGCTCGCAGCTCTCGCACAAGTGGCGCGTCAATGTCCAAACACGCACATGATCATGGGCGAGAAGGAAAGAGTCGCTGACTTCTGGAGTCACTACAATGAAGCCGGAAGAAAGCAGCGTTTGGCATGTCGCGAGTGGTTGTTTGAATTGGCGTCACCAGTGGAAGGTCGCGAACCGATTGCCGGGCTCAGACCAGCAACCGTTGGTGAACTCGCGCTCGTAATGCCAGTCCAGGCTGAACTTGCTTACGCTGAAAGTGGAATTAATCCGCTGCAGGTGGATCCAGAAGGGTTCCGCCAACGATGCCTGCGACGGATCGAACAAGGACGAACATGGGTATTAGTCGTAAACAACCTCCTGGTCTTCAAAGCAGACGTGATCTCGAGAACTCCCGAAGTTGTCTATCTCGAGGGCATCTGGCTGCGCGAAGACTGCCGTAATCAAAATCTCGGCAAGCGTTTGATGTCGGAACT
>JBKPPU010000272.1:0-13562 GCA_046733695.1 Acidobacteriota bacterium
AAGACGTTGTAAGCGCGGGCTACGATCAAGGAGACGGCGCCATGCGTTGGGTAGCGTGCGCCATGTAAGTACGAGGAGACCAATAGATGTCCAAACAACAATCGCAGCCTTGCGCACGAGGGCTAACGCAAGACCAGCCGCCGGTGTGAAACCGAGTCCCTTTTGAAGAATGACTTCGGTGCCACCTTCGTACACGCCGATTGTTCCCGGAACAAATGCAAATGCGAAGTTAATCACCTTCGTAAGCGATTCGATAATGTAGGCCTGGGCCACCTGCGGTTGAAAGCCCAGCATCTTGAGCGCCAGAAAAACCTCGACGACGCTCGATGCGTGCGCGAGCAGATTGCACAGGATCATCAGGAAGAACGAGCCCGGATGATGTTTGTAGAAGTCGTAGACTTTCGACTCGAGGTGATAGATGTGATGGCGTCGTTTGAGAATGACTTTGGGGCTGAGTCGCAGTTCGCCCAGCCGGTCGATCACCCACGTAAGCAGCATCACGCGACGCTTTGCTGCAATCGCGGCGATTAGTATCCCTGACGCTGCAACGGCGGCAATCAGGAGCAGGACGAGATAAACACCCGGTGGCAGCGGATACCGCAACAACATCACGACAGCGCCGCTCAGAATGAAGAACACCACCGACAGGTTGTAGAGCAGATTGTCGACGACGAGTGCAGGAACGCCGTAGGTTAGCGGCACGCGTTTTCTGAGTAACGCGACTTTGGTCGCTTCGCCGAGTAGTGGACCAGTAAACGTGAGAAAGCTGATGGCTTCGCCGCCGAGTCTGGCAGCGAAAGCGTTACGGAAGCTAATACGACGATGCTCGGCCGGAACCGCAGCACGCATCGATACTGTGCGTAGAACGTGCCTCAGCCCACTCAAACCAAGAATGACGAAGAATCCGAAACCGATACGCAGCAACGCGTCGAAAAGCGGTTGCACGCCGACGCGATTGATTACGTAAATTAGCAGACCGAGGCCGAGGATGAACGCCAGAGCCTGAAGCAAAACGAAAGATCGACGCGAGTTACTAGTGGTTGGTTCCGGCTCTTCGGCGAGTTCTTCTGTTTCACCGGCGGTCCAGTTGTCTACGAACTCTTCTCTCGAATCAATCAAGGCGCTGCACTCACTCCGATGGCTGTTGTTTTCTGCCGGTCTTGCTGGGTAGGAAACAGCTCTTTAACAATACGTCCGGGGAACTTTCTGAATCCGTTGTCCCAAAGTTCAGATACGGGAGAGCTATCATCGCGTAAATTCCCGGTTAATGCCAACAGTGTCGGCACAAAACTGAGACTGTCATAAGGCGTCTCAATATTAAAACCTCTGGGAATATTGGTCTTTGATCCGCCCGCGACCATGAATGTCGAATGGGTCGAGACGCGGAAAAAGGAACCATGATTACCGCCTGGATTGAAGCCGCGCACGTCGAAGTTCCAGTGATCGTTGGCGACAATCAGCATGTCCGCCTCGACGAGCTCACGTTTGCGTCGCGCATACTCTCTCATCAAACGCTCGTCCTGGTTGAGTGCGGAATCCTCGGTGGACAGCCTTTCAATGTAGTGCCGGGCGAGCTCCTCTTGCAGTCCAACAAGGCCATTCGAGTAGTGAGTTTTATGAAGCGCATTTAGCCATTCGATGTCTGTGTGCCATTCGCTGAGCCAGGCCGTTCGATCAGCAGCCGGCAGGATCAGGTTTGGATCTTCAAAGATCTGTAAAGGCAAACCTGCCTCCCAGCTGACTGCCGTGAACTGCAAGCGACCGCTCGCATCCTGCGTCAGCCCGCTGATCGGTAGATAACGCAGACTCAACCCGCCATCTGCATCCCGGCGCGACAGGATCAGCGCCTGACGATTCGCGCCAGCAGTTACCCAGACTACGTCTTCATCGATATCGCGATCGCCTATTAAAGGAAGCACGAGATCGCGAGTAAGCCTGGTCGCTATGATATCCACAGGGCGATTTGTGATGCCGCGCTGAACATTATTTCTAACCGACACTCCCTGGAGCAGTGAGAAATAATTAAGTCGTAAAAAACTCTGTTCAGTGTTGAGTGACCCGTCAGGATTCACAACA
Organism: Acidobacteriota bacterium; assembly: GCA_046733695.1. GTDB lineage: Bacteria > Acidobacteriota > Blastocatellia > Pyrinomonadales > Pyrinomonadaceae > PSRF01. The sequence continues at coordinate 2,077 of JBKPPU010000272.1, forward strand.
AACCCGTTTGGACCGAGACCAACGACGTAGTTCTGAAGTTCGTAGATGGTATTCCGATCGCCCATCGACATCTTCGGAATCACGTCGGAGATTTTTATCTTCGACGCCGAAAAGGCTTCGGACGGAATCTTGAGAAGATTCTGAAGCGCGAGGGCGTATTCAGCATATTCCTTCCGCTCCGTCTGCCAGCGGTCGAGCTGGACGTAGATCCGCTTCGAAGCGTCGTCCAAACCCGCGTCCTGTTGTTCTTTCGTGAACTTCTTCGGCTGTGCTTCCCAGAGTTTGCGCTGTTCTGAGATCGTTCGATCGAGAGCGCCGAGTTCATTCTGTAACTGCTTCAGTTCCTTTTCCCAATCGGCCCGTCTTCGATCGAGCACGGTGAAGAACTCATTAGTAACCGCTTTTTCCGTCACCTCAGACAGTTTGCTACTCTGCATTTCCTTCAAGAGGATGTGCAGAATATTGAGATCGCTGTCGCGCAGGTGCAGCGAAGCGCGCTCATTGCCGTCGAAGTCGAGCATCGCAGTTGGATACGTAGTGCTCTCGCCTTTGAGATAGTAAGTATCGGGCGTCGTCGTGGTGATGAGAGGCACAAACGGATTCACGCCCTTGATCGAGTAGTCGAGCATCAGGCGGCGCTTCGTGATCACGTGATGTCCGCCACCCATGCGACTGCCGAGTAATTTGACGAGATTGTAACCCTGACTATAGACCTTCTGATCCGAGTTGATGCCATGATCCGAAATCAGCACGATGGCAGTCTCGTCAGCGAGTGGACTCTTCTGAATTGCGGTCCAAACCTGACCGATAACCGCGTCCATGCGCTGAAGCACGAACAAATGCGACTGGTCGTCGTTGACGTGATGAGCGACGTGATCGAAGTCCTCCATCATCAGATCGAGGTAACGATATCTCGGATCGTTCAGGTTCGTGATCAACTCCTTGATGAGTTGTTCGGTGATGGCGCTTCGTATCTCGAAGCCCATGGTCCACTCGTCAAACAATTCCTTCGGAGGCTTCATGAACTTATTCTGCAGACTGTTTTGCAGGGTCGAGTAACGAGGGTTCCGTAGAAAGATTGAGTAGGTTGTGTAGCGCTGATTATGTGCGTAAGCGTCTGACAACATCGGCAGACCGAGCGAGTCGAGCACTTCAACCGCGCGCATGTCGATCCGGCTACCGTTGATCCCGGCGAGATACAGCGGAAAGAAGTTCAGGTAGTCATACGAATGCAGCGTGTAACGATCGAACTCGACGTTGCCTTTGATTTGCAGGTGCTGGCCCGTTTCCAACAACGACCAAGAAGGAGCAGACAGGCTCATGCCTCGCACGTAGAAGTTCGAGAGTCTCGAGCCGCGCTGATAAAAAATGTAATCGATCCACGGAAGAACACTCTTTCCGGTTTGCGGATCATGCTGCTTGACGAAGCGGTCTACGACGTCATAAGGCAGTCCATCGCACTTGACGACGACAAGTCGTTTTGTTTGTGCGAGTGAGGTGGTCGCGGTCCAGAGTAGAAGAAGAATTATTCCTGCAAGGGCGCCAAGCCGCAAAAATGAGTAACGTCTAAAGTGTTCTATGTGCAACCTCTGTGGCTCTGTGGTTGTTGTATCGTCCATTCCCATAACCACAGAGTCACAGAGAACACAGAGGTTGCACAGAGATCTCGGGCTGCCCATCTCTATGGTTGGCCGGTAGTGACTGGCGCCCCGCTAACGGTTGCCGCAACGGGCTGAACGCGCGGGTTTATTCCGCGAAGATACTCGCTGGCCAGATCCCTGAGCGCTTTGTCGACGTCCGCGTTCTGCGAAATCCGCAGCAGCTCGTTCTTCGCTTTCGGATTATGAATTCGCGAGAGGCTGTCGAGACAGGCGCGACGCGTTTCATCGTCCGTCGTACGCGAAAAGATCTTCGCAGTTGCTGCCGCAGCGTTTCCATTCGCATCAGAGCCGTGCTCGGCGATGAAACGCAACGAGCGTCTCACGTCCTGGAGATTTCCCGTGATATCAATGTCGGCACTCGACTTCGCGATTTGCTGCAGGAAGCGGGTGTGAAACTGAAGTCGCCGGGCGATATCAAGCCGGTCCTCCATGTCGTTCGTTAGCTCTTCGCGGTGCACATACTTTCCAAAGCTCAAAACGTTCATGACCCGGAAAGCAAATTGTGCTTTGTCTCCATGCTCCAACGGCAACAACTCTGCGCGGCGATCGCGTTCGACCTTCGCTGCGAGTCCGTCCGGATCCTTCGCATATGCAAGCAGCGTCTGGTATTGCTGAGTTGCGATGTTGGCTTCCGCGTCCAGATCGTTCTCAAATGGATTGAGCGATATCTTTTCGAGTCGTCCGCTGACTTCCTCACGAAGCTCCGGCTCCATTGAGTTATTCAAGGCCAGCAGGAGTTTTAGTTGCGAATACGTTTGGAGCCGCGACGGCTGATTGATGTCCATTCCGCGACGACCAGTGACAAAGTCATAAACCGTGCGACCGAGGAAGAACGGCAGGTTCCCGAACTTCGAAAGCGAGAGCATGTTTCGCGTCACGTCGTTCAGCAGGCGACGCGACATCTCGCGCTTCTTCGGATTGTAGCTGTCGCGGAAGTCGACGAGCAGCATCGGAATCTTCGGATTATCGAGGCCGTACAGACCGAGCGGAATCATCTCCACTGCTTCAGCCCCGGCGGTTTCGCTGTCGACGAGATGGTTCTCAGAATCGAAGTAACGAGTCTCAACGTAGCCTTTCCAATCGAGCAGTCGCTTATCAGTCCAGGGATTGGCGATGTTCAGAAAACGTGAGCTGTAACGTGAGCCCTGTAGTTTGACGAGATCGCGTTTGGCGATCCAGAGCAGTGCGTGAGTGGCACTCCCATCAGGCATCAGTAGTGGCTCGAAGTAGAGTGATTCCGTTTCTGCTCTTTGACGCAGCAGTTCCCAGTTGTGGCCGCGTTCATCGCGCGACTGTGTGGTTTTCCTGGCGTAGTAAGCCTGGAGCTTCGAGTCGTCGACAAGCCCGCCGAATGTCTTTTCAGTCAAGAGTAGACGGCCCTGGATCGCCGCCATTTCCGCAGGCGTGAAAGCTGACTCACCTTTAACCGCCTGGTACAGCGCCAGCACTGAGAGGGCGCGAATGATGTGCGAGCGGCGATAGTCGCTCGAGTTGCGCCGGTAAGAACTGGTCGAAGCCTTGATTGGCGTGCCATAGGGATCGAGCAGAATGCCCTGCAGTGCAGTCCAGAAGATCTTGTCCCACACTTCGCTCTCGGGCGCTGCGAGATCCATTGCGGCCGGCGGGGTCTTGGATAAATTCTCTTTGTTTCCGACTCGCGTATAGAAGAATGGAATGGCTGCTGCCAAACGCTGTTTCGTTGTCGGGCGTGTATAGGTCAGCGGCCAGACGTAGCGCAGACGATTATTCTCGGCGATGTCGTCTCCCAGAGTGTCGCGCAGAATAGACACGAGTGGGACCCACTTGTCATTTTCAGTAGACACGATGCCGGCGAGTCTTGCGTGCACCGTAATTAGCTCAGCGCCGCCAGGGACTTCGACACGCTCCAATCGCAGTATCTGAGAAAGTGCCGTCGCTGGGTCAATTTCCTCGGACGCTGGGGAGTTTGGCCCCTGGGCCTTGCTGATGGTTGGGAGTAGTGTTGAGACAACGAGCAGAAAAGCAAAAAACAAGCTCGCCCTCAGGTGCCAGTGCCTACGGCTTTGGAAGGTCATCCTTTTCCTGAATACTCAAAAATTCTGGCAGATGGGGAGTTTGTGCTGCACTAAAACGATCTTATTTAACAGTTCCTCGAACAACTTAAAGGGCTCGGACTTTTGTCAGCAATACCTATGCCCGGCATCGGGCACAAAACCAATATACATTACTATAGGTCCGCCCGGACCTCTTTTGTGTCGGTGGTATGACACGTTATGCATTGTAACAAGCCACTAGATGCTTCAAACCATAAAAAAGTTAACGTCAATATGTCCGTGGCGTTTTTGTGCGCCGTGGCTATCACGTTTATGAAGACGATGCTGTTGGTTGAGGTGTTAACGAGGTCCGCCAGCATGGCTTGGGTTTTGACCAGTACCTTCGCCGTCTTTCGTTTCCGGCGCTTCCCAGCCACTGCGTTCGAGGAGCGGTATCCCGAAACGAATAGGAACGGCGAAATTTGAGGCCTGGTTTTCAGTGAAGACTGCAAAATTGACACCGATTACTCGCCCCGATGGACCAAACAGCGGCGCCCCCGAACCACCCTCGGCAGTTCGTGCGTCGTATACGATCCGTCGAACATCGAGATCGGTGATGCTGCCCTGAGTCGTGAGTGGTTGAATTCGTTTTGTTTCCGCCAGATATGCGAGTTGGGCCATCGGCGTCCCATATCGTTGCTGAATTCCTCTCGACTCCGCGTCGTCAAGAAGTGCGAGAAGTCGATCGGGTCCGGATGGATAACCCATCATTACAACTGTTTTCCCGACGGCAACTGCATCCGGATCCGTTTCCAACGGCAGGATCGGAATCGTCTCCGGAATTTCCGCAATGTCGAGACTAACGACCGCGAGGTCATCCCGGCTCGCAGCGCCTTTGAACTTTAGTGGGATTGCCTGCGTGATGTTGGGAAAGTAAGCGATCAGTTTTCGTAAGCGCGGCTGAGCGTTTATACCGGCGCTGATACTTTGCGCGCGCTCGTCTGCGATCCATGGCTGAGCGATGTGACGATTCGTCAACACGTAGCCCTGTCCAATATGGAATCCACTACCAACGAACTCATACTCTGCGATCGACGCGTTGCCTTCAGGCGTTAATGCTTCAGGCGCGCCGCTCTGGACCGTGCTTCCGCTGTCGTTCGACTGTGCTTCAGCGTATCGGAGCGGCCGGCCTGTTCCCGTCTCGACGTAGTAAAAAGAACCGGCGATCAGACAAACACCGCTGCCGTAATCACTGCGCAGCTTCACAGCCAGCGAGAGACTGTTTTGCAACTGCTTCGTCGACTGGTCAATGTTGCCGATCTGCTCGTTGGTCTTTGAAACTTGATCTCTCGTCTCACCGAGCAGTTTAGCCTGCTCGTCTATAAGACGGCGGCTGCGCTGCAGCTCCTTGTACATCGCGAACCCGAGATAAAGCATTCCGCCGACCAGCGCGATTGCGATGCCAAGTGCGACGAGCTTTGTGCTCGGTTTGATTTCGCGGACGAGTTCGCGGGTGAATTCACGGAGAAAGACTTTCGCGTCATCGCGCCGCGCAGTTGCAGCAGACTCGATGGCAGCCGCTTCTATAAACGGCGCCACGTGTGTTTCTCGAGACGGCTGCGGAACTACGGCCGGAAGGTCGCGGACAGGGTAGAAGTGCAGCACGACTTCCGAGTCGCCAATGCGCAACTCGTCGCCGTCGCGTATCTCGTTTCCTGAGTCGACGGGATGTCCGTTCAGGGTTAGCGACTGTGCCGGATCGAAATCACTGACGCGATAGGAGCCGTTTTTTCGGCTCAGCTCGAGTAATACGGTGTTTGCAGCGGTCTTTGGAAGGCTGGAAGAGCGAAGCCGCAAGTCACAGCTTTCAGAAACTCCAATGCGAACGCTATCGTCAGAGAGGATTTCGGTATGCCGGTCGTCGCCCGAGGAAATGTGGATAACCAGGCCGGTTGACATATACAGTTACAGCGCCATACGTCGATCACTAATGACCGGTTTCTTCCGGCCGTACTCGACGTGCCTATTCTACAAAGAAGCGTGAAAAAGTACGAGTGAAAACGTATGTGCTTTTTGTGCCTTTTTATGGCAAAGCTGCTAGCATGCGTGATGTGGAATTTATTGAAGATTGCGATCGTTTAGTTGAGCTTGCGCCGATAGCGGCGGCGTCCATTCAGTATCACGTGTTTGTGTGCACGGGGAAGTCGTGTTCGGCGAATGAAAGCGCAGAAGTTCGAAACGCTTTCGAGCGTGAGCTGAAAGCACGAAAGCTTCAGTACGGTAAAGAAAAAAAGGGATGTAATCCGAATGGGTCAGTGGTGCTGACAGAATGCGCGTCGGTTGGGTTTTGTGCTATCGGTGCGGCCGTGATGGTCTATCCGGACGGTGTTTGGTACGCGCAGGTGCGCCCCTCTGATGTGCTGGAGATTGTAGAGGAGCACATCGTTCATGGTCGACCCGTCGAACGGCTCGCCCTGCTTCGAGTCCCAAGTAAAGGATAGACAGGATTACAAGATTATCAGGATTAACATGTAAATCCTGTTACATCCTGTCTAACGGTCTGCTGGTTTCCAACGCAATACGGGTTTGCGTGCGGCTGTCGCTTCGTCGAGGCGGCCGATGCGGGTGTTGTGAGGAGCGTTCAGGACCAACTCAGGATCTTCTACAGCCTCAGTCGCAATCGATTTCATCGCTTCGACAAATTGATCGAGTTCCTGACGACCCACAGATTCCGTCGGCTCGATGAGCATCGCTCCCTGCACGATCAACGGAAAGTAGATCGTCATCGGATGGAATCCGTAGTCGATCAACCGCTTGGCAATGTCGAGCGTGTGTACGCCTTTGCGAGATTGTTTCTTGTCGGTGAAGACGACCTCATGCATTGGTGAACCGGCAAACGGTTTGTCGTACGTTTCGACGAGTCCGGCGGCCACATAGCGCGCATTGAGTACCGCCGCTTCCGTCGCCTCACGCAAACCATCGTTGCCATGCGTCAGCGTATAAGACAGCGCACGCAGCATCATGCCGTAGTTTCCGAAGAACGCTTTCACCCGTCCGATCGACTTAGGCTGATCAAAGTCGAGTCCATATCTCGAGTCGCCCGATTTCACAATTCGCGGAACCGGCAGAAACGGTTCGAGTTCTTTTGTACAGCAACACGGACCGCAGCCTGGTCCACCACCGCCATGCGGAGTGGAAAAAGTCTTGTGCAGATTTAGATGGATGACATCGACGCCCATATCGCCGGGGCGCGCGACACCGACGAGGGCGTTCATGTTTGCGCCATCCATGTAGACGAGTCCACCGGCTTCGTGAACGATGTCGCAGATCTGTTTGATGTTGCGTTCGAAGAGCCCGAGCGTGTTTGGGTTCGTCAACATGAGACCCGCCACTTCGCCGTGGGCGCAGAGTTCGCGCAGGTGGTCGAGGTCTGTCAGACCTTCGGCGGTCGAGCGGATCGTCTTGACTGAGAAGCCCGAGAGATGTGCCGAAGCCGGATTCGTTCCGTGAGCTGAGTCTGGGATCAGCATCGTGCGGCGATGCGACGCGGCGGCGCCGTCGCGCGCATCGAGAAACGCGCGGATGATCATGATCCCCGTCATCTCGCCGTGTGCGCCCGCGGCTGGTTGTAGTGAAACTCCGGGCAAACCGGTGATTTCCGCAAGATGTTGCTGCAGATCGTAAATCACTTCCAGCGCACCCTGGGCGTCCTGCTCGTCAGTCAAAGGATGAAGATTTGCGAATCCTGCGATCCGCGCGACGCGCTCGTTGAGTCGCGAGTTGTACTTCATCGTGCACGAGCCTAACGGATACATGCCGATGTCGATCGAGTAGTTCCAGGTCGACATCCGAACGAAGTGACGAATAACGTCCACTTCGCTGACTTCGGGCATGCTTTCGAGATCGTCATCGCGACGAAACTGGGCCGGGATGTTCAGCTCGACTTCATCAACGTCGAGTGGCGGGAGCCGGTAACCAATGCGCCCCGTTTGCGAACGCTCGAAGATGAGCTGCTCGTTTGGGCTAATGTGACTGGTGACTTTTGTAATCGCTGTGGTCATTAACGGGTCCTATAAACTTCCCAATCCCTCGACAAGTGCGTCGATCTGCTCGCGGCTATTCGTCTCAGTGACACAAACCAGAAAATCATTCGGTCGATCCGGCATGAGGCGCGACAACGCGATACCGCCATCAATTCCTTTTTCTTTGCCGAGACGCGCAAGCAGCTCCACCGCATTCCCCGGCGCCCGCACCACAAACTCATTGAAATAAGGACCAGAGAAGGGAAGTGAATAGCCGTTGAGTTTTGAAATCGCGCGCGCGGTATACGCGGCTTTCTGCGCACATTGCTGTGCGACTTCCTGAACGCCGCGACGGCCCATCGTTTCGAGATACACCGTCGCTGCGAGGGCGATCAACCCTTCATTCGTGCAGATGTTTGACGTCGCTTTCTCACGTCGGATGTGTTGTTCGCGGGTCGCGAGCGTCAGTACAAAACCTCGCCGTCCCTGCTTATCGAATGCTTCTCCCACAAGCCGTCCGGGAATTTGCCGCGCATACTTTTCACGCGTCGCAAACAACCCGACGTATGGTCCACCAAACGACAGCGGTACACCAAACGATTGTCCTTCTGCCACCACGATGTCTGCGCCACATGCTCCCGGCGATCTCAACAATCCGAGTGACATCGCTTCTGTAATGGCAACAACGAGAAGCGCGCCCTTTGCGTGTGCTGCATCGGCGAGTGCCGCGAGATCCTCGACACAGCCGAAGAAGTTTGGTGACTGGACCACGAGCGCCGCGGTCGAGTCGTCTATCGCTTCAGCCAGTGCGTGCGATGACTGTCCCGTCTTTTCATCAAAATCAACGAGCTTGAGATGGATGCCGGCATGCTGGACATACGTTCTGACGACTTCGAGATACTGCGGGTGTGCGGCAGTGGATGCGACCACCTTCGAGCGTTTCGTTACACGTTCAGCCATCAACACGGCTTCCGCGAGTGCAGTCGATCCGTCGTACATCGAAGCATTCGCCACTTCCATGCCTGTCAACTGGCAGACGAGTGTTTGAAACTCGAAAATCGTTTGTAGTGTTCCCTGTGAGATCTCGGGTTGGTAAGGTGTGTATGCGGTGAAAAACTCGGAACGCGTAAGAATGTGATCGACTATCGTCGGAACGTAATGCGAATACGCGCCGCCGCCCAGGAAACTGATGCGACGTGCGCCCGCATTCCGCGCGCCCATTTGTTCGAACCTGTTGAGTAACTCGATTTCTGAAAGTGCCGCGGGAGTGTTGAGCGGTCTTTGTAAACGAAGATCCTGAGGAATTGAATCGAACAGTTCTTCGGCCGATCCGAGCCCGATTGCCTCCAGCATTTCGATGCGCTCTTCCGGCGAATTAGGAATGTAGCGCAAGATTATTCGCTCTCAGCTTTCGTAAAGTCTTCGTATTCGGCGGCCGTAAGCAGGCTGTCAACTTCGCCGGGATTCGACATTTTTACACGGATCATCCAGCCTGCGCCGTATGGATCCGAATTGACTGTTTCGGGTTCGTCTGCGAGCGATTCATTTATCGTTGTCACGGTGCCGGCGACCGGAGTGAAGACCTCAGAGACCGCTTTCACCGATTCGACCGAACCAAACGACTCATTCGCTGCAAATTCATCCCCCTTCTTTGGCAACTCGACATACACCACGTCGCCCAATGAGTTTTGGGCGTAGTCGGTAATGCCGATGATGGCCTCATTACCGTCAACTCTGACCCATTCATGGTCTTTACTGTAGTGTAGGTCTTCCGGAACGTTCGCCATGGATCCTCCATCAATCTTGTCAATCTTGTTAATCCTGAAATCCTGTCTCTATTTTGCGCGTTTGTAAAACGGCGCCTTAACGACTTGTGCGCCTACAAGTTTGCCGCGCACATCAATCTGTATTTCCTGACCCACACTCGCAAACTCAATGGGCAGATACGCGAATCCGATATTCTTTTTCAGGAACGGCGCCGGACTTCCCGATGTCACAATTCCGACTCGCTCGCCTCCGACGACCACGTCCTGGTGATCACGAGCGATGCCACGCTCTACTACTTGAAATCCTGCCAGCTTACGCTTGACGCCTTCCGCTTTCTGCCGCGCGAGTGTCTCACGGCCAATGAAGTCGCCTTTATCCAGTTTACAGATCCAGCCCAGGTTGGCTTCGAGCAGCGTTGTGTTTTCATCAAGCTCGTTGCCGTAGAGCGCCATACCTGCTTCGAGCCTCAGTGTGTTTCGAGCAGCGAGACCACACGGCAACACGCCTGTAGGCGTACCAGTCTTTCCGGCGTCTAGAATCTTATTCCAGAGTTGCTCTGCGCGATCGGGCGGTGCATAAACTTCGAAGCCGTCTTCGCCAGTGTACCCGGTGCGCGAAATCATTCCCGCGACGCCGTCGATGCTGCCGCGAGTGAAGTGGTAGTACTTGATCTCGCTGAGCGGCACGTCGGTGAGTGTTTGCAGAATCGTTTGGGCGTCAGGACCTTGCAATGCCATCTGGCAGTAATCGGCGCTCACATTGTTCAAGTCAACTGATTCGCCCGAATGATTCGACTTGATCCATTCCCAATCTTTGTCAGTGGTACTCGCATTGACGACGAGTAGCAGGTGATCCGCAGCCAGACGGTAAACAACCAAATCGTCGATCACGGTTCCTTCCGGCGTCGTGAGTGCTGAGTACTGTGCCTGGCCGTCGACGAGTTTGGTGGTGTCGTTCGATGTGATGCGATTGACGAACGCGATTGCGTCCGCGCCGCGCACGTCAATCTCGCCCATATGAGAGACGTCGAACAGACCGGCGTGTGTGCGAGTGCGCATGTGTTCTTCGATCGTACCGGCGGGATATTGCACGGGCATATCCCAGCCGCCGAAATCAACCATGCGACCGCCCATCTGCCGGTGAGCGTTATTGAGTGGAGTTCGTTTCAGTTCCGGAGCCGTTGCGGTCAAGTCAGTCACCCCGCGCCAGGTTTCTCGCGACGCCTTATTTATTCAGTAATAACGAGTGAAACCGCAAACTAGCATGCGCGCTGCGACGCGTCAAGCGAGGTGGAGATTGCGATGTGGGAGATCGAGGTCGGAGATCGAGTTATAAAGTCGCTTGTCTTCGCTTCGTAGTGCATCGGAATCAGTAAACCCTTTTTACTGTGAGTGGAATGGGCATCGACGTTATGTTCTGAGACCACAAATAGCCGTCGTCCCGCCATTGTTCCCGGTATACATTCGGATCGGCTAAATAATACCAAGTTGCAACTCGGAGCTGTAAGTATCGAGTACCGGGATGCAAAAAATCTTCAGTATCTCTCGTTCCATCGTAAAGCCTTAGAACGAGACTTGTCTTTAGACTATATGATTCACCAGGTTTCAGAGTGACCGAAAGCTTCTTTTTCGGGAGTGCTTTCCAACTGCATGCCTGCCGCTCGCATCGAGCGCACATCAATGAAGGATGACGACTCATCGTAATCATACTTCCCGTTGGAAGCCACTGTGCGATTACGACTAAGAAGTTTCCGGTATACCAGCGAACTTTTTTATCAAGTAGAATGGACCGACTGCCAACATTTGAGTAGGTCAGGTTTAAATTCAAACGCAACAATCTGGTCCCTGATTCCACTGAATACCGCTCTTCGGTTACGATAGTGGAAAGCTGTAACTGTACCTCGGAATTCTGACTTGTATCGGACCGGATAAGGTTTGCCTTGTCAACAGACTCTTGCGCATTAATAACCGCGACGCCAAAAACCAAGCAAAAAATTATAGGTACACGTTTGATCGCTCTAAAAC
>JBKPPU010000273.1:0-74560 GCA_046733695.1 Acidobacteriota bacterium
CGCAACAAAGACGCAGATACGAACAGATTAGATGCCTCGGGGAGCTGAGCAGCGTCGTACGCAGGTGAATGTATTATTGCCGGCACCGACGATTAAAGAACGGCCATTTTAAGCAGAACCCCTCCGCTTCGCAAGCAGGAACGGATTTGGGTAGTGCCCAAATTTCAATTATTCTCTGTGCCACCTCTGTGTCCTCTGTGACTCTGTGGTTGTAGGAATGAACGATACAACAACCACAGACTCACAGAGGACGCAGAGGTGGCACAGAGAAGCTCTTATAAGCCCGGGGACTATGACACCTGGCAGGGAGGATTGGATGGCAAGGAAAGCGCTGATTACTGGAATTACCGGGCAGGATGGGAGTTATCTCGCCGATTACCTGCTGAGTTTGGGCTATGAGGTGCATGGCCTGGTTCGCCGTGTGGCGCTCGAAGCCCCCGAGACCAGATTCAAGCGCATTGCCCATATCCTCGACCGGGTCACCCTGCACCCTGCCAGCCTCGAGAGTTATGCCAGTATTTTCCACGTCTTCAGCAGCCATGATTTTGAAGAGTGCTATCACCTTGCGGCGCAGAGCTTCGTGGCAGAAAGCTTCGCAGACGGCTTTTCCACGATGAATATGAACATCAACGGCACCCACTACGTGCTGGCAGCGGTGCGGGAACTCCGGCCCAGGTGTCGCTTCTACTTCGCGGGCTCGAGCGAGATGTTTGGGAACGCCAACGAAGTTCCGCAGAAAGAGACCACGTCCTTTCAACCACGCAGCCCGTACGGGATCAGCAAGGTGGCCGGATTTCACCTAACCCGGAATTATCGTGAAGCATATCGGCTCCATTGCGTCAGCGGCATTCTGTTCAATCATGAGAGTCCGCGCCGCGGCTTTGAGTTTGTTAGCCGGAAGATAACCAGTACGGTGGCGCGAATAAAACTTGGGCTTGCGTCAGAACTCAGAATCGGAAATCTTGAAGCCAAACGCGATTGGGGCCACGCGAAAGATTATGTGCGGGCAATGCACACAATGCTTCAGCAAGCAGAAGCAGACGATTTTGTGATCGCGACTGGTGAAACTCACAGCGTGCGGGAGCTGTGTGAAATCGCGTTTGCAGAAGTGGGGCTCGATTATCGTGAGTATGTAAAAGTCGACGAGAGATATTACCGCCCTGCGGAAGTTGATCTACTGATTGGCGATGCGTCGAAAGCGCAGAAGATACTCGGATGGAAACCAACTTACGACTTCCGCGAACTGATTAAAGAAATGGTGGAATCGGATCTGGCTGCTATGTCAGCAATGAATGAGTCGCAGCCACTGAGGAATCACACGGTCCAGGGCTAGCACGCTCTCAACATAATCCAGCGAGTTTCGGGAAAGCTCCTCGCGGACGTTTCTATTAGAGAGTAGAGCGACCAGGTATTCATACAGCAGTTGGCTTTCATTCTCATCGTGAGTGACTTTCCAGCACACTCGATCGGGAAACTCCCGGTACTGATTGACGTCGCTAATGATCGCCGGTTTACCTGCCGCCAGTGCTTGCGTCAACGTCAATGAGCCTTCACCCATGGAAGGGTTTCTCAAGTTAATCACGACGTCGGAACATCGAAGCGCAGCGAAATAATCAGGGTCGTCGAGATAACCGGTAAAGGTTATGTTATTCCGGTATTCGCTTGCCTCAACCTCTGACTGCAATTGCTTTACTTCGGGCGCGGTTTCGCCGGCGAAGATCAAATGCACCGGATAACCTTGCGACAACAGCCTCTTAATTACCTTCACTTGTAGTTGCGGCAACTTGTTCGTGTTAACAAAACCCAGGCAAGTTATGACGAAGTTTCTCGCGTCGATTTGAAATCTCTTCTTAAAAGCATCTATCTGTTCCTGTCCCGGCTCAGCTCCCGTTTTCGCGAACATCGGAATCACCTGTACGTGGCTGCCATCGCTAAACTGCTCCTTGATCCAACGATGATGAACGATCACCTTCTTGCTTCGCTTAACGATCGCGTGCGACATGGGAACGGCGCCGGAGTATCGCCGGAGTTTTGGAATCATGGCGAGTGACTTTTTCCAATCCGCCTCACCGTTGACGCTTTCAAGTGCCTCTTCATAGAGCCGCCACTCAGCCTGGAGGTAGAAAGCGTGATGCATGAACGCGCTGAGGTTGTAGTCGTGCAATACGATCGTGCCGGGAAAGTTCCACGCGAGTTTATAGATATCTTTATGAAATTGACTGTTGTTCCCGAGGTGGTAGATCGTTTCGTCGTACCACTGACGTTGTTGCTGGAAAACAGTTAGCGGATAGACAGCGAAGTCTCTTTTCAAGTCGTCTTGCAGATCACGCGCGTCGCAATAGAGATCGATATCGAGGAATGGTCGAAGGCCTTTGACGAGCCAGTAGCTGTAATTGGCGATGCCACTCTTCTGAGGCGGAAGAGGCGACATCCACGCTATTCGGCGTTTCTTGTGTTGCGTCACGTCCATCACGGGCTTATTGAATTTCTCTGTGTAACAGAGTTAGATCACCTCAACTGTTAAGGTCACAGTGCGTGATCCGTTATGCTGGAACCAACACACACCCTCGCTCACCAGATCGCACTGCAATACATGCTGGCCTGTCGACGGCAGTGGCACTGCAGCGACAAACTCAACCGTCTCGCCAGGCATGATTGGCCGGCCCTCGGAAGGAAGGCTTTGCCGAAAGTAATCGAGGTCTATTAACTTCCCGTCGACATCAAATAGATGAGCACCAAAACGAACGGCACCGACGCGAGCATCGGACGGCAACCATGCTGTCGTGCCGCTATTCCTGGCCTGTACATTCAAAACGACAGCGTCACCTGAGTTGACAGTCGTTGAGGCTGCTTCGATCTTCAACTCAGCAAGTAGTCCCTCACGTTGCCGGCTGTCGGGCGGTGTGGAAGATTCTCCTTTGAACAGAAAGAAGAGACGTCTGTGCCGCATCTCCTCGCGCGTCTGTGCAACGTATTCTTCGCCGCTATTCTCGCCATTCAGATATGCCTCAAACTGGTCCAACGGGAGGAGCGCCGGTTCCGGCTTGAACAACGCGAGGCGTAGATCCGTGAAGCCCGCGGCCTGCGCATCCTGCCAAATCTCATTCATCTCAATGTCATTTTCGATCAACCGGTTCGTTCGCATCTCGTATTGCGACTGTGGCGACTTCGAATGGTCCGGGCCAGGCTCAGAGAACCCGGCAATTCCACCGGGCTTAAGCACGCGCGCCATTTCCATCAGCACTTTGCCCGGATTGGGAACGTGATGGAATGCGTCCCAGCAGCTAATGCGATCGACCGACTCATCCGGAAGGTCCAACGTGTGCCCATCGAAATGCACAAAACGAGGTTGAGGCTGATCGCCCACGAGCGGGCTTCGCTTGTACAACTCTTCCCCGATCTTCAGCGCGGTAGACGACACGTCAACGGCGATAACTCGTAATCCCAACTGGCTAAGAAAACGAGAAGTCCAGCAGGAACCGGCGCCGAAGTCGACAATCGTCATATCGGGAAGCAGTTTCAGTCCCCGTACAACTTGCGCGAAATTGACGAGCAGCTCCGGTGTTTCGTTTACAGCTGCGAGGGGCTTGGCGTGCAGGTAATCCCAATTCTCCACTCGGGCGAAGAACTCTTCGGCAGTTTCACACAACTCCTCAACCGACCACTCGTTCATGCGCCGGCGAACGTCGATGAAGTCCGGGTCAACTTCATTATCTGCTGCGATGGATTCATCCAAACTGATCGGCGGCTCGGTCAGCGCAGTAAGAGTTGCGAGTGCAGTTTTCTTCCAGCTGTATTCATGCGCGTATTGATATCTTCGTCTCTTTGACTCAGGATCCGCCGGCGCCCGCAACGTTTGCTGAAGAGCGTCGGCCATTTCCTCGACGTTGTACGGATCGAAATAGATCGTGAAGTCGCCACCCACTTCGGGAATAGACGAACTGCGGGATGCTGCAACAGGAAGCCCGCAGGCCAGCCCTTCGAGCACGGGAAGTCCAAATCCTTCGTACAGTGATGGGAAGAAAAGACAACGAGCTTTCTGATACGTTTCAACCAGGACACGTTCGTCGATAAAACCAGTCAGCCAAACTTTCCCCTCGATTCCGAGTTTGCGGGCGAGATTCAAGAGCTGGGTTTCGCCTGCTTTGTCACAGTGACAGACGATGCACAATCGGGTGGATTGAATGCTTTCTTGGCTTCGGTATTTCTCGTGGAGTCGGGCGAAGGCTTCTATTGCACGGTCCATGTTCTTCCGAGGATCGAATCCGCCGGGATAGATCACATAATCGCCCCCGTTGGAAGGTACGGGGAAAACGGGCGGCTGAAATAATGAATCGACCGCGAGATGTGTGACCACGTGACGCTTGTTTGCGACCGGCAACGCGTTCAGAAAATCCGACTTGGTGTGATGAGAGATGTGGAAGAAGAGATCGAAATCCTGCGCCAAACGCTTCAGCTTATTCTTGTAAGAAACAATGCTTGCCGCGGGCCAGTGTTTCGCGTACGTGTCTTCCATCACTGAAATGATGAGGTCGAAAATCGTGACCGCATAAACGCAATTGCTGCTTTGACGAAACGGCAGAATCACGTTGTCCATTAACGCGTTGGGCGTCCAATAGGCGTCGATGCCCAATCGCTCAATGTCGTTATTCAAGGTGTCGGAATAGAGTTGTTCGTATGCTGGGCCATCACCATTTCTGGAAACGCGCGTGTCGTAAGCATCATTCTCGAGAACGTGTAGTTTTCCACGAGCCCAGGGTGACAACACTGAGAGGTTCGCTCGCCGCGACGTGTTGAGGTAGAAATCGTTGGTAAAGTCGTACTGCAGCATCGACTCGATGCTGTTTATGAAATACTTCCCTATTCCGCGATTGATATCGGGCGTCGAGAGTGTTTGTCCGTCGATCAGTATTTTCATTTAGTGCTAGCGTACCTCAGTGTTCTCGGTGACTCTGGGTTGTTGTATCTCGAGTTTCTACAAACACAGAAACACGGAGAACACTGAGGTTGCACAGAGAAATCCAAATTAACAAACCACTCGTCTACGGCCTTGCGAGCACACTCAGGTAACGACCCAACACCACGTCGAAAGAAAATTCACGTGCCAGATATTGCCGGCCGTTTGCACCCATTCGATGGCGCATCGTTTCCTGTTCCTCCAGATACTTCACAGCCTCGCAAAACTCATGCTTTCCTGATACCGACAAACCACCGTTGCAACGGTTCACATGACTCTGCGTAACCGCGCAGTTAGCTGAAACAACACACGGTACACCAGCGAGCCAGCCTTCCATGATGACGATCGAAAAACTCTCATTGTCAGAGAGATTAATGATCCCCAACGAATCCTTTAGCACCTGGAGTTTTCGTTCCTCCGAAACAAACCCGAGATCGATGAAACGATCATCCACGGGTACAAGCGACTTGTCGCCGCCCCCTAGAAAGACGAGTTTTGTGTTGCGCGGATATTTTGCAGCGTATTCGAGAAACCATTCCGCGAGCAGATGAACATTCTTGCCCCGTTCTTTGCGACCTGCATAAACAAAATAGCGTTCCGGCAGTGGCTCTGCTTTCTCTGTAATGTGTCCGTTACTTGAAGGTAGTTCAACTCCGACGCCAGTAACCGCGCTCTCGACGATGCTGCGCCCGATGCGCCGCCCATATTGCTTGATAGTCAGCAGTTTTTCTTCGTAGGCGTTGAAGAATACGTGTTTCGAGTTTGCAAGCAACCGTTCCGTTGCGGCCCAGTAAAACTGCGGCTCATCGTGAAAGCACGGGATCAGCGAAATCCGGTTTGGATACTGATTGATTGCTGAATGTGTGAGGCCGTAAAAATACGGCAGCACCAGTAGCTCGTATTCGTCGCCGATATATTCCCCGAGCGCGTTTACAAGATCGCTGCTGTTGAGTCCGTAATTAAAAAAGTCTTCTTCATCACTTGCCGAAAGACTCTTGCCGCGCGACAGCTTACTGATCGCGGCGTCATATGGCTCACGCGTTTTGTTAGTCGCGAATCTGCGCGTCTGAATTCCTTCGACTTCGTAAAGCCCGGGCTCATAGTGATCCTGCCACCAACTGTCGTAAGGCGACTTTGAACATGTCGTAAACACAAAAGTCGCAATTCCCCGTTTGTTCAATTCGCCTGCCATCCCCCGGGCCAGGCGCTCCGCACCGCCCGCGAAGTGCCCGAACCATGGAGTAATGATGCCGATCTTCTTATTGAACATGAGGCAGAGATTAAGGCTTCCGAGCAATGATTCCGTAGTCGGGCGCGCTATAGAAGTGCTCGTTGAACCTGGTGACTAATTCACTATCCTCTGCGAGCTTCACTTCATCACGCGGGCGCAATTTCAATACATCCAAAGTGCGCAGGCCCCGAGCTTCGAGTAGAAACTGCAGCGTCTGGCTTGGAATCGGGTTGCGATGTGTGGGGTCAACATAAAAAGTATGACTGCCAACAATGAGGTTCTCGGGATTTGGCGTCTCGATGATAAGAAGACCATCGCGCTTCAAAGTACGCACGATCTCGTCGACGACGTTGATCAGCGTCTCGAGCGGCAGATGCTCTACCAGGTGAAAGATCGTAACAGCATTGAGACTCTCGCCGGGTAAACTTCGGAGGTAGATCAAAGCGTCATTCTCGACGACATTCAGACCCGCCGCACGACACTGTTCAATGAAGACTCGATTGCGGTCCACTCCCTGAGCTTCAATGCCTTCCGACTTGACGAGTTGCAGCCATTCGCCACGTCCGCAGCCAATGTCCAAAACTCCGCCAGTGATTTCTGCTTCCTTCAGGAAAGGAATGTAAACCTGCAACCGCCGGCGAACCTCGTCACGTGGTCCGCGAAACTCGTCTTCAAACGAAGCATAAAGCGAATCATGCAGATGCTCTTCTTCATGCTTTGCGACTTCAGCAAGTGCAGGAGTGTTTCGCGCAACCTCCTGGAGCAAGACTGTTAGCCGCCGTTCTTGCATCAACAGCTCAACGTCGGTTTTTTGCTGCTGCAGGATCAGGGGTTGAAGGTCGGCACGGATTTTACTGCTTATTTGTTGCTGGTCGTTGAGACCTTTCTGAGTCTCTGCTTTTTGTTCACTCGTGATCTGCTGTAGTTGCTGAAGGTGCTCGTGTTGTTGCTGTAGAACCTGCTGTAATTGCTGAACAATCTGCTGGTAATGGAGAAGCTGCTGAGCTTGTGATGAAATCTGTTCGCTCAGTTTTTGCGACGACTCCGCGCTGCCTGCCAAACGTGCTTCGGTCGCGCTTGCAAACTCATGAAATTTGGCTAGCAACTCTTCATACTGCTGCAATGCCACTTCGTTACTCTGTCGCAATGAAAGTTCGTTTGCCTGTTGTTGCTGCGCGGCGCGCTGCATGATCTCGAGTATCTGTGCCGAGATCTGCTGAAGAGTCTCACTCAATTCCTGATGATGTTGAATTTGATCGGCAGCGATTCTTTGCTGTTGCGACCAGTTGTAAAACTCGTATCGATTCTGGTGCTGAATCAGAAGTGGCAGCCGTGCAATGGACACAAAAAGTCGAACAACGTAGCCAATGACGGGAAGGCGTCCCAACCGTCGTACGGTAACAGGCAATGATAGACCGCTGAGTTTTACCTGGGTTTTGCTGCCTTCGGGCGATGAATGCAAGCTGGACAAGACATCGATCTTGTTGAAGCGACCACTTGCCAGTTGGTCCATGTGATGCGCGACGCCCGCTTCATCGGGTTCGCGATCCAACAGCACTCGATACGCGTTGCGCACAAAGTCCTCGCCGTGAAACCCCAGGAGGTCGTTGACGTGGTAGTGCTTCGCCTGCCTCGCCTGTTTCGGATGTCCGTTGGCCGGAGCGGTTACTGGCGCATTCTGACTTTCAGAACTGCCGTTCTCGCTGGCAACTCTGGCGCGAATCTCGTGCATTAACCGCTGCACATCCAGATTGGGACCGTCGTTAAGCATAGGTTGCTGAGATTCTAACGTCTTTATCCACAGATTACACAGATTGAATACAAAATCTGTATGATACGGCCATGGAGCCAGTCCTGCGAGTAGAAGGCGTTTCCAAACAGTATCGCATCTATGAGCGGGCTGCGGATCGGCTTAAGGAGATGGCGACTCTCGGTCGCTGGAAAACTCACCGGGAATTCTGGGCACTAAGGGACGTCAGTTTCGAGGTCGAACCAGGGACGACGTTTGGGATCGTCGGTCCCAACGGTTGTGGCAAATCGACCTTGTTACAAATCGTGGCCGGTACTCTGCAACCAACCCTGGGCAGCGTTTGGAGCACGGGCCGGATAGCAGCACTGCTGGAGCTTGGCGCTGGATTCAATCCTGAGTTTACCGGCGTTGAGAACGTTTTCATGAACGCCTCCTTGACAGGCCTCTCTCACGCCGAAACGCTCGCCGCCCTCCCCTTCATCGAGCGTTTCGCCGAGATCGGTGAGTTCATACATCAACCGGTCAAGACCTATTCGAGCGGCATGTATGTCCGGCTTGCCTTCGCGGCCGCGATCAGCGTGATGCCGCAAATCCTGATCGTCGACGAAGCGCTCGCGGTGGGTGATGCAGTCTTTCAACATCGATGCATGCGGCGCATTCGCGAGATGCAGGAAAGCGGCATGACGATCCTGCTGGTCTCACACGATCCGAGTGCGATACGCGCGCTCTGCTCGAGAGCATTGCTGCTTCACGAGGGACGTGTCGAGGCGTTGGGCAAGCCGACGGATGTTCTCAATCGCTATCAGAAGTTGATCATGGCTCGCGAATCGACTTATGAAGATACGCAACCACCTCAACTCGATGAACCCGTTGACGCAGATCTGGAGAATCCGCCGAAACTCTCGTTCACCTACCGTCACGGAGATGGTAGTGCCGCCATCACTTCGGTTGAACTTCTAAATACCACACTGCAGCCGATCGAGTTTGTTGAGACTGGGGAGGAAGTCGTGATAAGAGTTCGGGTGCAATTCCGAGAGCCACATGAAGCACCCGTCTGCGGGTTTCTGATCCGTAACCGTCACGGCATTCACATCTATGGCACTAATACGGATTTGCAGCAGGAGCACTTTGGCCCCGTTCAGCGTGGCGAAACTGTCGAGGTAAGCTTCAATCTTAATTGCTGGCTCGCGCCCGACAGTTATTCAATAACCGTTGGCGTTCATAGCCTCGATGGAGTCAGTTATGACTGGCTTGACGGAGCGTTCTTTTTTCACGTGATGAGTACTGTCGCGATGGAAGGAGTTACGAATCTCGACGCGACGGTAAGAGTTCGGCGCAAGAGCGTTCGTGGGAGTTCTGTTACGGCAGAACCCGTTAACGCCTGACCTCAGTCATGGAAAGAGTATCTTCAAACACGATTGCCGGTGGCGCACTGCATGAACGGAGCAGCGGCCTTCTGCTCAGACGTTGGTTTCTCATCAGTCTATTGCTCGCTACGTGGGTGCCGATTGCCTTCTTTATCCTGATAGCGCCTTCGCTCGGTCAGACTGGCGGCCTGGCAAATCTTAAAGCGGTTTTTCTCTTCCTCGGAACGGCTCACGTTCCAGCCACGCTCTTTTTCTACGCTGACAAGGATTTTTCCTCGATCAGACAGAGTCATCGAGTCCGCTACATTCTTGTCCCGATTCTTTTGATCGTCGCGACAGGGCTTGTTTTCGCCTTCGCAAGCTTCACGATCCAGGCATTTGCTTTATTGATCTACTGGGCGTGGCAGGCGTTTCACTACGGTCGCCAGAATGTCGGGATATACGCATTCGCGTCGATTGCGGAAACTGGAAGAGCACCCAGGAAGGCCGAGAAGATCGCTATCGACTGCGGAACCGTGCTGGCAATTCTTGGCACTTTCAAAGTGCTCGGAGCGGCTGTCGCGCCCGCATACCTGCGCGTGAGCTTTGACTATCTTTATCAGATTGGTTTCCTGAGCTTTTTTGCCCTCGCTGCTTTTAGTGTCGCCGTCTACTTCAAATACTTTCAGGATACCTCGCTCTTCAAGACGCTCTTTTTCTTCACTTCCGTTTTCTTTTTTGCGCCCGTGTTTATTTCTACTGACAACAACATCGGATTCCTCAGCTACGCAATCGCGCACGGTTTGCAATACATCATCTTCATGAGCGTCATCTCAGTAAATGCTGGGGACAAAGTGCGACCAGCGCTTTATAAGAACGTCGCAGTCTTTCTTGTTTTCCTGCTGCTTGTCGGTTTTGCGTTTTGGCGAGTGAACGATCTTCGTGAGATCGGATTCGTGAAAAGCACGTGGGCCTATGCGCGAATCGCTGACTTCCTCTTTGGAGCAGTTTTGGGAGCGACGATGTCCCACTTTGTAGTCGACGCCAGCGCGTGGCGATTAAGCATGGCCAAGCAGCGTTCGTACATTACCAAGCGATTCAATTTCGTTTTCGATTAGCCATCCACAGATTACACAGATTAAATAAAAGAATCTGTGTAATCTGTGGATACCTTTTGATAGACCTGCCACGTCGCTGTTGCTGTGCGCTCCCAGGAAAATTTGTTTGCGTGCGTGATGCCGCTGGCGGAACGATGTTCTCGCTCGCTCGCATCGTCGAGCAAAGCCGTTATGCCCCGCGCGAGATCATCAACGTCAGTCGGGGAAATCAAACGAGCAACCTCGCCGACTGTCTCAACGATGCTGGGAATTCTGCTGGTAACTACCGGCGCTCCGCAGGCCATTGCTTCCAGCAGTGGCAAACCGAAGCCCTCGTACAACGACGGATACACAAATACTCGACATGATGAATAAAGTGCTCGTAAGTCATCATCCGGCAGATGTCCAGTGAACAGAACTCGCTCGCCGATGGGTTTGTCGCGCAAGTAATCCATCAACTCACCCGAGAGCCACCCTTCATCACCGGCGACAACTAGCTGCAATGTTGATGAAGTCGATCGAATGATCTGTTCAAACGCGCGCACCAGCGTCAACAGATTCTTGCGCGGCTCGATGGTACCTACGAAGAGTATGAACTCGGCTTCAACTCCAAGTCGCTCACAATCAGGCCGACTCTCGGATGCAGGCATCGGATAAAAGCAAGCACGGGCAGCTTCCGGGATTGCAAACACTTTGTCTGCGCTGACTCCTAGATGCTCACAGACTTCGCCTCTCACTGTCTCCGACGGCGTGATGATTGCGGTAGCCTTACGCGCAGCACGCGGCAGCTTCATGCGCGCTCGTCGCACCAGGTGTTTTTCATGGGTCTCGGGATAAAGAAGCAGTGACAGGTCGTGAATCGTGAGAACGGTGGGACAATTCACCCAGTAAGGGAGAGCGAAATTGGTCCCGTGGAAAAGAGCAAACGACTCACGCCGGCAGTAGCGCGGCAAATATATGGACCACCAGCCGCGACGTCTCAGACGGTCAAGGCCGGCGTTGACGAGCTTGAGGTTCGGCGGAAACGAATTATCTATCGATGTAAACGGCGATGGCGAGACGAGCTCGAATTGATGGTCGGAGGCGATAGCAGCGAGCGCACGCCCCAATTCAAACGTGTAATGGCCAACGCCTGTTTTTTTCCTACACAGCGGTAAGCCGTCGAGTCCAAAGCGCATCTCCTCCTGAATTAACTGCTTACGCCAAAAAGATCAAGGCTGGCCCTTCGCAAAAAGGACCAGCCTTGTTTTGGAGACGCTACTTTAAATCGTCTTAGAACCGATTGATGTATTCCGGCGACTCGATGAAGCCGCGCACAATCGTGTTCTCGAGGAAGTCGGGATCGGCCGCCAACTTAAACCGCTCGTTGTGGAAAATGTAACCACACTGAGACGGGTTGGGACTGCCCACGCAAATTTCCGGGTCACGTCGCAGGTAACCGAAGTATTCCATGGTTACGAACGCCGCCTTGTAGAACTTGTCATTGACCTGGGTACTCTCAGCGATATTGCGCAATACCTGAGCTCGCGTCTTGGCAGCCGTATTCAAGTCCGTAACCAGTTGAGCCTGGTTCGGAATGGTCACTCCTGCCGTGTCTACGAGTTTCTGCACGAAAGCCGTGTTCGACAGCGGATCGTAAATGGCCTTGATTTCGGGCCGCTGCATCCAGGCGTCAGTCAGCTGGACCTTCTTTTGCTCGCCTAGCACCGGATCGTCATCCGGCACTGAAATCGCCGCCAGGTCAGTCATAAATTCCGCGTAGTGAGGCCTGTCGATCTTGGTCGGATCGCCAAGCTCAGCCACCGTTGCCGGTCGCTGTCCCAAAGACGTCATGTAAAGGTACATCACGTATGAACCTTTGCGCTGGAACTCTGGCGAACGGAAGAAATTGGCCGAGAGCGCACCCCTCGTAAACTTGATGCACTCGATATCGGTTTGCACGCATCCGTTCAGGATATTGAGATAGAACTGCAACCCGGCCGGCTCGGGAAAGCGCCGTAAGAAATCGATGTACTGCTGAGATATGAAAAAATCATAGTCAGCAATGGTAATCACTGTATTGGTTCCGGGTCTC
Organism: Acidobacteriota bacterium; assembly: GCA_046733695.1. Lineage (GTDB taxonomy): Bacteria > Acidobacteriota > Blastocatellia > Pyrinomonadales > Pyrinomonadaceae > PSRF01. The sequence goes on from JBKPPU010000273.1 coordinate 12,456, forward strand.
AGTCTCAGCGGTTTGACCTTGATATCACCATAAAACAGCTCCGACGGGAGTCCCGGTGTTTCGGTAACGATTCTCAATGTCGGCGGTGACTGGGCAAAACCGATGGCGGAAACGACAAGCATCAGGAATGATGCGGCTAAGAACTTTTTCATATTCAACTCCAACCCTGGGGAACCTGGGGATCGGTTCTGATTTAGGAATGAGGCTAGGCGTGCCTTCTGGCCGCTTGACCAGAAACTATACTTGCGCCCTAACCTTCTGTCAACACTGTTTAGCTTCACCGTCTTTTAGTAACCTAACACGACTAATGACCCGGAAATTTGCCTTTTGATGCTTTATTCCGGGCCACGGCCGAAAAATATTTGCCCCGGGCTATTCGACCCGTCAAAGAATCCTGAACGTTGCCGTATTGCTAGTCACGCTCTGTGAAATCACCTTGACCCTGACGGTGCCCGACGACAGACCGTTCGGCAGCCGGAAAGTGACCTGACTGAACTGCAAATCAGTGAACTCGTGCACGTCAATCGGTGTCAGGTCAAACGAGTTGTTGTTACTGTCGAGCAGATTGACCGTCAACGTCTGTGATGGCAAATTCGCCACAAAAATCACCACTCTCGTGTTTGTATCACCCGCCGGAAGAAACAGGTTGGCGCTATTGAACACGAGAAACGGATCCCTGATGTGGAGAATGGAATCGAAAATAGCTGCCTGATCCGCCACCGGCCCCGATTGCTCGAGAAGAATCTGAGGTGGCGTCGCAGACACACTACAGTTGCTCTGGGTCCAGTTCAGCTTGATGGTGCCACTATCTCCACCATCGCCGCCGTCGAACCCGTCTACGGCGATTTGGTAAATGGTATTAGCGGTCGCATTGAACGTGACGATACTGGTCTGCACGACTCCAGGGACTACGTCATCGTGCTTCGCAATGGCAGTCAGACTATTGACTGCTGAACCCGTGTAAACGGCGAGCGCGGTGTCGTAGTTACTTCCCGAGGTGTCGATGGTGACACTGGCGCTGACTGGTGCCTGCCATCGATACCACACCGAATGAGTGCCGCCAGTGCCGTCATCTAAATGATTCGGCTCTCCGGCTTCGTGAGTCGAGCCCACGTTAGTGCCGTTCACCGATCCCGTACAGCCTGCGATCACCTGCGCGGACGCGAAATTGTCGTTAGCTGGTGGCGAAGGCGTCGGTGTTGGTGAAGGTCCGGGGCCGGCGTTCCAGCCAAGATCGACCAACAGCGATAACGTCAGATCCTGTGGAGTCGAGACGTTGTGCGTCAGACTGTTGCTGATGTTCGGCTCCATCAATTGATTCGGTGAAAGACTCGTATCGAAGTGAGAAACTGACGACCCCGCTTCAACGGGATTAGGTGTATAGAGTCGTGCGTGATTCTGGCCGTCAAAACCATTACTTAAAACACCGGGCACGGCAGTTGTTACCGTAGAGCCTATCCAAACCAGATTACGAAAGTTGATGGCGGAAGCTATTCGTTCACTGTTACTCATATCCGGCCAGAGTTTGCCGGTTGTGTTGTCCTTGAGGAACCGGTCGTAAATGGTGGGCGATCCGGACGGCTGCACGCCAGTCATCTCATCCGTGAATGACGAAAAGCCAAGGCCGTGTCCAAACTCGTGCAAGGCTACAGTGACGAGATCGACGCCAAAGCTACCGTGATTGTTATCAAGTCCGTAGTACCAGGATCTGCTGGATAGACAGCCCACCTCGCCGATGCGACTGTTGAACACTGCGTCTATCTCGACAGTCAGGCCATTCCGATCGGTTCCGGAAAGCGCATTCGCAAGCGCCAGTGGGTACCAGGTATTGGGAAAAGCGCCGGGAAAGTTTCTTGTTCCGCTATGGCTACCGGCGGATGCGAGTGTGGCTCCTGTGTCCTCGCACGGCAAACTACTAGACCACGTTGCGCCAATCACGATCGTGGTATTGCTTGTCAGAACCTGGCCCCAGATATTCGCGGCCGCCTGAGCAGCAATTAGTCGCTGCTGTCCCAACGTCGTGCCGTTGTTTCCTCCAACTGGAGAAACGGCAGTCGCGTCGTTGAAACCAACGCCTGGGCCATCGTTATTTTTAACGGTGATTGTTACCGCACCAAAAGCGGAAGACGAAAAAAGAAGAATGGTCGCAAACGCGAACAGGAACACACGCCGGCTGGTAAGAAAATGCATATTCATTGGCGTCTAGTTCCTCTGTCGCGTTTTCTGGTTTTGTTTTGTGGCGCCGGGCGTATCGTCAATGCCGAAAAGCTTCGGATCAATTCCCATGGCCGATGCCGCCTGCCGAGGAGTGTCGACGCACGACGTTGATAGCGAGCCATCCTCGCGCTCACGAGCGACTACGACGTGGCGAAAGCGGCCTTCGAGATCCATGGTCGTTGAACCGTCGGCGTTCTGAACTTCGGTGAGTCCTTCCGCCGATTTATTCAGCATTTTCTTGAGTCCCGCGGCTAGCGCCTGAGCTTCCTGCTGAGTGAGCGGTTTCAGCTTTCCCGTTTGGGGATCAACCTGAACGTCCTGGCCCGCGACCTTGACGGTCCTGTAACTCTTACTACTCGAATCTCTCAACGCGTTGGGACTCCCTGGCTGGCTTTGTTTCCCGGCCACTAACTGCCTGGAGACAGCCGATATTGCTCCGATAACTACGACAACCAGAGCCAGGGCGATTAATGCGGGCATACGCCGCGCACTCGTCGCAGTATCATTCTTCTTTGTTTTCTTACGCTTTTTCATTCGTCCCTCTTCGTTGGTGATTGACCCCAATACGGGAGTCGGGAGACCAGGATTACTTCTCTTTGATGCTGGGCCTTCAGGTGAAGCCGATCTTTGAGGCAAAGGCAACCGTCTTGGTTGCCCGGTTATTATGGCGCGCGATGCGGCAATCGTTCAAGTCGAATCATGTAAATCCTGTACATCCTGCAATCCTGTCTAAAATGGGGACATGATTGCAGGATTAAGGATTTACAAAGATGGTTACCGGGCGCGTTGGCCGATCTGTTCGGTGCCGAAGCTGCCGATGCCGTTCAGTCGAAACGCAAAAACGACACGATTCTCTTTTCGCAGGCCCACGTTGAAACTCGAAAACTGCGCCGTTGCCGCACAACAATCCCACGCATGTCCGAGCGTTATCGTCGAACTGATGAGCGAGTTGTCGCCTCTGCCCGGCCGCTTCTGAAAGTCGAAAAAGAAGGACGCTCCACCGTACCAGCCGCGATCGCGATTGCCGATAAACGCCGATGGACTCCACTGCGATCCCCGCACTGTGCCCGCCTCGAAACCACGCGGATCGGCAAACTGCGCGAGGTCAGGTGTGAGCTGGATCGCACGCGTGTAGTAGAAACTCTGGAAGATCTCGACGATCGACTTTTGTAATCCGAACGTCGTCGATAGCGAGCGCATCTCGAGACTGCGTGAATCGATGTCGGTCCGAAAATCCACGAAGAGATGTCTTCGCGGGCGATAACGCGCATCGATGTTGACGGGCGAGAAGCGTCGCGGCACGCCGCCGTACACAAACCCCGAAAGCGTATTGATCGGATAAAACTGATTGCGTTGATTCGTCAGCAACGCGCCGCCAAAGAACGGGTCGAAAAAGTATTTCCCGCGCAGCGTTATCGTCAACGCTTCGTACGGCTGGCTCGACAGCAACGGTTTGCCCTCGTCGTCCATTTCTTTTACAGGCACGTCACTCACGTTTTCAGTCGAGCGTCGCGTGAAGAAACGGTTGGCGATACCGAATTCGATCTCGTTTGTGTCGGCAATGGCGTCGATGTAATCAAATCGAATAATGCGATCGAAGTTGTTAATGCCCGCCAGCCTTCGATACGTCACGTACGGCTCGATCACGTGACGGAAAAGGAAATTGCCACCACGTCGAAAGTCCCTCGCAAACGCGGGCGGTCGCACGTCGAGTTCAAACTCTCCGTAAGACCGCGTCAGGTTGCGGCTCAAAACATCACGCGTGTTCGGATCGAGTGAGTTGGAATAGAAGGTTACTCGTCCCGCGCCCGAAGCCGTAATATTCCAGCCGGCAAAGCTCAGCGGTAACTCGAATCGCGGATGCAGATCGAGTCGCTGCACGATCGAGGGCGTGATAATCGCATTGCCCCCGACGTCACTCACAAACTGCACCGCGTCTTCAACAGTCTCTTTCCGGCTCACACCGTCGGCAGAACCACTGAAAGAAAAATACAGGGGCAGCTTCTTGAAGAAACTCACAATGGCGGGACGCTTGTCGATGCTGATACTCGGCAACTGGCGGATACGAATACGTGCCGCCGCGAGCGACGTTACCTGCGTGCGTGCGAGAAAGTTAAAGCTGTACTCGTTGTAGTCCTTGTTTATGAAAACCTGTGAAGTCTCTTCCGGCGAGATGGCTTGTTGAATGTTGTCGGAGAACACCTGCCGGAAAGCGAGGTTCGAAGTGATGTTTACGTCTGCTACCGCTATGAAACCGTTTTTGAAGTAATGAACGCCGTCTACATAAAGACTCGAACCACCTTGATCCGGATGAGCGTCATCGGCGGATGGACCAAAGATGCGATCCTTGACGGCGTAGAATCCGACGTTGAGATAGGAGCGCGAGTTGGCACGCGTGCGCAGGTCACCGCCGAAACCAAGGCCACGCTGCGTATAGATGTCGTTTCGGAAGGTGAAATCGGCCGAACGACCGAGGGTTAAATAGTAGCCGTTCGATAAACGAAGGCCCTTCGCGCCCGAACCCCCAAACGTCGGCGTCAAAAACCCCGAAGCGCGATCGCGAGTCTTAATTGAAACTGAAGCATACGGCAGGAAGAAGACGGGAACGTTTTTCAGCTTCAGCTTTGGTCCATAGACGTAAACGCGGTCTCCGGTTTTGATTCGCGTCTTGCTCGCGTGAAAACTCCACTTGGGAACGTCTTCGTCACAGGCAGTTACCTGAACGTTCGTCGCGATGATCGTGTCGAGACTGATCTTCTCGACGCGATCCGCAGTGAAATAAATGCGCGTACCGTCCTGAGTCTGATTTGTATAACCGGTGGAGTCGACGAAGTAACCGGTCTTAGTGCGATAGTTCCACTCGCCACGCGATCCCGTGATGCGCTGCTGGTCCGCCTGATCGAAAACGACGTTACCTTCCGCGACTGCTCTGTTTTCGGCGGTGTAAACGGTGACCTTGTCTGCCTGCAAACGGTAAGTGCCGATGCGAATGTCGACGTTGCCTTCGTAGACGACGACGCGCGCGTCCTCAGGGCCGGAACCGTTCTCCTTCGCAGCCGCAACCTTGATCTCGTCGGTAGCGACGCCCTGCACGCCACCTTGCGTCCGGCGCGGACGCTGCACGGGTTGATCCGTATTAAGAGGATTGACGTTGGGAGTATCCGTCATCGGATTCGCGACTTTGCGATCGACCGGATTGGTTTGCTGCGCGAATACAAACTGGCAAGCAAATAGGAGAGTTATGATAGCCAGTAGATAACGGATCATATTTATGTGGCGCGTGGATGCTAGCACGAAAATGGAATAGGTCCTATAAGTCGTATATGACCTATGGTCTGGTATCATCCGCGCCGTGTGCAAGCGACACAAACTGATGATCGTTGCCGGTGAGCCGTCGGGTGATGCTCACGCTGCAGCGCTTGTCAAAGCGCTTCGTGAACGCGGCGAATTTGATCTCTTCGGCGCGACCGGGCCGTTGATGCGTGAGGCCGGTGTCGAGACAATCGTCAACTCGGACGAACTCGCGATCATGGGAATCGTCGAGGTCGGGCGCGTCTTCCAAAAATTCATCAAAGCGTTTCGCAAACTCAAAGCTGCAGCAATCGAACAATCGCCAGATGCAGTTGTCCTCGTTGACTGGCCGGAATTCAATCTTCGACTGGCGTCGAGTCTGCATCGTCGCGGCTTGAAGGTGATCTATTACATCAGTCCTCAACTTTGGGCGTGGCGCCCGCGCCGGATTCGCAACATCAAACGCGACGTAGATCTGCTGTTGTCGATCCTGCCGTTTGAAGCTGATTGGTACAAAGCGCGAGGCGTGGACCACGTCGAATTTGTCGGACATCCCTTATCAGGAGAAGTGAAAGCGCGTTTTGGACGCGAGGAGTTTTGCCGTCGCAACGATCTCGATCCGGCGCGGCCGATTGTTTCTTTCCTGCCAGGCAGCAGGATAAAGGAATTGGAGCGAATTCTGCCGCCGATGCTCGCGGCGATCGATCAACTTCGCGCGATACGACCTGACGTCCAGCCAATTGTTGTGGTCGCTCCGAGCCGCAGCATCAGAGAGGTTCGAGAGAGTATGGCGACCAACGTCAAACTAATCGAACAACAAACTCGCGAAGCACTCGCGGCTTGCGACGTGGCGGCAGTCGCCAGTGGCACTGCGACACTCGAAGCAGCGCTACTCGAAACGCCGATGGTGGTTGTTTACAAAGAGTCGCCAATCAACTGGCACACGCTCGGGCGTTTGATCACCGTGGAGCATTACGGCCTGGTAAACCTCGTGGCGGAACGAGAGATTGCGAAAGAACTGATGCAGGATGAACTCACGGGTGAGAACCTGGCGAACGAACTGCTCCAGTTGCTCGAACCCAAAATTAATAAAGGAATGCGGGAGAGTTTGCGCGATGTGGCCCATCGGTTGGGTGAACCTGGCGCCTCTCAGCGAGCCGCAGCGCAGATCCTTAAGTTGGTATAGGTCCTATAGGACATATACGACCTATATCTTCTTCTTCAGCTCTTCAATCTCCGCATTAAGGCGCTTGATCTCCTCGTGCATCTGCGGCAGGCGGTTCATGTGAGCGTTCATGCGTTTGTATTGATCGAGCGGCTGCACGGGAATTCCCCACCAAACGCCTGGTCGCACGATCTTGCCCGGTAAGATTCCGGCTTTCGATCCGATCACAGCGCCCTTCTGCACTCGCGTGTGATCTCCAAAACCGACCTGCCCGCCAATCACTGCATCGTCTTCAATCACCACACTGCCGCTAATCCCTGTTTGCGCCGCAATCACGACACGCTCGCCGATGTCGCAGTTGTGACCAACGTGGACCATATTGTCGAGCTTCGTGCCACGACCGATTCGCGTTCGTCCGAGCGCGGCGCGATCCACACAACTGTATGCGCCAATGTCGACGTCGTCTTCGATCACCACCGTTCCGACCTGCGGAAACTTCTGATAACCGAGTTCGTGCCGCACGTATCCAAACCCATCCGCGCCAAGACAAACTCCCGCGTGCAATATCACACGAGTTCCAATCGACACGCCGTCGTACAGAACAACGTTGGGATGCAGCACACAATCATCGCCAACCGTCACATTCGCGCCCAAAACCACACCCGGTTCGAGCCTCGTATAACCGCCCACATGCGTGTGCTCACCGACGCAAACATTTGGACCAACATATGCGGTGAGCGCAATGTCGGCAGTTTCAGCAACAACCGCCGTCGGATGAATTGTTGGTTCGCGACGCACCGCCGGATAAAGCGCAGCGCCCACCAAAGCAAACGCAAGCTTCGGATTGGCAACGACGATCAACGTTCGATCCGCGAACTCAACGCCATCGCGCACAATCAAGCACGACGCTTTACTCTCCGCGGCCGCGTCAAACAACTTCTCATTGTCGACGTACGCAATCTCGCCCTCACGCGCCTGGTCCAGATCGGCAATCCGTTCGATCCGCGTTCCCGCGTCGCCAACCACACGACCACTCACGACACTAGCGAGTTCCTGTACTCTCATCTTTCAGCTCTCACGAATCCGCGCTTAGAGCCACGAATGAAATTCACCAGGTGGACCACATGCTCGTCTTCAAGCTCGTCGAGCGTTTGCAAAGCATTCTGAAGCGGCAATGCCGATCGAAACAGAATGCGATACGCATCCTTCAACGCGCGTCTCTCGTCTTCATTGAAGCCACTGCGTCGCAACCCGACACTATTGACACCACGCACGCGCGGCGGATTACCGTCAGTGATAAAAAACGGTAACACATCCTGCACGATCTTTGACTTCCCGCCAATCATTGCATGACGGCCCATGCGCACAAATTGGTGCGCGCCAACACCGTTGGAAAGAAAAACGTGATCCTCGATCGTGATGTGACCAGCCAGCGCCACTTCGTTCGCAAAGATATTATCGTCGCCAATGACGCAGTTGTGCGCGACGTGTACTCCCACCATGAAAAAGTTGCGCGAACCTACGCGAGTCGTCTCTCCTTCTCCATTGGCCCGGTGAAGCGTGCAAAACTCCCGAACGATATTGTCGTCCCCGATCTCGAGGTAGCTCGTCTCGCCTTTAAACTTCACATCCTGTGGCTCGCCGCCAATAACCGCGTGCTCGAAGATGCGATTCCGGGCACCGAGACGCGTAAATCGCTTGATAACGGAATAAGCCCCGATCTCGCAATTCGGGCCGATTTCGACGTGATCCTCGATGATGGCGGTGGGGTGAATTGACATTTCTTTACAGTATTTCCTGAATTTACAAGATTTTCAGGATAATCGCGTCTTGTGGATCCTGCAAATCCTGTTTATCATGCTCGGCTGTTTGTGGGGTTTAGTATCTGGAGGGACCAAAAGCCGTTGTTTAGTGATCAGTTTCGCCGCGGGGAATCAGATAAAAGCAAGTTATCGGGAGTAAAAAGCTCCCGGCTGATCTCCGGTCTCTCGGATGTCGCGTGGCGCGCGTTTCAGTCAGTCAACCAGCGGCTGCCGGAAGGTGAAGCGATTCGGCCCAACTGGGCTCCGGGTCCGCTTCTCAAATCCTACGAACGCACTGCTCCACCACTCGGGTTCCCACGCGAAACCGACAGTCTTTGTCCAACCTGCGTAAAAGAAGTTCGCAATGCTGTGATCACCGGCGCGGTGCCGCTCGAAACGCTGATGCACGAGCACCCCGGTGAAATCAAGGCGCAGATCGTCGAAGACAACGGACAGGTCGTGATGAAAAAGACTTGTCCGAAGCATGGAGAATTCGAAGACGTGATGTCGACCGATCCCGCTTTTCTGGAAAGGATCGAATCACTCTTCTTTGGACGTGACTTCCGTGCCGCCGAAGACAAAGACGTCCACAAGCATGGAACGTCGAACATAAAGTTTGGACGTGGCGCTGTTTTGACTGTCGACCTGACGAACCGCTGCAACATGATGTGCAATCCGTGCTTCATGGATGCGAATCAGGTTGGCTATGTTCACGAGCCCACGTTTGAAGACACCAAAGCGATTCTCGATCGTGCTGTCTCCTTTAAACCACGACGTCAGGTAATCATTCTCTTCTCCGGCGGCGAGCCAACACTTTCGCCTTACTACCTTGACGCAGTCGCATACGCGAAGAAGATCGGTTTCTATCGAATTCTCGCAGCGACCAACGGCATTCGTTTCGCCGAAGATCTCGAATTCTGCAAAGCGGCCAAAGCTGCTGGACAACACGGCGTCTATTTACAGTTCGACGGAGTCAGCGAAGAGAAGAACAAGCATCGTGGTGTCGGCAACTTGTTCGACGTCAAATTGCGTGCGATTGAGAATCTCGCTGAAGCTGGTATCAAAGTCACACTCGTCGTCACCATCGTCAACAATCTCAACAACGACGGCATCGGACAAATCGTTGAGTTTGCAGCGAAGAACATCGACAAGGTGCAGACGATCGCATTCCAGCCGGTTTCCTTCACCGGACGCGACGAAGACATTTCTGACGAGCTGCGCAAGAAGTGGCGCTACACGCTCGCGGGCATGACACACGATCTGAAGAATCAGCTCGGTGGTCACATTCAACCGCTGCGCGACTGGTTCCCGCTCTCGTCCTACTCGGCTTTCACGAGCGTGATGGACATGTTGCAGGGCGCTGATGCCCCGTGGGGCTGGTCGTCGTGCAATTGTCACCCGAACTGCGGCATCTTCACGCTTCTGGTCGTAAACAAGAACACCGGTGAATTCAAATCGTTGTTTGAATTCTTCAACTACGAACAGTTTATGAAAGACGTGGCGGTGATCACCGACACGGCACGCGGTCGCAAACTCTCTTACGCGCAACTCGGCATGGCGATCATGCGAAACTTCAGCGCTGAGCGAGCGCCGGAGGGATTTCCGATCTCGCAGATCATCAACCTGTTCAAGCCGTCGTCAACCAATTCCAATTCCGATCGTAACGACCGCATGGCCCAGAAGACTGCTGATGCAAACGATAACTGGCGCGTGCTCTGCGTCGAGGGAATGTGGTTTCAGGATCTCTTTAATTACGATTTTCGTCGTACTGAGATGTGCGTAATTCCCTACGGCACTCAGGAAGGCGAGATCTCCTTCTGCGCATACAACACGGGCGTTGGCTGGCGCCAGATCATCGAGAACATGCACAAGACCGCGGGCCTGGCCGAGTGGTATGAAGAGCATGGCCGGCACAAGGTCTATGCCGCGGGCAAGCCGGTGCCGTTAACAACAACCAAACATTCCTTGAGTCTGCCGGTTATTCAGGCTGTATTGGCGGAGGACGCCGAAGACAAGCCGGTTCATGTAAGTCCTTATCTTCTGGAAGACGAAGAGACGGTTTCTGTTTAGCGTAGCCCACTTACGATTGTTCTAGTTTGGAATCTGTCCTATCCCTGGCTCCACTCTCCCCTTTTCTGGTTTAAAAATTTAGAGCGCCCGTAGGTTTGTCTATTTGACTTTTTGACGGAGATAACCCCATGACCAAACTCTTGTCTATTGTTCTCATGCTGACGATCAGCATGGGTGTAGTTGCCTTTCCAACCTTTCAGGATCCTAAACCCGAAACAGTTCGGGCGACTCCGCCAGCCGACGGTATGGTAACTGTCCCGGACGGAACGGAGATCGAGATTCAGTTGAAAACAAACGCGTCTGGAGAAGAGCTCAAGATCGGCGACATTGTCGACTTTGTCGTAGTGAGGCCGGTCCAGGTAAACGGACTGACGATCTTTGAAAAGGAAGCAGCAGGCAGAGCACGTATCACCACGGCGAAGCGAGCTGGTCACTGGGGCCATGCAGGAAAACTGGAGTGGGCCATGCAGGATGTTATGGCTGCTGACGGTAACCGCATTCCGGCGAGATTTACGAAACGGAAGGTTGGCGACAGTAAAGGCGGGACTGTTGCAGTGGCGGCAGTCGCGACGACCGTTTTCCTTGGACCAGTTGGTCTATTGTGGGGTCTGAAGAAAGGCAAGCCGGCGATCATCCCCGCGGGCAATCGCTACAGCGTGTTCGTCGCCGGCGATACGAAGATTAAAGGAAAGCCGGTTGAAGTCAGTTCACAGGATTAACAAGATTCTCAGGATTAACAAGACTTCCTGTAAATCCTGTTAATCCTGACATCCTGTCTAAAACTGTCTTCATCCCTCGCCGTCGCCGCTGGGTCTTTGCACCTCGCGCAGCTGGGCCACAATGTCGCGTAAGCGTAACGCGAGATCCTCGATCGTTTGCACTCGCTTTCGCGATCGCTCACTCAACTCTTCGCGCAACAGGAGTTGGGCCTGGCCCAACACGCCGGTCAGTGGATTATTGATTTCATGGCGAATACGCGCCACGAGAGCGGCAGTCTCCTCGAGCTTCAGACGATATTGTGCAATCTGGTCTTCGTGTTCAGTCATCGACTCTCCGTCGCGTCTTCCGGGAATCTGAAAATAAAAGCAGTTGTCTTTGTTTTTCGATAGGTGTGCCGCAAAATGTTGCTACAAACGTGCACATTGTGCCTCTGTGAGCACAAGAGTTCAAGCATTTAATTTTTGGAGGGTTGTTGTCGTGAACTTCAGAAGCTATCCAGGGAAAGTATTTGTAGTGGAGTCGAGCAAGGCAATTATTCGTGATGAGAAGTTGAAAGAACTGAAATACAAGTCGGGTGAGGATCGTCCTCCTGGCAAGCGCGTTGGTGATGTGAAAATAATTCCGCAGCGCACAGAGATCAAAGTGACAGATGTAAAGAGTGATACCGGCAGGCACACTTTTGTGTTCGCCCTCTCGGCGAGTGGCGATCAGTCTTATGGTTGGACCTCAGCGATGAACCTCGAAGGCGGATTCAAGAATGAAACCGCAGGCCTCGCGCCAACGAAGTGGGATCTCGAACCATTAGGCACAAACATGACCTGCATCGACGCGAACGCGTTGATTCGTGATGGCGCACCAGATTTCGCTTCCAAAGGGACGTCGATCCCGGTGCGATCGTTTGTCGCCGTAACCGAGACTTCACCTGACGGTAAGTTTGTCAAAGTCAACAAGCTCGAGATCGTGCAGGGCCAGATGCAGCCGGGCGAGGAGCTCGGCTGGACCAAAGCCACGAATCTGAAAGAGGGCTGCTCTGATCTTTACTTCTCCGATGAATGGAACGATCAGAAGGGACCGAATGCGTGCTGGCGTTTGGGCAAATACCTTGGACCAAAGCTACTCGTGAATATCGTGGGCTTTGGCGCCGAGATGGAACAGATCACGCTCGACAGTCTCGCGCCTTACCTCAAATTGAAGGATGCTGCGGAAGCTGAAAACATCTCGATCTCAATCAACAGCGCCTTTCGCACGTTTCAACGACAGGCTGCATTACGAAAGCTGTTTGAAAAAGGTCAGGGCAATCTTGCTGCAAAGGCTGGGCACTCGAATCATCAACACGGCCAGGCATTCGATCTCAACACTCGTCATAACGTGTTTGACGGATCAGACAAAGTGTACGAATGGCTGAAAGCGAATGCTCCAAAGCACGGCTTCGTTCGCACCGTCTCGAACGAATCATGGCACTGGGAATATCGCCCTGAGGACGCTGCCGAATTAGCCGCAGCAGGTAAGTTCAAAATGGCCGGTGTTGAGGACAGTGCCTAAAATTTTCTCGGCAACCATCAAATGTATCGGCCACAGTCGCCAGAGTCTACCCACTAAATCGAAAAACCAACCATAGAGTGCGGCGCCTGAGGAGGGCCAGATAGTAAACGTGACGAAACTGACAACTGCGACAGCCAGGTTTACCATGCGATAAAGACCGCCGACGTAAAACGCACCTACTATGACGGCGGCAACATAACAGGAAACAACAGCGATCGCGTACACAACGATTGCTTTCCAGATGGACGCATCTGTAAGTGAGTTTCGTATTACAAGGGCCACAAAGGCGGACCAACCAGCCTGTAAAAAGCCGCTTAATGCCAGGCCGGAAATCACATAAGCGTCGAAACGTGAATAGAGATCCAGCCGGAAGAGCCGTTGCACCAGGACCATCAGAACGCTGGTCATGATCACGACCGTCCAAAAGATCCAGTAACCCTTCGCTAAGCGCAACGCGAATGTTGCCCTTCCCAGTGGCCACAGCAACAGGGTCGTCAGGGCGAGGAAAAAGATGTTCAGAACGATCGCGAAGAGATAGTCAAACAGCTCCTTCTGATCATCCTGAAGTAGCCATTTGGAAAACTCACCCATACATCATCCCTCAACACTTACGCGCCAGATCACTGACAAGCGAAGCCTGTACAGCACCGTCAACCTGGAAATTCAGACGCGCCGCACGCCCAACATGAAACTCTCGAATCCGCGTCGCGCGTTTGATCTCCTCGATTGCCTTGGCGTCGATGCCGCCACCGGCAAGGATCGTTAACTGCGGAGCAGCGGCGTGTTCGTACTCTGCGAGTCGTTGGACTCTCGACGTCAGTTGGTCTCTTCCGCCGTGACTAAGAATGCGATCGACTTGCGGCAGTCGTTTGATATCGGTTAACGCGCGTAGTTTGTCGTTTGCATCTTCAAACGCATGGTGGAAGGTTGCTCGTGTATGCGGAGCGCACGCAAGCACGCGTTGCGTCAGTTCAATATCCACTTCACCATCTTTCAAAAAACCGAGCACAAAACCATCGACATCAAGCGACGCAAAAGCTTCTGCGGCTCGACACAGGCGATCGACTTCATCGGTGCCATTCGTGCGATAACTCGGACTCTCGCGCAGCATGACACGAACCGGCAGTTCCGTGGCGTGTTTAATAGCGCGAACGAGTTCGAGCGAGGGAGTTAAACCGCCCTGATGCAAATCCCTGACTATCTCGAGCCGACCCGCACCGCCCCTTTCGGCCTCAACTGCATCTGCAACCGAACACACGATCACTTCTAACAATGGCATCAGCACTCAGTTTATCCATTTGTCACAAGAATTGGCTTCGACCTGTTGCCTCAATTCAAAATCTTCTCGAAATCTGATTCGTTGCCTCAACTCGAAATCTTCTCCAAATCGCTGGGCCGGCTGACCAAAAACAAAGTTGTTATTGGTCCAGGTACTCTCCGGTCGCCTATACAATCGCTAGCGGCTTGTTGTCAGCCGCCAACTGTAATAGTTGCTCTTGTAGTCGCTCTATTTGTCGCTTCAGTTCGGCCGGGTTCAAACCAGCGTATTCCGCCTTCAGGCGACGCTTGCTGGCGGCTGACAAATACGGTGACTGTTGTAGCCTTTGATAACGCGTTTGCGCTACCTCATACGTCGTCTTTACCTGACTGCAATGCTGTTCTTTGGACTTAAGCTTCATCAGCGGTTGAAAGTAATTCGTATAGAGACGCAGATACTCAAATAGTTTATTGACCAAGGTCAGTTGTTCCTGGCCAGCCAGACGCTGATAGCCGACATGCCGCCGCACCATGGTGTAGTTCTTCTGCTCCACATAGCAGTTTTCTTGCGGTAGGGCCGCGACCTGGTAAAGATAAGCCGCTCCTGTTGGCAGTACTGCAACCGGTCCGCATTGATAAACTCCGAACCGTTGTCCGAGTCAATCCCGCGCAAAGGAAACGGCAAACGCGCCCGCAGCTCTTTAAGGGCCGCAAAGACCCACACCTGAGCTTTGTTCTGCACCGCTTGCACCTCGGTCCAACCACTGTAAATATCAGTCATATCAAGCGTCTGCAGATACTCTCCTTGCACGAGACCGCCGTTATGTCCAACCAGATCGATCTCCACAAACCCCGGTCGTTGCTCATTCCACTCCCTGAAACTGCGCAGCGGAATCTGCTTCTTCAACAGTGTTTCCGGCTTAGTTCCACCACGCCCGCGCAACTCATGCTCGCGGCGCTCGCTACGCAACAGCCGGTCGACCGTTGATAGCGACTTCTTGTTGCGGCCGTCACCGCTTTGCGTTCCGCCATCTTTAGCCTCAACCTTTTCTCCTCCTTCGCTGCTGAAGGAGGTCATTGTGAAACTTATTTCGAGAAGATTTTTCAGTCGAGGCACCGAATGCCTTTGGAGAAGATTTTAGTGAGTCAATTCGTTCGGTTGACAAGTATAACGGCGATACGTAAATTCAAAACCTCATGCTGGGAGGTCGTCCAATGGTAGGACTCCAGACTCTGGATCTGGCTATCGGGGTTCGAGTCCCTGCCTCCCAGCCAAAAAGATCACGCAGGTACGCGGTTATATCACGACGCTAGCAGCACGCTTTTTCGTTGTCCGCAGTGGGTTCGGTTGTATTGTTGTCGCCATATTGATGTTGACTGCCTGGTGATTTACAATGCCGCGGAATTGAACTTCGCAAATAATTGAAAAGCTGATCCTCAGCAAGTCACTGAGCCCGGCAAGCCACCAGTGACTTCGATTGCATTCTAATCATAGACACAATCGTAGGCTCTTTTTTAAGCCATCCTACATGTTGCTTTTACTTTCCGAACTTCTGCCTTTGGCGACGGGATGAGAGTCGAAAGAATTTCAGTTCAACTAGTTTTGACGTCAAGTGCGGTTCCACCTCACCACGTCAAGATTAAGAACGAAATTTTTTCACCGAATTGAGCATAACAAGAGGGGGCAACTGCCTTGAGGCGCGGGCGGTAAATCTCGTGACGCCACGGCGTGTTGTTAGCTCTTGGGTCGCATTCATGGGTTCGAATGCCTTGAGAATCCCGATCTATTTCACCAGCGCAAGAAAAGATCCCCCTTGACGCAGGAGGTTGTCGTAATGGCTGACAGTGTCAAACTCTTCTATTCATACTCCCATAAGGACGTCGAGCTTCGTAATGAACTGGACAAGTACCTGATGATTCTGAAGAGAACCGGAATCATCGATTGCTGGCATGACCGGCAGATCACGGCTGGAGCGGAATGGAAAGGCAACATCGATGCTGAGCTCAATTCCGCTGACGTCATCCTGCTTCTCATCAGCGCGGACTTTTTCTACTCCGATTACTGTTATGACGTCGAACTCTCCCGGGCCATGCAGAGACATGAACGAGGCGAAGCAGTTGTCATTCCCGTGATTCTGCGTCCCTTCCCCTGGAAAAAAGCCTCCTTCAGTAAACTGCAAGCACTACCTACGGACGGAGCACCGGTAACAACCTGGCCCCAAGGAAAGGACGCCGCTTTTACAGACATTTCAGAAGGCATAGAGAAGGTTGTGAATGAGATTCTCAGAAAGCGAAAGTCTCCATTGCGCACAACCAAGCCCGCGGTTTATCTGGCCGAGACGACTAATGAGCGTCGCATGCAAGACTATCGGGACGGAATTGCGGCTGAACTGAAAGCATATGGTTACCCAGTTGTTCCTGTTCCAAATGTCGACCTACCTGATGAATCACCCCAGTATGAAGAAGAGATCCGGCGTTATCTAAAAGGTGTAAAAGTCTCGGTCCATCCAATTGGAAATAAGTACGGCAGAATCATTGCGGGAACAAACGACACGTCGGCTGTGAAGCTGCAAAACATGATTGCAGAGGAACTTCGCAGGCAAGGACGGCTAGAGAGTCTTATATGGATTCCGCCAGAGGTGGCAGCAGAAGGCGATCGGCAAATTGCTTTTCAGAGATATCTCGAGACTGATCCGCAAGCACAACTGAATGCTGAGTTATCACGCAAGCCGTTTGAATCCGTCAAAGATCGCATCATTGATAAGTTGAAGAAATACGATCGGCTGCCATTCCAGCACAGCTCCGCAGCAACGAAGAGCGTCTATCTGATGTGTGAGCAAAGGGACAAGCAGTTGGTGGCCGCAGTCAAAGACATTATTTACCGTAATGGCTTTGAAGTATTTTTGCCGCCCAGCGTGACTGACCAGGGACCCGCCGCTACCTTTCATGAGCGATGCCTGACATCGTGTGACGCAACCTTGATTTATTACGGAGCGCCCAACGATGACTGGGTGAGTCTCATGATCCTGGATATACGAGATGCGCCCACCCGACGTGTGCGTGGTGACTTCGTTTGCAAAGCTCTCTTTCTTGCCGAACCCCACGTTAATTATCAAACCCACACCGCCGAAATATTGAAGTATGACGGAAAGTCTCTTGAGAACTCGTTGATGCCGTTTATTGAATGCCTTCAAGGAAAGAGCCCGAATGGAGGCGCGTTGCAATGAAACAAGATCGTACCAATCCCTTTCCGGGATTACGCCCTTTTGACGTTGATGAAGATGAGCTGTTCTTCGGCCGGTCTCATCAAACTGATGAGCTTCTGTCTCGGTTAAGGCAATCGCGCTTCACAGCAGTAATTGGCACTTCCGGCAGTGGCAAGTCGTCGTTGGTACGTGCCGGATTGCTACCGGCTTTGAAACGTGGACTGATGGCGGCAGCCGGTTCGCGTTGGCGCGTCGCACTCTTTCGACCGATCAACGATCCGATTGGAAACTTGACTCGGGCACTCAAGAGAGAAGGAGTGTTTGTCGATGCAATAGCCGACGACCAGCAGCTTTCGTTCATTGATAGCACCCTGCGTAGCAGTTCGTTGGGATTAGTTGAACTGCTACGACAGTCACGGATGAAAGCAGACGAGAATCTGCTGATAGTGGTCGATCAGTTTGAAGAACTGTTTCGCTTTGAGGAGACCTTTACTTGCGAGAACCCGGCCGACGAAGCCCTGGCGTTCGTCAAGTTATTATTGGCAGCTACCACGCGGCAGCGTGAAGTGCCAATTTATCTTGTACTGACGATGCGTTCGGATTATCTGGGAGAAAGTGCGAGGTTTCGTGGGTTGCCGGAAGCAATCAATGAGGGGCAATACCTGGTCCCGCGGATGAACGATGACGAACGGCGCCAGGCTATTACCGCTCCGGTTGCGGTCGCCAAAGGCCAAATTAGCGAACCGCTGGTTAACCGGCTGCTCAATGATGTAGGCGATGATCCAGGCAAGTTGCCATTACTGCAACATGCTCTGATGCGAACCTGGGAAAACTGGGAGAACGACGGGAGAGCCGGCGGTGCCCCGCTGAGTATCTCAAATTACGCGGCAATCGGTGGTCTTTCGGGCTCTCTCTCCAAACACGCCAACGATATTTATGACGAATTGTCTGAAGGACAGCAATTAGTTGCCGAAAGAGTTTTCAAAGCCTTGACCGCGAAAGGACCGGATGGACGAGGCGTTCGTACACCGCGCACCTTTGGGGAACTCTGCGCTATCGCCACCGTCGCTGGATCAAGTGCCAAAACAATCGAGCCTGACGTTCGAGCCGTTATTGATTCCTTTCGCGGCGAGGGGCGCTCGTTCCTGATGCCGCCGCCCAGGGATGTGGAAAATCCCGACCGGATAATCCCGCTGACCGCAGACACTCTGATCGACATCTCGCATGAGAGTTTGATCCTGGGTTGGGATAGGTTGCAGCAGTGGGTTGAAGATGAAGCAGACGCGGCACGCATGTATCAGCGTTTGTCAGAGCACGCCGTGCTTTTTGACAAGGGCATTGAAAAGCGTTTGAGTCCACCGGCATTGCCTGTTTTTCTGAGATGGCGTGACGAGACTCACCCGAATACCGCTTGGGGTCGTCGTTACTTTAATCCAGCCTGGAGTTCGCTTTTCAAGGAGGGGGGATCGAAAACCAGCGAATATGATACGGAATTTGATCGTGCAGATGCTTTCCTCGATGAGAGTAACGATGCATATGAGGCTGAGTTGGCCGTAAAAGAAAAGGCCGCAAAGCAACGCGTAAGAAGACTGGTCTATATCGCAGTGTCATTCGCATTGCTTTTCCTCTTGGCTACGGTTTTTGCTGGTGTGGCCGTCGCGCAGTGGAGAAAGGCTCAATCCGCTCTGCAACGAGCTGAAGCCGCGGAAGCTGTGACGAAACAGCAGAAGGAGGAGGCTGAGAGACAAAGGGCATTGGCTGTAGAAGGAAGATTAGAGGCCGAAAAACAAAGTGCGCTGGCTGAAGCACAAGCAAACGAGGCTGTGAGACAAAAAGCAGACGCTGTGACTCAAAGAGAACTGGCGCGGAGAGCAGAGAGTCAGGCCGTTGCAGCTAAAGCGGAAGCCGTGAAGGATCGCAACGCTGCGGAAATGTCAGCGCAGGTAGCATCGGTGGCCCAGAAGAAGGCCCAAGACGCGCTCGCGGAGGCTCAAACGAGCAAAGAGGAAGCTTTGACACAAAAAGAGGAAGCAGAAACGCTCCGGGACCTAGCTGAATCCGCTACTGCTACAGCCAACGAACAAAAGCAGCGGGCTACCGAACAGCGCATCCGTGCCAACTCGGAGTTCCAAAAAGCAGACGAAACGTTGATTACGTTGCGAAACATAGATAATCAGACTCGACACCTCAATGCTATCAATCGCAAGAACGACCCTATCAGCACAGCTGTTTTCGCGGACAGTGAACATGCATTTATCAGCAGTGGAAATGATGCAGCTCTATTTGAGCGGCGCTCGGGCTCGTGGGAATTCAAAGAGTCCGATTTTCGTGATGTTCCTCGCCTCGTCTACAAACTCCAGACTGAGTCTAATCTCGCGGCTCATATGCAAGACGTGCTTCCTTCCGAAACCGAAGACCGAATAGGAAAATTCGGAGGTGCTGAAAAACCCGATCAGTCGCTTATTACTTCACTCGTCAGCGGTTTTAATACTGCGCTGAAGAATTCGACTCTGTATAAGAAGTCCGCCTTTCGCTACGTTAAGCTACGACCAGAAACACAAGCTCTTCTCGATAAATTCAATCAAGATCAAGGCTCGGTAAACCTGGCCCAGCTCAATCGTATGTTACTTGAGGATGCTTATCCATTAGAGATTGCGCAGGTGAACCACTTTAATGAGGCCCAGAAGTTTCCGAGTCACTATGTTTTTGCCCTCGACACTAACTTTAAGCGGGTTGCGGCGAAATCTCAGGACAGGGAGATCGATATTTTCGATTCAGCGGGAAAACAGATCGGAACGAAGACGAATGACTATCTATTCATTGACTCTGTCGATTTTAGCCCGCAAGGCAATTACATCTGGTCGCTAGCCCGCGAAGACGTTGAGAAGCGTGAGAATTATCAAATTCTGATCTGGAAAAACGATGAAAAAGACGATGAGCCAAGACGTTTGGACTTTACCAAACCGATTAACCGCGCAGTCATGAACCATAACGAAACACAGATTGCGATAAACTTTTCCTCATCCACTGAGATTCAGTTGTGGGATATCAAAAACAAAACAAAGATTCGTTCTCTGACAGGAACAGAAAAATTATCGGCTGGCGATTTCCTACCGACTAACGATTCCGGCAACGCTGAGAAAACCGATCTGATTACGCACATCGCTTACAGCAACGACGGAAAATATATCGTCGCAACTTTCAAAAACCACAGAAACCTGCGTCTGTGGGATGCAACGACGGGAGAACTGCTCCACGACATGGACGGGCACCATTGTCAGGTTAACAGTGCAGAGTTCAGCAACGACGACACTCTGATTGTCAGCGCGGGCGAAGACGGCGCGGCCTTTGTTTGGGACCGAAAAAGCGGGCGCGTTAAGCACGAATTACGTGGCCACCTAGGATTGATGATTAGGCACGTGCGAAAGGGATTCCGAGCCTGGTTCCCGCCGATACCGTTCCCGCTAGATCTCGATCTACAAAGTCGAGAGGGCGCGTTCGTGCCTCTGAATAGCGCAAAGTTTAACCACGACGGTACCAAAGTGGTAACGGCTAGCGTCGATGGTCGCATTGCGCTGTGGACATGGAAGAAGAATGACCCCTTCGCGGTGAAATCTCTTGAGCTGAAGGGTTACACGGGAAGCGTGCTCAATGCAGAGTTCAGTCCGGACGATGAATTTGTGATTGCCGGTGGTCAGGATGGAGCTGCTCGAATCTGGCGTGTCCCAAAGCCTCTTTCTGACAAGAGCCCGGCGGCTAAATCGTGCAAGGATGCGAGCGAAATCCGATCAGCTAAACACGACAGTGATATGCAATAACGTCTCGTTAATGACTGCGCACTCTGAATTACATTGGTAGTCGTGGAGGGGAGCTCAGGTCGAAGACCCTCAGGTCTTAAAAACCTCAAGCGCTTGCAGACTGCGCATATCGCAAGCGACGTTGTCGAAGAATTTCAACGATCGCGAACGCGGTCTCTTCCATCCGTTCGTGGCATATTGTGTCCAACCTCTCAGCCTCATCTTCCCATGCAGGCGACACGGATCCATGACGATACAAATGATTATTGACTCGCTCCGAGGCATGAAACGCACTCCCACAAGGTCTCCAGTCAAATAACGGTGTCGGTGGTGATCGCTGCATTTCCAGTGGAACAGTCATCTCGCCCTTCAAAACAATTGGCACAATCGCGCCACCCGGTTCCCGAGGGGGCGGGTTGGTTCTACGCCAGTGCCGCATTTGAGATTTGAAGTCAAGACACCTCCACCAACCAGGACGCTGAGGACGTTGGTCTCGGAGTTCGGGAATCGGGGCCTCGCGACATAAGTCGAACCATGGTCGAAACTCTTTGGAAAGCATCGTACTGAACTCGAATTTGCACCAACGTGACCCAAAATATTCAGGTGATAGAAACGCCAGTAGGACTTCACTCTCTTCGATCGCGAACGTGAGGGATCTTATAAGTTCAAAATCAGAGAACCAAGGTCTACTCAAATAATGAAGCGTATACCCGTCATAGAATATCGGTGGCTCTCCGATCGTTTGTGCTATGACAGGACGAAGAACTGTTTGCAAAAAGTGGTCAACCAGCGGTTTGATTATCTGTACCTCGTTTTCGCGGGTGGTGTAGCTCACGAATACGTGGAACCGTTCAGGTGGATGAGTAGTCATTCTACGAGAGTACGCAGCATCGGGGACTCAAGGTGAGACATTGAAGGAGATCGTCGCCGTAGTCTTGCCGCCGAAATAGTTGCTTGCTTGTCCTGTCAACGTCCCGCTGCCTGAAGTGAAGATCCAGCCGGCCTGACATTCCATCTTAAAATCCACATCGTAGAGCAGGAAGATGCTCGTCAATACATTTCCATTGGAATCAGGCGCGAGGTTCTGAGTCATTGGAGCAAGCGTCGCATTTTTGTTCTGTGCGATGTTCTCACCGCCCGGCGGCGCCTTGCAGGTCCAGACCAGCTCGCCGCTGCCGGCGGATGGATTAATCTGGATTTGCTTCACACCTTCAGGATCGTTGGCTTTCAACGTAATCCGATATTTTTCACCGCGCTTGACGTTGATCGTCGGATTACCGTTATGGTCGGACTGCGCGTTGGTGGCGTAGTTAAAAACGTTCCAGATAAGTGAAGGTGGCGTGGAATCCGATTTGGGCAATCTTCACACCTTTCTGGCAGCTCGCAATGACCAGACAGATCACAACCATGAAGAAGCAACCTAATCGCCATCTCGGCGCCAGTCTCATGTAAGCCTTAGTTGACATTGCCTGACCTCTATTTTGCGTTACTTCAATTCGCCTGGCCGATAGCCACAATGAACGCACCTCATTGCGAATGCGTTCTGGTACCACCACTTCCGATAGAAATTCTTATTGCAACGCGGGCACTTCCAATTTAGTCGCCAGATGCCTGTTGCGACGATGCCCAGGAACCAGGCTGTGCTCAAAATCTGAGCCACACCCTCAGAATTCAACCACCGGCCGAGGGGAACAGCAACATACAAGATCGCAAAAAACCCGCTGAGGGCGAGACTCCAAAACACAAGGTTTCGCTTGCGATATTCCCAAAGCGCCTCCTGCCTCGCAATCATTGAGTCCATATCTCCTTTAAATCTCATGTGCGAAAATTGAAGCACACCTGCCTTCCGTGGACCAAGCCCATATATGCCACGAATGAACAAAGTCAGCGTGACACCACACACTACGTTCGAAATGATGTTACACTGTGCGCTAAATTGAATGCGGATTTAGCAACGGAGCACGTTATGAAACTTACGCGCGACATTCAGAGCCTTAGTACTTTCAAACGCGATACCGCGAAGATCGTTCGCCAGCTAAAGAAGACCGGGCAGCCAGTTGTTCTGACCGTTAATGGCAAAGCTGAACTTGTTGTACAGGACGCGGAAAGCTACCAAAAGCTCCTTGAAGCGCAGGATCGGATGGAAGCAATCGAGGGTATAAGGCGTGGATTGGAGAGCATGAAGCGGAATGCAGGGAAACCGGCAGAAAAATTCTTCCGGGAGTTTTTTGCTGAGAAAGGCATTTCGGAGCGGGAATGAAGCGTTACGCAGTTATCTTCGAGCTCTCTGCTCAGGCAGACGTCCGTGGATCTTATGAGTGGGGTTGCCGGGTTTGGGGAAAGAGAGAAGCGCAACGATGGGTCCGCGAATTACGGATAGCAATTTTCAGCCAGCTCAGCCTCGTGCCCAAGGGGTTTCCGATCGCGCCTGAGGACGACGAGTTCTCTGAACAGATTCGCCAGATGATTGTGGGCCGCTATCGTGTATTGTTCACAATCAGAAAGCACAAGGTTCACGTTCTTCACGTTAGAGGCGCTCACGTCTAACGTAATTCATTCTGCAAAATTCGCTCACGTTTCCCTTGACAGTCTAGGGGAATACGGCTAGTCTTCTGCCCTAGATAATCTAGGGAAGGAACTCGAGGTGGCGAAGGACCGCACAGATCTGATGCAGGGCACGCTGGAGTTGTTGATTCTGAAAACTCTGGAGCGTGAATCGTTGCACGGGTATGGGATAGTGCAGAGAATTCACGAATCTGCCGAAGACTTACTCAAGGTTGAAGATGGATCGCTGTATCCGGCGCTCTACCGCATGCAGGAACGCGGTTGGATCAAGTCAGAGTGGGGAGTTTCAGAAAACAACCGTCGCGCCAGATTTTACAAACTGACCAGAGCCGGACAAAAACAACTCGAACGTGAGCGCGCCAACTGGGAACGCGTGTCAAAAGCGATTTCCAGAATCTTACAAACTGCCTGAACGCATCGATGAACTACTTACTAACACGCTTACAAAAGCCCACGGAGCTCGAGCTGGATGTTGAAGAGGAGTTGCGTCTTCATATTGATTTGCTTCTGCGTGACAACATTCGACGAGGCATGTCTCCCGAAGAAGCTCGGACCGCAACGCTGAAACGGTTCGGAAATCTCGACAGAGTCAAGAACGAGTGTGTGGAGATATGCAGACGAAGCCGCCCGCTTCAACGCGCGGTTAAGTTAGGTGTGATTCTTCTTATTCTGACCGGACTTATCGTGCGTATTACCAGCACAGATTTTCATGTAGGCCGTATCGGTAACACACTGATTATGATCGCTATCACAGGCCGTTTATTACTTTATGTCCGCAGTCTGACTCCGTCACGTTTTCTCCCAAGAAACAAAACGACTTCGTTCTCACTCTTCAATAACTGAGAATCCGAATGCTCGCCATCGAAGGCTTGAATAAGACCTACCAGAGCGGCGTTCACGCACTGAAAAGCATTAATCTCGAAGTACCCCCGGGGATGTTCGGACTGCTGGGGCCGAATGGCGCCGGCAAGACGACGCTCATGAAAATTCTGGCAACGCTGCTGGAGCCTGATTCGGGCACGGTGCGGATGCGCGACACCGACCTCATCTCGAACAAGCATCGAGCGCGAATGCTGCTTGGTTATCTGCCACAGGATTTCGGATTTTATCCCAGTCTAACAGCCGAACAGACGCTCCATTACTTCGCGAGACTGAAAGGTGTTCACGACAGAAAGGAGCGTCACTCCCTGGTCAACGCTTTACTGGAAAGAGTAAACCTCGAAAGCGCGCGCAAACAGAAAGTGGGCGGATTCTCGGGTGGCATGCGGCAACGCCTGGGGATCGCGCAAGCGCTGATCGGAAAGCCCGCTCTGCTGATCGTCGATGAGCCGACTGCAGGTCTCGATCCCGAAGAGCGAGCGCGTTTTCACAACCTGCTCGCGGAAACGTTTGCCGAAGAGAGTGTAGTGCTTCTTTCGACACATATCGTCTCCGACGTTTCAAACCTCTGCTCAAACATGGCCATCATCCGGCAGGGCCAGATCATCGCCTCGTGCGTTCCATCTCAAGCCATCAAGGAGTTGACCGACTCAGTTTGGGAAGCAACGTTAACTCGAGAACAGGTCGATCGAGTGAAGCCTCGTTGCAAACTACTTTCCTCACACATGTATAACGGCATGATGCGCATCCGAGTCGTCTCGCCGAGTGAACGACCTGGGGAAGAATTCAATCAGGTCACGCCGACAATAGAAGACTACTACTTCAGCCTGGTCTCTCAGTCGTGATGGCCCATCCATTTCACACCGCCTTCTTTACCGTATTTCGCACTGAGGTTCTGCTTAACTCGAGGCGGGTGGCCCCATATCTTATGGCCTTGCTTTGTAGTGGTAATGCACTTCTTTGGTGGGCGCGGGGCCCGGCCCACGGAAGGGGCCTGGCGACAAACAGCGAGGCGTTCATTGCCGGCGTTTTGCCGATCTATTCGTTCATGACGCTGCCGTTGTTTACAGCCGTGATCATGGCAGATCCGGTTATCCGAGATTACCGCGCAGAGATCGGGCCATTAATTTTTTCAAAGCCTGTGGGCCGCGCGATCTATCTTCTGGGAAAATTCTTCGGCAGCTTCTTTGTGCTCGTCTGCGGTCAGGCGGCTTTCGTAATAACGTTGTTCGTGCTGCAGTGGTTCAGCGGGCCAGGCGTGACGCAGTTGCCGGAGGTGAAAGTCTTCCCTTACCTCAAACACTTCCTGGTCTTTGTCGTTATTTCTCACCTGGTTTTGGCTGCGATCTACTTTGCCGTCGGAACGCTGACGCGGAATGCCAAAATCGTATATGCACTCGGGGTTTGTTTTTATCCGCTCATCATCTGCTACAACCTTTTCTTCCTGAATGGCCTGCCGTCGCTTTGGCAACGGACGCTCGATCCTCTGCTCATGAGGTGGGGCCAAAGAAGAGGCAGCAACGTTCACACGCTCAGTGCTGAGAGGTTCAATTCGTTGGTTGTTACCTATAACTGGGAGCTGATTACCAACCGCGCGGTGATGTTGTTGATTGCCGCGGGAATACTCACACTGGTTTATCGTCGCTTCATCATTGGCGAGCCGCCGCAAAAGGTTCATTTCTCGTTTCTCAACCTTTCGACAGCAAGCGAGAGGATTTCGTTCGAATCCGAAATCACCTGGGACGAGATCGATCGCGAAGCTCGTCGAACACCCGTTACTATTCCAAGCGTCAACAGCGACAACAGCGGTATTCGCGCGGGCTTTAGAAAACTCGGCGCGGCCCTCGCCACTGAATTTCGTTTGCTTCTTGCTGAACGCAGCCTTGTGGCGATCATTCCCATTGCGGTGTTGCTCTCGACGATGGAAGTTATTTTTTGGCCTGCGCGAGGCGAAGGGTCCTACACAGCAGCATACGTCGCCAACATTGCCGGGAATTCGCTGCTCTTCATGATCGGCATCAGCATCTTCTACATCGGAGAGGCTCTGCAACGCGATCGGGATTTGAACGTTGAGTCACTAGTTTGGAGTCAGCCGATTTCAAACTTCGTGCTGCTGTTTTCTAAATTCCTTGCGACGCTCTCGCTGGTATGCATTCTCCTGGTTTCGGTGGGTTTGATCGCGGTGATGACGCAAACATTGAAGGGGAACTGGCCAGTTGAGTTGACGACGTACTTACGAGTTTACTTCTGGATCCTGATTCCGAATGCGATCTTCCTCAGCGCGATAGCAACGTTCCTCAAAGTTCTCCTGCACGATCGCTATCTTGCTTACACGGCGGCGATTGGGATCGGCATCGGGCTCTTCTACCTGTACAGCCAGGGCTACAACGGCTGGCTCTACAATCCGCTGCTGTTTAGAGTTTGGAAGTGTGAAGATTTACTGGGTGGTAATAATCTCTCTCAAATCGCGCAACACAGGATGTATGTTCTGATCGTCGCGCTCGTTTGTCTTGGCCTCGCACATCTCTTCTATCAACGCCGCTCCACCGGGGTCACATCACGGCAACGTTCTAACATCAATTAACGCTATTGCAACGTCACTCGACCGCGTGGACAGTCGATGGTCGCGGTTAGCGCGACGTTCGGAGCAGCCTTCACCTCCACGTCGAGCGCTAAGGCACGTAACATCTTGCGAATGGGTTCCGGGTTGGGATGCTCTGCTTGGAGTGCGACCAGAGTGGCTCCTTTCGCGGCGGTGCTGGCGGGATGTGGTGACTGGCCCCAGTCGATGAGAAAAGGAATGAGACCGTCACCAAGCTGCAAGCCGGGATCTGTGAATTGCCAGGACAACTCAATGCCGTCGGGACGGCGGCGGCTTCCGGACAATACGTCACCGTATGGCACGCCTGAACGAACGGCTTCATTTCTGTATTGGCTGATATCGTTTGCTTTGATGGCCCAGGCGACGAGCCCTGGCTGCTCCAGTTTGTCGAGGTGAAATGATCGTGGCTGCTTCGGTGTTGGCTGCTGTGGATCGGGCGCGATGATTTCGAGATAAGAAGTTGGCCCAAGAGCTATTAAGGCGTTACGCGTGCCGCGACCGGGATGCTGCCCGCCCGGTGTTGCGCGAACACCAAGCAATTGTTCGATCTCGTTGATGCCACGATCCAAATCAGTCGTGGCGTATACGAGATGATCGACTCTGGACAACATGTTCTGTGGTTTCCGATTTTGACTGTGTGAACCAAAAGGCAACACCATCAACAACAGCAAAAGACTACAACAAATGTAGTTTAGTTTATGTCTCAACTCTCAGTCCTTGTACCGCTTCACCGGTTCGAGCCAGACGATAAAGCTCAACTTCTGGTCTCGGTACTCGCCCGTGATCTCCCAGCAGCCGGGAGTGGGGACATACACGCCGACCAGCATCGCGGCTGCCGGGCCGGGAAATGCGTTCGTCGTCGGCAGCGTCAGAAGTGGTGGCGCTGGTCCATCGAGTCGTCTGCCCGTGACTTTTAGTTTCGGGCGCCATTCTTTGTCCCACTTAAAATCTACGCTCGCCCAAAAAAGCTTTTCGGTTAAAGGCTGGACCTCGTTTTCGTGTCCTCGTTTGTGCGGCGCCCAGTACCAGACGCCTGATTTCCGAAGACCGACCCACAGCTTTTCCGTCCCCAGCAGAAAGCTCCTCTCGCCCTCACCTGCGTCAAAGGGACTGGGAGGTACGAATCGCGGCTCCGGTGGACCTGTAACCGGGCATGAGGCTGGTGGTGTAAAAGGCTGCTGAGCACTTGCAGTCAAAGCAAGCAAGGAAGTCAAAAAGACTAGTCGCAAAACCGTCATTGCCTGATCCTCCTTATCAAATCTGTGAAGATGGCATCTTGAAGCTTCTACGCTTTGCGGTGACGGCTAGTCTATTCCTCACCAACCGGCAAGGCAATAAGAATTCCACTGGTGTCTTATTTGGATTTCTACCAGAATTTCCTTTCAAAGATTGCCATCGCCCAGACCGTGTACTACCATCAACCGCATGAAACTTTCATCTCTGGTACTTACAGTTCTCCTGCTGCTATGTTTCTCCACTCAGCCGCAAACAACGGTTCCTGATGACGCAGAAATCAAAAACGGTGTGTACTACAACGCGTTCTTTAATTTTTCTTTCGCTTACCCGAAAGACTGGGTTGTTCCCGACGAAGCACTCAAGAAACGTCTACAAGACCGCGCTAATGAATCGGCGGTGAAGTCGGGCAATTCGGCCTACATGAAGGATGCATATTTACTTCTTACAGTTTCTCGGCAGCCACTCGGGACACCAAGCAACCGACTCAACCCCAGCATTCTTGTGGCTACAGAAAAAATAAGTCATGTACCCGGTAACCCTAGCGCGAAAGATTTTCTGCTCGGATACCGGTCCGTGAAATTGCAGATGGGTTTACAGTCTACGCTGGCTGAACCGGTGCCCTTCCGCGTACCAGGGTTTCAGTTTTTTCGCGACGATTATGCCGGCACCGTCAATGGTGTCTCGATAAGACAATCCACTTTCGTCCATTTCAGAAAAGGCTATGCGATTGTATTTACCTTCACCGGTGAAGACGAGAAAGCCGTCGTGGAAATGGCAAAGACCATGCAGACCATCGCTCCTTTCGGGAGCGTCCCCCGAGTTACGATAAGCGATAATCCGCCAAAATAATGGTCCAATTCCAAGATTTTGCACGCACAAACTCACAGAACATTTACATCGTTTTTTAAGTATTAGACAGACAGTCTTCCCGGACTATCCAAGCACACCTTTATTCCGAAATTTTCGGAATACCTGCCAGATTTTGGAGAGGAGCACCGCGATGAAGCTCAAACTGTTTGTCGTTGCCACACTACTAACTCTGCTAGCGTTCGCTGCTGCGAGTGCACAGCAACTCGACGCTTCACAACGTTCATACCAGCAAGCTCGCCGCGTACTCGACGATGCAATCACGGCGCACGGCGGAGTCGAAGCGTTACGCGAAGTAAAAGATTTCACTCTCAAAGAGAAAGGCAAACTCCACGCTCGCTATCAAAGCCCGGCGGCGGAACCTCCGTTTGTCGTCGGCGCCTCGGAAGAAACTCTGATCGTCGATACTGACCGTGGATTTGTCTACGATGATTTGAAGACGTCCAATGCAGGATTCAACAACTGGAACCGCACCGTCATTAAAGGTACGGAAGGTCAGAACTATGACATGTGGTCCAGGACGGAGACGCCAATCGCAAATGCTAATGCGAACAACTTCCGGCCACAGATGCGTCGCCTGCCTGTGTACGTTTTACTCGAGGCATTGGACCGCGCCGCAACTCTGCGGTACCTCGGTGAAGAGGAATTTGCAGGCAGGAAACAAAAAGTTATCAGCGTCATCCGGCCGGATAATCAACAGCTCGCGCTTTCGTTTGACGCGCAAACCAACCTGTTGACCAAGTATGGTTATCTTTACGCCGATCCAATCACGGGCGACTCGGAGATCGCGCAGAGTTATTCAAACTATCGCACGGTCGGAAAGTTGAAACTGCCGGGCGCGCGGGTTCTCTACAACTCTGGTGGAGTTGTTCAGGAAGCTGAATACGTCGATATCCAGATCAACACGAAGCCGGCAGACAGCGTATTCAAAGGTCCCGACGGATTTGAGAAGCTGGAAGCGGGACCGGCAAATCCACCGCCGCCAGCTGTGGCCAAGATCGCTGACGATGTTTACATGCTGAATGGATTAGCTGGCGGCACACATAACATCATGTTCGTTGCCTTCAACGACTACATTCTTGTGCTCGAAGCTCCGGAACAGATTCTCTACAACAGCAATTCGGTGCAGGCATTGGCTAAGATCAAGGAGACGGTGCCTGGAAAGCCGATCAAGTATCTGGTCCTGACTCATCACCATTCAGATCACGCGGGTGGATTTCGCGAGTATGTTGCCGAAGGGGCGACGATTGTAACCACCGCCGGGAACAAGAGTTTTCTTGAAAAAGCGGTCGCGCTGCAGTCGACGTTACTGCCGAAGTTTTCGCTGCAAAACAAGTTGAAGATCGAGATCGTCGAGAACAAGAAGCGTGTGTTTCAGGACGACAAGCATATCGTGGAGTTGTACGACGTCGGCCCGAACCCGCACGCGAATGAGATGCTCGTCGCATATTTGCCGAAAGAGAAGATCTTGTTTCAGGCAGATATGCTGAACCCGAACGCGAATGGATCTATCCCGATCGCTCAGGACACGACAGTCAGTTTCAGCGAGAAGCTGCAACAGTTAGGATTGCAGATCGACAAGATCTACGGCGTACACGGTCGCCCCGCGACACCGGAAGAGTTACGAACGTCTATTGAAAAACGACGCTCGTCAGAACTGAAATCCGAGACCTCCGGTCCGAAGTAAGTTTCGCGCAAAGACGCAAAGAGGACGCGAAGGCGCAAAAGACAGAATGGATATTCTTTGCGCCTTTGCGTCCTCTTTGCGTCTTTGCGTGAAACTTACTTCCAAAAAACTTTGATCATTCCCAACCAATGGTCTAAGATTCGGCCTACCTGCAACACCCCCTTCAATCAATCGATCTCAAAACTTCGTGGGAGGAAGACTGAGATGAATAAAAAGATGCTTGCACTGAGTTTACTTGTATTCGCCGCACTCTTCGGCGGGTTCTCTTCACAGCCGAGGGCAGTTTCTGCCGCTAACCCCGTCTCCGTTTACGGAGCGTGGCATTGCGGAAATGACTTCTGCACGTGGTCCACAGTTCGCAACATGACCGACTTCAACACTCGGAATCAGTGGTTGATTAATCGTGGGGATGGCACGCCATCCGTGAACCTCGTAGTTTTGAGTTTTGTTCATCCAATGCGACTGCTGAACAAAACAAACGATGCCAGCACTTCGCTAGGCATCCCTATCGGAATGAATCAGGCTGTGGTTGACTACTTCAAGAGCCGCGGCGTCCGGGTGATGTTGTCAATCGGTGGGATCACGTACACCGACGCATGGAACCAGGCGCTCGCAACCAACCCGGTTCAGTTCGGCTTGAATGCGGCGGAAGCGGCGCAACGCTTGGGTGTCGGGATCGAGATCGACTACGAAGAAAATACGAACGCAAACCTTACGGGGCTACAGGCGTTCATCAATGCCTATCGCTCGGTTCTGCCTTACGATGCAACCGGAAACAATCATGCCGCGCGTTTGACGATCGATCTCGCTGCCGGCGACCGCTGGTTAATTGATATCACACGCAAAGCAACTGGTGATTGGCTGAACACGACAACGCCTGTGTTGGACTACGCGAATGCGATGGTTCCGAGCAGACAACCTAACAGTGCGGCAACAGCGACGGCTGACTGGCAGGAACACGTTGATGGCAAGCCGCAGTTTGCGCCTCCAATACTGCCGCTCGCGCCCGCGAAGTTTACCGGAGCGCTGTATATCGTTACGGGCAGTAAACCCGCGCCGGAGTGCGTCAGCTTTACGAGTTCGCTGATCAACTCAACGGGAGCATTCGTGCAAACCGTGTCGCCAAACGGTGCGGGCACGACCGGCGGTATGCTCGGCTACATGTTCTGGGCCGCGGAATGTCCGGCGACGAGGCGCATTTGTACAGTGCCACCTAATTCGTGCGAAGGTGGTGTGGGAGTCGGCGCCACGACTTACGGCATTCCGATTCCGATGCCAGCCCTCAGGCAGAATTGAGCCACTGATTAAACCGGATCTGTGTAAATCGATTTACACAGATCCGCGTTTATCTGTGTACCTTGTTTTCGCTGATGTACTGCTCCAGCTTTTTTCGATCGGCGTAGTCAGGTTTTTTCTTGAGGAGTTCTTCGTATTCAACAACGGCCTTGTCTTTTAGTCCAGCCGCGTTGTAGAGCCAACCGAGATCGAGATGGGCTTCTATCTTGCCGAGCTTCCCTGCCTCGTTTAAATACGGAATCGCTTTGGATCCTTTTTTCAAACGGAGGTAAGCCTCACCCAAAAGCAAATTCGCATCCGGCGACTGCGGTTGCAACTCCACAGCACGCGTTAACAGCTCGACCGCTTCTTCGAATTTCTTTTGTGTTAGCCGAAACCTGCCGAGGTTGATTAAAGGAAGAGCATACGTGGGCTTGAGGTCGATTGCAGTCAGATACGCCTGCTCAGCATCCTCAGGTTTTTCCTGTACCAGGTAGAGGGTTCCCAGCAGAGTCCAACACTGAAAATCGTTCTTGTCTTTCTCAACAACTTGAGTAAGCAGCCTGACCGCGTTCGCGTAATCCTTCTTCTCTACCGCTGCGTGTGCCTTTTCAAACAACGTCTTGTTCGCTGGAGACCGATCATAAAAATCCGTTGCCGAAACGACACCGGCATTAATTGTCCGCGCTGCAGGTTTTTCTTTCCATTCAAATTCAAAGTCCTGGCGAATGTCGGACGTCGTGCTGCCGGTCAGCGTCATCCGCATGCGCGTAATCTCGCCACCGTTAGCTTCGATCGCGAGGTCGTAGTCTCCGGCACGTAGATTCGTGAATCGATAACGTCCTCGACTGCCAATCGTTTGACGCCCAACGATCTTCGTCGACTGATCGTACAAGACGACGGTGACACTCGAAGGTCCTGCGTGTTCCGCTTTACTGTCATCGATCTTCACGTCGCCCCAAAGCGTGTAGCCGCTCTGACTCATTGCCGGCAACGCGGTCAGCAATACTATTAGCACCAGCAGCTTCGGTCGCAGTCTCATGTGCGTATTTTCCATCAAACCGCGGACATTGCAATAGTTTTACGAACAAAAAAAGGGGCTCCCAAACTTCGGGAGCCCCACAAACATATTGAAGAGTGAAGTTGAGCTAAAACTCCCAACGCAAACCGAACTGCATTACACGAGCAGTGCTTTGACTTGTCGTGATGCTGCCGAGCGTTGTTGAGCCAATGTCGATGTCAGGAATGCCAAAGACATTGTGGTTGAACAGATTGTACGCCTCAGCGCGAAGCTGTATGCGTTGACTCTCACTCCACGGCAAGCGGAAATTCTTCAGCAGAGCCGCATCAACGTTCCAGTAAGGCTGCGATCGAAGAATGTTTCGACTGCCGGCATTGCCGTGACGCGGATACTGTCCAACACCCGTTCCAGTGTCGAGATTGTGAACCGCGTTCGGGTCCGCAAAGAACTGGATCTGGCCATTGGCCGTATCGTGAATCGAAGCGCGCAGAACACTCAGGTCTCCGGTGAGCATCGCGGGAACTCCGTTCGCTCCGTCGAAGATGAATGTTCTTGGCCACGAAGCGCTAGCCAAACTGAATGGCAATCCGCTACGTGCGGTCACGATGCCGGAAAGTTCCCAGCCACCGATCACGCTGTTCACCCAGCCCGGCGCATCACCGCCAATCATGCGTCCACGACCGAAAGGCAGTTCCCAGATTCCGTTTACATTCAACAGGTGACGAATGTCGAAATCCGAATTTCCGCGGCAGACGCGAAGGTCGGTCGCATCGCAAATGAGACCACCGGCCGTCGTCGTGTTGGCAACGGTCGACTGGTTATCGATTGAGTGTGACCACGTGTAGTTCACGTCAAACTGGAAGCCCTTCGAGAACCGCTTACGCAAACTCAGCAACATGCCGTCGTAACTTGACGAGCCTTTGTTGGTGACGAAAGCGTTGACGGCAAACTGCGAGCTGAGTCCAACGTTGGGACCAAGCAGACCATTGCGACGAAGAGCCTCGATGGTATCTGCGGTGTCGCCGATTGACACTTCAAAGCCAGTGAAGTTACCCACTACCGACGTGCAGTTTGGACCAAGCCCGAGACCCGAGCAAGGCACGCCAAACCTACTGATCGATGCTGCGTTCATCTGGTTTTCGAACCACGCGATGGGCGCGAAATTTCCAGTAACACCAGCATTGACCTGATCCTGAAGCTGGTTCAAAGCCTGGATCATGAACTGGCCGGACGCGGCATCTTTGAAATCTACGATCTGAGCTGCGTCTGCGAGCGTGAATAGCTTTCTCGCCTGACGGCCCACATACGATGCTTCAAAGATAAAGCTGCCGGGCAATTCACGCTGGAAGCCAAACGTATACTGAATCGAGTACGGGATCTTGAAGTTGGGATCCACGGCATAATTCGTAGCTCGGTTCTGACTTCCAATTCCCACGCCGTTGCTGTTTACGTTTGGTGTGAAAGGAACCGTCACAGGAGGTGCGACGTTCTGAACGGGCACCGTATTGACGCTCGTGAACCGTGGGAAGTTCTGAAGCGCGAGTGCTCCATTCGTTGCGGGGAAATTGTTAGTTACGAACGCGTCCAGAATGTACGTGTTTTGATCCTGAAGGAACGTTATCGCACCACCGGGACGATCGTAGGTTACAGTGCCGCCGCCACGAATCACTGTCTTCCGGTCGCCGAACAGTTTGCCTAACAAACCACTCGTGACGGAAGGATTCCAGGCAAACGCCAAACGCGGCCCGAAGTTGTTGAGGTCAGTCGGATAAAAGTCGCGGGCATTGTTTCCCTTACCGCCGCGGTCGTATACGAGAAACGGTTCTGACGACGGATTTGCGATGCCCGCAAGACCATTAGCGATGCGGGTCTGGAATAAAGTCTCAAAATCGAGATTCTGAATTGACTGGCGTCCTTGTGTTTCATACGGCGCGGGATAGATGTGCCAACGAACTCCGTATGTCAGGGAGAGATCGTTGCGAATCTTCCAATTATCCTGACCATAGAACTCGTATTCGACATAACGCCAATCGCGAATCCTTCCTGTGTTCAATGGCAACGCGTTTCCAGCAGCGTCGTAATTGAATCTGGTACCCACCGTTGGGATCGTGCCCAACAGGAAAGTCAATGCAGAGTCATAATTATTACGCGCGGTCGTGCTGGAGAGCAGGGTGCCCGGACGAAGCGCATTCGCAGCGTTACTGGTTCCAAGGCTGGTCGGGAAACCGCCACCGAGACCCACCACTGGAAAGTTGTAATCGCTCGTCAGAACCGTCTGCTGATTGATGGTCTTGAGAGAACCGCCAAATGAAAATCCGTGACTACCTTTGTTCCACGTCACGTCGTCGCGATAGGTCCAGACAGGAACGTCGCGAGCTTGAGTCCGGAAATCGGCAAAGGGCGCCGAAAGCGGTGTGAATGTGTACGACTGAGGCAGAGTCGGGTGGAAGAAATTTGGGAAACCCAAAACGGATTTGGTGATACCCACGGTTGCTGAGTTCACAAAATTCGGAGTCAGGGTCCAGTTGTGACCGACAGCAACGGCCCAGTCGCCGGTAATAATCTGAGATGTTTCCGGATCGCCGGGGAACTGCGCCGCTACGGAGTTAACCGTGTCCGTTTGATTAGCGCTGATTTTGTTTGCTCTAACAAACAGTCTTTGCACGTTTGAGATATTGAAGTCGACGCGACCTGTGTAGGTGTTGTCGGCACGGTGCGAAGGCACATTGAATCGAAAACCAGCGGTGTTGATGCCATCGCCGACTGAGAAATCGTTTGGCAGCGGATAGCGCTGGTTAACAAAATCCAAAAGCGCCTGGTTTGGTCCGACATGCAGCGGATCGAGTGCGGCCACTTGCTGCGGCGTCAAGATCGTGATGCACTGCGGATCACTTGCAAGCCGAGCTTGCGACGTGCAGCCTGGATTCCGATTGACGAACGCGAGTCCGCCGTTGCGAAGATGTGGCAGCGGAACGATGCGCGTGTAACTCTGGCCCTGCGCATCGCGCCGAGCTTCATAATCGAAGAAGAAGAACATCCTGTCCTTCCCACTCCAGTAGCCTGGACCACCCTCACCAAAGTGCGGCAGGTAAACTGGTCCACCAATGCTGCCGCCAAACTGGTTACGCGTGAGCTGCGGTCTCTCCACTCCATTTTTGTTGTTGAAGAAACTATTCGCAGCGGTGGCTGCAGTGCGGTTGTACTCACGAAGCGAGCCGTGAAAGTCGTTCGTACCGCTCTTGGTGATGAGCTCGATCTGTCCACCACTGCTCCGACCTTCTGACGCGGCTGGATTCGCCGTTACTGTGCGAAATTCCTGAATCGCGTCGATCGGTGCATTGCCGGTAGTCGCAAACGCCTGGCCCGTGGCCTGATCGTTCGCGTCGATTCCGTCAACGGTGATGTTGCCCTGGTCTGCACGCGAGCCGGTCACTGAGCCGACGCGATTGGTCGCTGCAGTTCCGACGTTATTACCGACAACACCGGGTTGAAGACCGATCAGCGAAGCCGGCGAGCTGCGAATTTGGATCGGAAGCTCCTTCAGACGTCGCTCGTCGATCACGTTACCGATGCTCGCATCAGTTGTATTCAATGTGGCGCCCGCTTCGGCGGTCACCACCACGTTTGCGGATACCTGACCCGCCGTTAGTTGTGCGTTGTGAGTTTCGGTGTTTCCTACACCGAGTGCGATTCCTGACAGGTCCAGGCTTTCAAAGCCGGTAGCCGAGAACTTGAGAATGTAACCCTGTCCCGGCGGCACCTGTGCAAACAAATATACGCCCCGATCGTTCGTGGTCGTCGTTCTTTCTTGAGAAGTTTTTGGGTCGACTAGTTTCACTGTCGCTCCTGCGATCACAGCGCCCTGAGCATCTGTTACCGTGCCCGTGACTGCTGAGGTCGAGGAGGTCGCCTGGGCGAAACATACGACTGGCAAAAGGAGTAAGAATACGCCGACGATCAGTGACGATGTTAATTTCGTCATGTTTGTAAATCTCCTAATGTTGCGTCCTCTTAATGACAACGAATCGACACAAGTCGGGAGTGTGTGATTCGTTCAGTTGAATGATTGATGAAGCCACTGATTAAAGAGTTACTAGTCGGGAGTGAGGACGTCTGCCCTTACATCGATCTATTTTTTCGTATTAACCTCGGCTTCCTTTCTTGTCCGTTCAGTCGAGACTGATCAAGACGAAGTGGAAGGTGCAAAGAGTGTGCCCACTCCATGCTTTTGTAATTTCCAAACTCGAGGTTCGAGCGCGTGTTGAGAAATTCGGATTCTTTACGAGTTGATGAATTTGATTCACGCGTTAGTGCGAGCAACGCAAAAAAATGAATGCATTGCTCTCTACGAAAGAATGTATAGTGCGAAGCAATGAGTGACTTAGAAGAAGATGCTAAGAACAAAGCAGCTTCTACTTACAACGCTGCTTCTGATTACTACGATCATCCTGCCAACACATTTTGGTCACACTTCGGGCGACGAACTGTCACGAGATTAGGACTCGCAACAGGAGAACGTGTGCTTGATGTGTGTTGCGGAAGCGGCGCATCGGCGATTCCGGCTGCAGAGATTGTTGGTGCGAATGGCGCAGTCGCAGGTGTCGATCTGGCGGAGAACTTACTCGAGCTCGCACGCGCAAAAGCAAAACAACTCGGTCTCACGAACATTCGTTTCCAATCCGGAGATCTGATGCACCTGGCATTTGATAATGAGCGTTTCGATACGGTGGTGTGTGTCTTCGGAATATTCTTTGTGCCTGACATGGAAGCCGCGTTACGTGAGCTCCGGCGTGTCGTGCGGAGCGGAGGCCGGGTTGCAATCACGACGTGGGGACCGAGGTTTTTCGAACCGGCAAGCACTTTTTTCTGGGACTCGATTCGTGATGTCAGGCCCGATCTATATAAAGGCTTCAACCCGTGGGATC
Organism: Acidobacteriota bacterium; assembly: GCA_046733695.1. GTDB lineage: Bacteria > Acidobacteriota > Blastocatellia > Pyrinomonadales > Pyrinomonadaceae > PSRF01. Next base: position 50,580 of record JBKPPU010000273.1, read on the forward strand.
GTATTTCCGAAGTTGACGCTGTGCTCCGGCTGCTTGCCGGTGCGGGTTTGACGGAGACAGAAGCGGTTGCTGAATCTGACTCTCAGAGGGTCAATGAACCAGAAGACTGGTGGGCCATGATTATGGGTTCAGGCTATCGCGGCACAGTCGAGCAACTCTCGCTTGAAGATCGCGAGCGTGTGCGCCGCGCAAACCTCGATTTCATCGAGCGCACGTCGCTCCGCGCCCTCGAGGCCAACGTGATCTATGGCTCGGCGCTTCGAAGCCGCAAATAGGTCCTATTCGTCCTATAGGACCTATATTAATCGTCCGCCACTCGCCCGCAACCTTTTCCAATTCATCACGCATCCGACACCCGGCTATTCCCTGTCCTCTCCCGCTTGCAAAAGCACCAGAGTCTTGCTAAACCTCCGTATCGGAATGCCCCTTTGTCAGGAGAAGTATCATGAAGAAAACATTTCACCTTCTGCTCTCCACATTATTGCTGGTTTCCCTATCAACTCCACTGCTCGCCGACACGATTCGTCTCAAGGATGGAAGTGTGATTCGCGGTCAGGTGATCGGGTTTAAGGACCAGCAATTCACGATTTTGATTGGCGGGAGCGCGAGAGGAAGACGCGGGCAGACCACCGTCTATGTTGAGGACGTTGAATCGATCGAGTTTGACTCCAATTCCGGTAACACAAGCACCACGGACGACACTAGCAGCGCGCGCAACAATGTCCCCAATGTCCCTATGGCACGGCCATCAAATCCAAGTACAAAGCCCGACAGCAACCCGGTCGATCGGACAGTCGACACCGTGCCGGCGTCATCATCAACTCCGACCTTCTTTACGATCAAAGTAGGCGTGAGAGCTGACAACTCAAACAACGGCTGGACAAACAGCGGTCTCGTCGTGCGTAAAGGACAGCGGCTACGGATTAGCGCTTCGGGACGCGTTTCACTCGGCAAAGGACGCTTTTCAACGCCGGGTGGCTTGACGAGCATCCTCGATCAGGACAAGTTGATGCGCAACGAAGCGACGGGCGCCCTGATCGCCGTCATTGGCGACGACAACGACGACTTTATCCTGATCGGTCCACGCCGGGAGTTTGTCGCGCAGCGCGATGGAGTGCTGTTTCTGGGTGTCAACGAGGGCGATTTGACGGATAATACCGGAAGTTACGATATCGTAATCGAGGCGGAGGCCAGCGGCCGCTAGCTGGTAAACTCAGGCTAACGCCCGCGCATCAGACGCTGAGTATTGCCAATTTCCGATTGCCAATTGCCGATTTGCTGGGTGGACCAGGATTTGAAATCGGCAATTGAAAATTGGCAATCGGCAATAAGCGTCCTTCCTCGCTTTATGACCTTCGGGAGTCGAAATTTATGAGATCTACACGTACTTATCGATTGTTTGCTGTTGCGCTCTCGTTAATGCTGCTCGGCGCAAGTGTTAATACCGGGTGGTCGCAGTCCAGACGCCAGCCGCCGACCTCCAACGAAAAGAAGAACAAACGGCCCGACGAAACGAAGAAACCAGACGATCCGAGCCAGGAGCCTCTTCCCAAGGATATCGAGCCACCAAACAAGGCTCAGGATCTCGAAAAGGTCAGTATCTCGACTCAGATCGTCAACGTCGATGCGGTTGTCTATCACAAGAAGAGCGGCCAGATCGTCGCCGATCTTAAAAAGGCAAATTTCGCCCTCTTCGCCGACGGCGTTCAGCAGACGATTACGAACTTCTCCACACCGGAAGCGCCAATCACGGTCGCGATGGTGGTTGAATACAGCAAGTGGTCGGAGCTCTTCGGACTTTACGGAAGCGGAGGTTATGAGCCTGGAGTTTACGAAGTGATTCGACCCACGGCTATGTTTCTCTCACAGTTCATCCACCCCCCCGATGATTATGTTTCCGTAGTGGCGTTTGATATTCGACCGACTCCTTTAACTGACTTCACAAACGATCCAGCTCGCTTGAACGCAGTGATTACTCTGTTGCTGAGGAACACGCCGGCGTTTCGCGAGACGAACTTGTTCGACGCGTTGAAGTTTGTGCTCGTTGGTGGCCGAGGCGATTCGGTCGTGCTGGAAGACTCGAAGTCTGAGAAATCAGATTACTCCGGTCTCGTTTCGGTTCAGGGACGACGACGCGCAGTGATCCTCGTCGCCTCCGGTATCGATACCTTCAGCAAGATCAACTACGGCGACGCGCGCAAGGTGCTCCAGAACTCGGGCGTTCCGGTTTACATCATCGGCACCGCAAACCTGTTCAAGAAAAAATACGGCGATTCGTTGCCGGCAACAGACTCGCTCGGCGGAATGCCGGGCAGAATGAGCTGGCTACAGGCTGACAACACGTTGCAGACGTTTGCGAAGGAAACTGGCGGTGCCTATTTTCCGGTAACGTTTGAAGGTGAGCTGCCGAAAGTGCTGGCAAACATTAACAACCTGTTACGCGCTCAGTACAGTCTGGCTTTCAATCCAGGCGACGTGCGCGACGGCAAACAGCACAAGCTGCAGGTAAGAGTGGATATCGACGGCGATGGCACCTACGACGACAAGGAATACGTGATCCAGGCCCGGCAGTACTACAACTCACCCAAGCCTGACGGAAAGAAATAATATTTAGCCGCGGATTTACGCGGCTAAAAACTTCCGTAAATCCTCAACCGAAACTCATCATTAAAGGAAACGATCTCGGCCTTTCGGTTTGCAAATCGCTTCGCCTCCCGCAAGAGCGCCGGTAATCCCTGTAGATTGAGTTTCAGGCCATACGCCGGATTGGTTAATACCGACTGCAACCGCGGGTTCAAACGCTCCGGCATTCCATACCGAATCGCCTTTTGAGCCACGGGCGAGAACCCAACACTCCGACGTGAATTCACAAACTCGAGCGAGTGATCGAAAACGTGCAGCCTGCTCGGCAGATCCCGGAGCGCGAGATCTCTGTGCGCAAGCATGTTTGTAATCGCCTCTGCAACCACGGCACGGTGATAACTCGAACGCGCTTGCACCGGCGATTCTTCTGAAAAACTCTTCGGCCGTACTTCCGCGAGATCGCAGTAGCGACGCAGAAAGCTCGTGAGCCCTTCGTAAAGCGTGAGCAGATTGCCGGCTAACTTCACGCGTTCAATGATCGGCGACTGCAAAGAGTCGCCTGAAAACCGTGTCGCCGTGACCGCAGCGCGCGGCTGCAATTCCGCTACACGCTCATCACGACCAAATAAAAGTAAACCCGCAACTGTCGGAACAATCTCGTGCCCGTCGTTTGTCGCCAACAAAAGATCTCGCTCGAGCACTTCCGGAGTCGGATAACCAACGACGGTCGCTTCTTCAAATGCACCGCCTTCAAACTCGCGCAGGTAGCTCCACAAATGTGCCTCGTCGATGTCGTCGATCGTGGCGCCGAGTGCGGGAACGTCTTCGTAACGTAGCGGTCGAGATTCCTCCAGGAGTGTTGAGATCTCTTCGCGCGAGGCTTCACGCTTCTCTGCTCCTATGCGCAGGTAAAAACGTCCATCGCGTGTTCGATAGGGGCGTCTCTTGCTCTCGATATCAAGTGCGACTATGCGGCGGCCGTTGTCGAGTGCGATGCGATCGATGAAGGGAACGAGTGGCGGCTGGACTTCTTCACGACAGATGCGCACGAGGTCGTCCTGAACTCTTTCCGGATCGTCAACGCCTTCAACACGCAATTGGTCGTTAACTCCAAAAACAATCACGCCGCCGCCGGTATTGGCGAGGGCGACGATTTCCTGCGCGATCTTTTCCGTGTTGGAGAGTTTTACCTTGAGTTCGAGAAACGTGTCTTCGCCGCCGCGGATGAGACGCAGTAGCTCAGTTCTGGATGTTTGCGGTGCAGGGGTCGAAAGGATGTATTCCTGAAAGGAACGCTCCGTGTTTGGTTCGTGCCGCTGGTTGCTGCGAAATCTTCTACGAGCCATTTGTGTATTGACGGGCTGCGGTAGTTTAGCAAAAACCATCCACAGATTACACAGAGAGAGCTATCTGTGTAATCTGTGGATGGGTTTTATTCGTCCGCCGGTTCGCGAACAGCATCGAGTATCTCGATCTCGCGTCTGGCCAGCATTTTTCCCTGCCGGTTGAGCGCCATCGAGTAGAAACTCACTGCAAACATTGCGAACGCTACGAGCGCCATGTATTCATTGCTCAGACTACTGGTCGAATAGCCGATCAGAGTAGCGGCTACCGGCGGAAGCATCAGCAACCCAACCTGAGGAATAAGAAAGAGTCCCGCGACACCCGACACATTCAAACGCTTTCCATACTTCATGCGCTTCGGAAAACGAATTGAGAGCCAGTTGCCAATCATCGAACTAATCGATGCAAAGATAATGAACGTTAACGAGAGGAACAGCAGGTTGCCCGGTGTGGTATCTCGAAAGATGGCGACGTTGAGAATCAATAGCGCTGAAGCAAATACGAGGGCGATGAACGTGACCACGAGATTTTTTCCCAGAAGAACCTTGCGTCTATCGATGGGCGAAAGTATCAAAGTACGCATTCCGCCTTCCTCGAAAGCAAACAGGTTCGACGACATTCCTGCCAGGATCAGAAAGACGTAGACCAACCCGCCGATCAGAAGTAAACCTGAACCATAGGTCAAAAAGCCGTTGGAAACACCTGGCCGCACCGTGCCAAACCTTTGCCGGTTCACCATGCGAATGAGGATTATTATCAACGGCATCAACGCCATCATTCTCACTTGCGCATTTCGCAACGCGTAGCGGAGTTCTTTTTCAATTATCGCGGAGAGATCACTTGGCAAGAACGGCACTTGCCAGCCTGAGTAACCTTTGTTGCCGCTAATTGGCGCCGCAGTCTTTTGCTTTTGCCGTCGTTCAAGACCGAGCGCCGCACGACGTGCGATCCAGTAAGTTGCGAGGAGCAGCGCAATCGCGTAAGCACTGAGTGTTACAAAAGCGACGGCGTAAGGAAGCGGATCGTTTGCGACGTCAGCCATCAAAAGAAACGCCGCTGCTCCCGGCGGAGTCCAACGCAACGAGCGGAAAGATTCCGCGTGCTTGAAAAGTAATGGCGCAACCTGACTTATCGCAGCTGTTCCGAGACCCGCAATGGCGCCAATCAGAGCAATGATGGTTTCGCCGCGCGAACGTTTGCGTCGAAGTATCGAACCGATAGTTGTTGAAAGCCATTTCGACAACGCGACACCAAAGAGCACTCCAGGAACGGCAGCGATCAGCGAGGTCGAAAGATTGCCTGAACCTAGTCCTGAACCGATGCACATCGCCAGCACAGCCGGTACAAGGAAGACCGAGTGCAACGTCGTGAATTCACTAATGAAGTCGACTACGAAGAGTTTGCGGAGCGTGATCGGATACATCAGCAGTTTGCCGGCGTCAAACTGCTTGCTGCCGCCGAGACTCAATGGGACGGTGGCCCACATCAGATAAATGATTCCGAAAATGGAAAAGAAGATGAACTCGGTTGAGGCGCCGGCCGGAAGATCGCGCGCGGCGGTACGTTGTAATGCGCTGCCCAGTCCTCCAGGTTGAGCAAGCGAGTACGCGACAAATCCGAGAATCAATGCAAACATGGCAGCAAAGATAAACGCCAAAAGCATTCCCAGAATCGACGCCACCTTGCTTACGATTGCTTTGGACGAGCGAAGCGAGTTGCGCAACAATCGCCACTTGAGCCAGATTAAGGTGAGAAGTTGAGACATTGATTGATGATCCAAAACGCCTACATCGGACTCGGTTCGAATCTCGGTGATCGCGCCGGGTATTTGCTGCTCGCGGTTCGCGGCATGCTCGACGCTGGTTTGGATGTTATTCGACTCTCGAGCATTTACGAAACTGAAGCGGTCGATCACACAGATCAGCCACCGTTTCTGAACCTCGTCGCGGAATTGCGCGGTTCCACCTTGCCCGCTCCCGAACAGGTGATGGCGCGGCTGTTGCGAATCGAGTACGCGTTGGGCCGCACTCGAGATGTCCCCAAGGGACCACGCACGATCGATCTCGATTTACTTCTCTTCAAGGATCACTTGTCAGACACGGAATTTCTAACCCTTCCTCATCCGCGACTGCCTGCTCGCTGCTTCGTCCTTATTCCACTTACAGAGCTGGTCCCGAATCTTATTCACCCCGTCCTCGGCAAATCGCTCAGCGAACTGTTGTCACAGACTAAAGACCGTTCAACAGTGGTCCGCTGGATGCCGCACAATTGATCTGTGTAATCTGTGGATACTATAATGCCCCCACTTGTTAGCACGCCCGAAAATCCAGACTCCTCGTTTCACTGGCAATCCAATTGTCCACACATCGTGGTGTAAAGAGAGCTGAAAAATGCCGTATCTGAAACCAGAAAGGCCGGAAAAGGTCAGTGCACCGTCTTTGCGATCAAGCAAACAACGCGGCGAACGCCTCGTTTGTCTGACAGCGTACGATTACCCGACTGCGCGCATCGTCGACGAAGCGGGCATCGATATCATCCTTGTCGGCGACAGCCTCGGCAATGTCGTGCTGGGATACGGCAACACTGTTCCCGTGACGCTCGAGGAAATTCTGATTCATTTGAAGGCGGTGCGACGCGCCGTACAACGCGCTTTGCTGGTCGCGGACATGCCGTATGGAACTTTCCACACCGGCGACGACGACGCGGTGAGAAATGCGTTGCGTCTGGTGAAAGAAGGTGGCGCCGAGGCCATCAAGCTCGAGGGTGGTCACAAACGTGTGCATCTCGTGAAGCGCCTGGTGGACGAAGAGATCAGCGTGATGGGCCATATCGGTCTGACGCCGCAGTCGATCAACCAACTCGGTGCTTATCGCGTCCAGGGTAAGACTGCGAAAGCGGCGCAGCAGTTGATTGACGATGCGAAGGCAATGGAAGATGCCGGCGCGTTCGCCGTCGTGCTGGAAGTCGTGCCGCGCGAGATAGCGCAAATGATCACCGAGAGTATCAGCATTCCGACGATCGGGATCGGCGCGGGTGTTCATTGCGACATTCAGGTATTGGTCATCCACGACATGCTTGGCCTGTCGTTTGGCAAACAGGCTCGCTTCGTTCGACCCTACGCAAATCTGCGCGAGGTCATGACGGATGCGGTGACTCGATATGCGGACGACGTGAGAAATGGCACCTATCCGTCCGAAGCAGAGTCGTATGCTCTGCCCGCAGAAACTGCCGAACAACTGGATATAGAGTTCCCATCGAGAGACTTAAAGGCCGAGAAGTCCTAATCCAACCTCAACTATGGAGATCATCAATCGCCGTCAGCGCATGAGTTCAGTTGCGCGCAAGATCCGTCGTGAACAGGATCGAACTGTAGGTTTGGTTGCGACGATGGGCGCTCTGCACGAAGGCCATCTGAGTCTCGTGCGCGAAGCGAGGCGGATGTGCGATGTAGTGGTCGTCACGGTTTTCGTGAATCCGACACAGTTTGGACCAGGCGAAGACTTCGAGCACTATCCACGCGACTTAACAAAAGACACCGCGTTGTTGACTGACTACAACGTCGATTACATCTTTGCGCCTACGGTCGAAGAGATTTATCCAAAAGGCTTTTCGACTTACGTGAATGTTGAAGGTCTTTCAGAGCAGCTCGAGGGTGCATCGCGTCCTGGTCATTTTCGTGGCGTGGCGACAGTGGTGACGATTTTGCTCAACACGATCAGACCTGACTTTGCTTTCTTCGGACAGAAGGACGCGCAACAGGCGCTCGTCATTCGTCGCCTCGTTAAGGATCTGGCTTTCGATACGGAGATAGTGATACTGCCGATCGTTCGCGAGGATTCAGGACTGGCAATCTCGTCGCGCAATCTTTATCTGACGCCTGACGAGCAGAAGTCGGCGACGGTCCTTCATAAAGCGTTGAAGCAGGCAAAGCAGGCTTTCAAAGAGGGAGAACGAAATGCGAGCCGGATCACCGATCTGATCCGGCAAACTATCGAATCGGAACCACGTGCACGGCTCGATTATGTAACCATTGCTGATGCTGAGACACTTGAAAAACTCGACCGGGTCGACGATCGTCCGACGCTGATTGCCCTCGCCGCATACGTCGGCAAAACGCGACTGATCGACAACACGATTTTGAATAAGGTAAAGAAGAAAGACGTTGCCGCTCCACAGTAAGAAGCACATCCGTTTCATACTCAACGGCGAACAAACAGAGGTCGCCTTCGCACCGCACAAGACGCTGCTCGAAGTTTTGCGTGAGGACCTGAATCTCACCGGTACAAAACACGGCTGCGAGCTCGGTGAGTGTGGCACGTGTGCGGTGCTGGTCGATGGTCGCTCGATTCTTTCGTGTCTGATGCTCGGTCTCGATGCTGAAGATCGAGAAGTGAAGACGATCGAGGGAATGGCTGACGGCGCCGAGTTACATCCGTTACAACAAACATTCGCGGATCTTGGCGCGGCGCAGTGTGGATACTGTTCGCCTGGTTTCTTGCTCGTGGCTGAGGAGTTGTTGAAGAAGTCGCCAAACCCGTCGCGTACTGAGATTCAGGAAGCGTTGTCCGGCAATCTGTGTCGCTGTACCGGGTATATTAAAATCTACGAGGCAGTTGAGCTCGCCGCTGCTCGCATGCGTGGCGAAGAGATGGAATTACCGAAAGAGAGTGTTTACGGCCTGGACTAAAAATCCGTTCTTTTATCCGTTTAATCTGTGGCTAAGAAACTGAACATTGTCGGTAAGCCTTTCCGCAAAGTCGATGCGCGCGCGAAGTGCGTCGGCCAAACGAAGTTTGCGGACGACATCGTTCTGCCGCGGATGTTGTTCTGCAAGATGCTTCGCTCGCATCTGCCTCACGCCTTGATCAAAAGCATCGATGTTTCAAAAGCTCTCGCGCTTCCGGGCGTTTTTGCTGTAGTAACCGGGAAAGACTTTCCCATTCCGTACGGCATCCTGCCCGTGAGTCAGGACGAGCACGCTCTCTGCGTCGACAAGGTCCGTTTCATCGGCGATCCGGTCGCGGCTGTTGCGGCCATCGACGAAGACGTCGCGTTCGATGCGATGAATCTGATCGAAGTCGAATACGAGCCGCTCAATACGATCTCGACCATTGAAGAAGCGGTGCTCATTGAAGAGCCACGCATTCATGATTATGGCGACGTGGGCAACATTCATAAGAAGGTGTCGCTCGAGTTCGGCAATGTTGAAGAAGGATTTGCTGAAGCCGACCTCGTTCGTGAAGACATATTTTTTTACGAAGGCAACACGCACCTGCCGATGGAGCAACACGCTGCCGTTGCTCACTTCGACTCGGATGGAAAGATAACGCTCTGGAGTTCCACGCAGACTCCGCACTACGTTCATCGTGCCCTGGCGAAAGTTCTGGGATTGCCTGCCAGTCACATTCGCGTTATTGCAACGCCGAATGGCGGTGGCTTTGGTGGCAAGAGCGATCCGTTCAATCACGAAGTCGTGGTTTGTAAGCTGTCGATGATGACCGGGCGTCCGGTTAAGGTTACGCTGACGCGCGAGGAAGTTTTCTATTGTCATCGTGGCCGGCATCCGGTGTTGATGAAAGTCAAAACCGGCGTGAAGAACGATGGCGCGATCACCGCGATGCATTTTCAAAACTATCTCGATGGCGGGGCCTACGGGAGTTATGGTGTCGCGAGCACGTTCTACACGGGCGCGTTGCAGACGGTCACTTACGATGTGCCGCGCTATAAGTTCCAGGGCGTGCGCACGTTTACGAATAAACCACCGTGTGGTCCAAAACGCGGTCACGGCACGCCGCAGCCGCGATACGCGCTGGAAGTCCAACTAGACAAAATTGCCGAACAACTACAACTCGATCCGGTCGAGATTCGCCGCAAACATCTCGTCGCGCCCAACACAGTAACCGCAAACTACCTGCGCATCGGCAGCATGGGTTTGGGCGCCTGCATAGATAAAGTGGCAGATGGTTCTCGCTGGAGCGAACGCTTTTCGTGGGATCCCCAACAACGCAAGCTGCCGTATGGCAAAGGCATCGGCATCGCGTGCAGCTCGTATATCTGCGGCGCCGGACTGCCAATCTACTGGAACAACATGCCGCAATCGGGTGTGCAGCTTCGTCTCGATCGACAGGGCGGCGTCTGCGTGATGTGCGGCTCGACCGACATTGGACAAGGATCGGATTCGATCCTTGCTTACATTGTCGCGGAAGTTTTGGGAATCGATCCTTTTGACATTCGCGTTATTACGGCCGATACCGATCTAACTCCGGTCGATCTTGGTAGTTATTCGAGTCGGGTCACGTTGATGACCGGTAACGCCGCGATTCAGGCGGCTGAGCGCGCGCGTGAGCTGCTTGTGATGGCCGTTGCAGAGAAGCTCGGCGTGCCGATCGAGAATCTTTCACTCGCCGAGCGCCGCGTGTTTGATGTCGAGAATCCTGAGGTTGGTATTTCGTTTGCGGAAGCGATTGTGCTTGCTGAATCAAAGTTTGGGACGATCGGGACTGTTGGGTCTTACACGCCGCCCCGTTCGCCGGGCAAGTTCAAAGGATCGGGAGTTGGACCGTCGCCGGCTTACAGCTACTCAGCAGCAGTTGCTGAAGTTGATGTGAATCCTGACACGGGTATTGTCGTTGTCGAACGTGTTTGGATAGCGCACGACATTGGTCGCTCGATCAACCCGATGCTTGTGATGGGCCAGGTCGAGGGCAGTGTTTACATGGGTCTCGGCGAGATCCTGATGGAAGAGATGGTCTATCGCGACAATCGCAACGTCGTGCACAAGTTTCCGTCGATGCTCGAATACAAGAGTCCGACCACGATGGAAATGTGCGACGTGAAGACGTATCTCATCGAAGATCCGGATCCAAATGGGCCATACGGCGCGAAAGAAGTCGGGCAAGGGCCGCTACTGCCCGTGCCGCCGGCAGTCGCGAATGCGGTTTACAACGCAGTGGGCGTACGCATTGACGAAGTACCAATCACACCGGAGAAAGTCCTGCGCGCCCTGAAAGACAAAGCCCGCGGGCGCGACGGTCGCTACGGTCCCGACTCGGTCCCACCCGTCGCCTGGCCCGAACCGTTGAAAGTACTAACGCCCGCTGAAGGTGGAGACGGCAGCGAGATGCCGAGAGTTGCGGTGCATTCGTGATGCTAGAGGTATGTTGGACAGGATTTTCAGGATTGATCAAGATTTATAGGATGCATCCTGAACAATCATGTAAATCCTGTCTAAATAGCGCGTAGAAATCTTATGATGCGGTTGCCGAAATTTGACTATCACGTTCCGCAGAACATCGCGGAGGCGGTGAGGATTATGGGCGATGCCGGGCCTGCGGGTCAGTTCGTTGCGGGCGGAACGGATTTATATCCGAATATGAAGCGCCGCCAGCAGATGCCGAAGACGGTGATCTCGGTGATGCGGCTTGCTGAGCTCAATCAGATCACGGGGGATGGAGAGAGTGGGTTGCGTATTGGCGCTTCCGTGACACTCACCGATATCTGTGAAAACCCGATCATCAATCGCGACTATCCGGTAGTTGTAAAAGCCGCTCGCACCATCTCGACTCCGATTCTGCGCAACATGGGAACCATCGGCGGCAACCTGCTGCTCGATACGCGCTGCAACTACTACGATCAGAATTACGAGTGGCGCAAGGGCATCAACTTCTGTCTCAAGAAAGACGGCGACGTTTGCTGGGTGGCGCCGGGAAGCTCGAAATGCTGGGCGGTTCAGTCGTCGGATCTGGTTCCGGTGATGGTGGCGATTGGCGCGAAATTGCGTTTCGCTTCAACACTGGGTGAGCGAGTGATAGACGCTGCTGGTTTGTACAATGACGACGGTATTGAGTATCTCCGCAAGCGTCCTGACGAACTCCTCGTCAACATTCAACTGCCGCCGACGAACGGCTGGCGTGCTTCATATCAAAAGCTACGCCGCCGCGGTGCTTTCGACTTCCCAGTCCTTGGCGTGGCCTCATGGATCTCAACCGAAAGCGACGCCGTGACGGACGCTCGCATCGTGCTCGGCGGCATCGCACCTTCTCCAGTCGAGATCAAGGAAGCAGCAACCGCATTGATCGGTAAGCCGCTGTCAGACGAGCCAATCCAGGCCGCTGCCGAAGCCGCATACGTAAAAGCACGGCCACTCGACAACACTGATTTCGTCTACCAGTGGCGCAAGCAAATGGCGCGTCAGTACACGTTGCGCGCACTGCGCGACCTGTTGTGAACTTCTGTTCAGCAATCCTCCTGGCCGCTGGACGCTCCAGCCGCATGGGCGCGTTCAAGCCACTTCTTCCCTTCGGAAACAAAACCGTCATCGAGTGCTGTATCGACTCACTCCGCGAGGCCGGCGTGCAAACAATTGTCGTGGTGCTCGGCCATCGTGCAGACGACCTCCGCGCCAAACTGACCGGAGTGAGTTTCGCCGTCAATCCCGATCCCGACAGCGAGATGGGAGCCTCTATCGCGCTGGGCGTGCGCGAACTTCCTGACGACGCGCAGGCAACCTTAATTGCCCTCGCCGACTACCCCGGTGTTCCCGCGGCGGTCGTGTCAACCATCATCGAAGAATGGACTCGGGGCGCTCGCATCGTGATCCCGACGTGGCAGGGTCGTGGCGGCCACCCTGTGCTCATCGACCTCAGCCTCAAGCCTGAACTGTTGACCCTGCCTGCGAGCGGCGGCCTCAGAGCGCTGTTCGATTCCCACCGGCAGGCAGTCCGGCGTCTGCCCGTCAACTCGCCGTTCATTGCTCGCGACATGGATACGTGGGATGATTACAGGACCCTACATTTGGAGGCCACGGGCAAACCGGCGCCCGAACCTCCGCGCAGCTAGACCAACGCAACTCTGGAAGCCCTCATCTAACGCACCAAGTCGGACGTAAACAGGAACGTTCGGCGAAGGAGAGAGATGGTTCGAAATAGTCGAAAACGAGTTCTGGCCGGATTAATGATCTTGCTGACTGCCTGCTTGGCGTTAGCGCAGAACCCGACCAACCAAAAGGTGGACTTTTCACTGCGCTCTATCGATGGACAGACCGTTACCAGCGAAAGTCTTCGCGGCGAAATCGTGGTGCTGGCGTTTGGCGCCTCGTGGTTGCCATTGTCTAAAACACAGCTTCAGGGAGTCAGAAAACTGGCCGACGATTACAGCAATCGCGGCGTAGTGGTTTACTGGGTAAGCACCGAGTCAGACGATCCCAAGTCGAAGAATTTTGCCAGCGACGAGCAACTCCGCGGATTCTCGCAGAAGTACGGTCTGAAAGTGACTGTGCTGCGAGATCATGATGGAGTAGTTTCAAAAAAGTTCGGCGTGGACCAACTGCCGTCCATCGTGATTCTCGATAAAGAAGGGAATATGTCCGGTGGACCAATCGGTGGTCTCGATCCCAGCGGGAATCTCGCCGGGCAACTTGCTTCGAGGCTCGATAAGCTTCTTTAAACCTGAGCCATGGATTTACGCGGATGAACGCGGATCTGATAACCTCTCCTCACAATGGCTTTCACTTTTATCAACCCCGATTCTCTCGGCGCGCCGAGTGGTTACTCGAATGGCGTCGTTGCTGATGCACACGGCAAACTGCTCTTCATCGCCGGACAAATCGCGTGGGACGAAAAGCAGAAGATAGTCAGCGCCGACTTCGTCGAACAATTCGATCGGGCGTTGGCAAACGTCGTCACAGTTTTGAGTGCTGCTGGTGGAAAACCGGAGCACATCGTGCGACTCGTCATCTACGTTACTGACAAAATCGAATATCGCGAACGAACGAGAGAAGTTGGCGAGCGTTACCGGAAGCACCTCGGCAAGCATTTCCCTGCGATGGTGCTGGTCCAGGTAGCGGGTTTACTGGACGACGCTGCCACCGTTGAAATCGAAGGCATGGCGGTGCTTCCGGCATGAAGCAGCCAACAACTTTTCTTTACGAACAGGATGAACAAGGCATCGCGACGATCACATTGAACCGCCCTGAGCGACTCAATGCGTTGACTTTTGAGGTCTATCGCGAGTTGACGGATCTGTTTGCGGCGTTGCGCGATGAGCGCGAAGTACGAGTCGTGATAATCACAGGCGCCGGCCGAGCGTTCTGTTCAGGCGGCGACGTTCACGACATCATCGGCGAATTGTTTAGCAGGAACATGGAAGGGCTGCTCGAGTTTACGCGCATGACGTGTGAGCTCATTCAAAACATTCGCGCGCTGCCTAAACCTGTGATTGCGAGTTTGAATGGCACTACCGCCGGCGCCGGCGCCTGCATCGCTCTGGCTTGCGACATTCGTTTCGCAAGTGAAAGTGCAAAGATAGCTTTCCTGTTTGTGAAGGTGGGCCTTGCCGGCACCGACATGGCCGCGTCGTATCTGCTGCCGCGAGTAGTTGGACTTTCAAAAGCCACGGAGATGCTCTTCACTGGAGATTTTGTCAGCGCGACGGAAGCGGAAAGAATCGGTTTATACAATCGCGTCGTGCCTGGTGGTGAACTCGCCGCAGCCACGCGAGCGTTTGCGGAAAAGTTGGCTCGTGGACCAGCATTCGCACTCGGCAAGACAAAAGAGATGCTCAATCGCGAACTCGACATGAATTTGCAAACTGCGCTCGAGAGCGAAGCGCAGGCACAAGCTATCTGCATGCAGCACCCCGATTACCGTGAGGCTTACGAGGCCTTTGTAGCGAAGCGCGAAGCAAAGTTTAAATGATGGATCGCCTGATCACAGAACTTCCCTTCTTTACCCCCGAACACCGCGATCTCGTGCAGACTGTGACGCAGTTTGTGACCCAGGAGATCGAGCCGCGTGCTTCGGACGAAGACGATGTTGAAAGTCTGGCTCGGGAGTTCGTCCAACTCTTAGCGCAAGCCGGCATTTTGAACTACGCGGTTGCCGAGTCGAAGCTCGACGTTCGGTCCGTTTGTTTGATCCGCGAAGCACTATCGTATTCTTCTTCACTCGCCGATCTCGCTTTCGTTATGCAGGGACTTGGCACCTACGCGATTGCGCGCGCAGCGCCCGATCACGTCCGCGAGTTCTGGCTCACGCGTGCAGCAAATGGAAAAGCAATTGCCGCGTTCGCGCTCACCGAACCGAACGCCGGTTCAGATGTCTCGGCGATTCAAACCACCGCACGCCGTGACGGCGAAACGTATGTAATAGATGGTCGTAAGCGTTTCATTTCCAACGCCGGCATCGCAGACTTCTATACCGTGTTCGCTAAAACAGGAACACGCGAAGATGGGCGGCCCGTGCTTTCGGCTTTTGTAGTCGGCTCGAAGATGCAGGGATTTCGCGTCGTTGAACGCACGTCGATGATAGCCCCGCATCCGATCGGACAAATCGCTTTCGACGCGTGCCGCGTGCCTGCAGAGGACATGATCGGAAACGAAGGTGACGGTTTCAAGCTGGCAATGGAAACGCTCGACACGTTTCGCGCCAGCGTCGGAGCAGCAGCCTGCGGCATGGCTCGTCGCGCACTCGATCACTCCGTCCGCTATGCACAGGCGCGCAGACAATTCGGACGTTTACTTGCGGAGCATCAACTGGTCCAGGCCAAACTCGCCGACATGATCACCGAACTCGACGCCGCACGACTCCTCGTCTATCGCGCCGCCTATGCTCGCGACACGTCCACCGACCGTGTGACGCGTGAAGCGAGTGAAGCAAAACTATTCGCCACCGAAGCCGCGGGAAGAATCATCGACAGCGCCGTCCAAATTCACGGCGGCGCCGGCCTCGTCAGCGGCACAGTCGTCGAACGTCTCTACCGCGACGTCCGCGCCCTCCGCATCTACGAAGGCACCTCCGAAATCCAAAAGCTCGTCATCGCCGCTCAACTGCTGAAGGAGAATTGAGCCACAAAGAGGCACAAAAAACACAAACAAGAACTTATGTGCATCTTGTGCCTTTTTGTGGCTAGACCAAAATGAAGATTAACGTCATTGGTGGTGGGCCGGCGGGGTTGTATTTCGCGATACTGATGAAGAAGGCCGATGCGGCGCATCAGATCACGATACACGAGCGTAATGGGCCGGATGATACGTTTGGGTGGGGAGTTGTTTTTTCCGGTAAGACCCTCGCGAATTTGCGAGCTGCGGATGAGGTTTCGCATGCGGAGATAACGAGGGGGTTTGAAGCGTGGGATAACGTCGATGTTGTTCATCGCGATGCCAAGGTTTCGATTCACGGTAACAGCTTTTCAGGAATTGCACGGCTTCAGTTGCTCAAGATTCTTCAGCGGCGTGCTGAAGAACTCGGTGTCGACGTCGAATTTCACAGCGAGATTCAGGATGTTGAGTCACTGCGGCAGGGGTGCGATCTTTTGCTCGCCGCAGACGGTGTGAATAGCACGGTTCGATTGCGTTATGCGGAGCAATTTCAGCCGGAACTCGATCTTCGTGGTAATCGCTACATCTGGTACGGCACAAACCAACTGTTCCATGGATTAACTCTCACGTTTCGCGAGAATGACGCCGGTGTCTTTGCGGCACACTCATACAAATTCAACAAAACCACCAGCACGTTTATCGTCGAATGCGATCCGCGGACATGGGAAAACGCGGATTTTGAAAAGATGAACGCGGATCAGACACTGGACTACCTTGGCGAGGTTTTCGCAAAAGATCTGAACGGTCACCAACTGCTTTCGAACAATTCGAAGTGGATCAACTTTCTGCTGGTTAAGACTCGGAACTGGTTTTTTGAAAATGTGGCATTGATTGGTGACGCGCTTCACACGGCACACTTCTCCATCGGTTCAGGGACGAAGCTGGCCATGGAAGACGCGATTGCCCTTGCCGAATCATTTCAGCAAACAGCTAACGTCGCAGAGGCATTAACGCACTTCACGCAAACACGCAAGCCAGTAATTGAAGACTACCAGTCAGCAGCGTTTGAAAGCATGTGCTGGTTCGAGAACGCTGCTTCGTACATGCATTTGAGCCCGGTGGAACTCGCGTACGTCCTAATGACCCGCAGCGGGCGTGTGACTTACGACGACCTTAAACGTCGTGCCCCCGAGTTCATCAATCAATATGAACAATCCGTAAACAATCCGCGTTAATCCGTGCCCACCCAATGCGGAGGCTCCAGGCGTCGCCGCCCATCATCAACAGTCGCAATTCCCTCCTCATCGAGATCTAAACGGTCCCATAACTTGCACGTCACCGGCCGGTGCGCCTGATCCAGCGCCTCACAGTAATTCGTGTAGGTACAACGTCGCACCTCGCCACCACGCCCACATAAAACTTTCAGAAACCAATCCGGATCGGCAAGCGCCTGACGAGCCATTCCCACAACATCCGCATGGCCCGATCGCAGAATCTCTTCAGCGTGATCGAACGTCGAGATTCCGCCGGTCGCAACAATCGGTGGCGTGAACCCAGCATCGTTCACTGCCTTCTTGATTGCGGCCACGAGCGGGACACTTCGTCCAAATGGTCCAGTCGCATCGGAAAGCACAGTTGGCATGCACTCGTATCCACTCTGGCCCGTGTATGGATAAACGGCCTGGCCGACCTTCGGTTCCTGTGCGTCTTCAAACTTCCCGCCTTTGGAAAGCGACAGGAAATCAAACCCCGAGCGCGCAAACTCCTTCGCGTAGTAGATCGCATCCTCAACTCGACTTCCACCCGCTATAACCTCATCTGCGAGGAAACGCACGCCAACCGCGTAATCATCTCCCACGCGATTGCGCACCTCACGATAAACTTCCAGCGGCAGACGCACGCGATTCGCGCGAGAGCCGCCGTAGCCATCCGCGCGATCGTTCTGCGCGCTCAAAAATCCCGCCATCGTATAAGCGTGCGCGTAGTGAAGCTCAACTCCATCAAACCCAGCCTTGCGTGCTCGCACGGCGGCCGCAGCAAAGATGCCCGGCAACTCGTTCGGCAGTTCGCGAATGTGTTGTAACTGCGTATCGGTAACCCGCTCTCGGTATCCAAAACGAAGCGCTTCCAGTTCACGAGGGCGAAGCACAAACTCAACAATCTCGTCGTCAGCGGTCTGCAAATAGTCGCGTATATCTACATCCGATTCAGTTAGCCAATCCGTATGCTCCGTTGCTTCTGCGAGGGCGCGACGATGATGATCGTCTACTACCAGAAAACGTTGAAAATATTTCGACTTCTCCGGACGCCGCTTGACCGCGAGGAAGTCGATGATCTGAATAAAGAGCAACGTCTGCCCACCACTCGCTTCACGCACAACATCGGCAAGCTTGCGCAAACCGGGAATAAATCGATCGTCGCCGATCCGGAGTAAAGGACCACTCGGTATATCGCGCACGCCGGTGGCTTCAACCACAAGCACTCCCGGGCGCCCTTCGGCAAAACGCTCGTACCAGTCGAGATTTTGCTGCGTCACAAACCCATCTTCAGTTGCGCGCCAGGGCACCATCGCCGGAACCCACGTACGGCTACGAGCTTCAAGATTGCCGATGGCGACGGGGCTAAACAGTCGAGAGCCAGCGGCCTCTTCCGCCGTGGGCCAGCGCGTCTCGAGTATCGCGTGTTTGATTGGGTTCTTAAATTTCCACATGATCGCTTCTCACAGATTACACGGATATCTGATAAATTAGCCAAAGCAGGAGGTCGATGCTTGTCTGACGATTTACTAAAGTGGCGTAGCGAGTTTCCCATTCTCGAAAAGACCGTTTACTTGATTTCGCACAGTTTGGGAGCGATGCCCCGAGCTACGCATGAGCGGCTACAGGAGTACGCGGATATCTGGGCAAGCCGGGGCGTGCGTGCGTGGGCAGAAGGTTGGTGGGACATGCCGGTCACCGTGGGCGATGAAGTCGCGCGCATCATCGGGGCGGATCCGGGCACCGTGGTGATGCATCAGAACGTCTCCATCTGCCAGTCGCTCGTTCTCTCCTGCCTCAATCCCACGCCACAGCGTAACAAGATCGTATATTCAGAACTCAACTTTCCGTCGGTGATGTATGTCTACGAGGCTCATGCACGTGACGGCAGTCTCCAAATCGACGTCGTTAAATCCGACGACGGCATGACTGTTCCACTCGAACGACTGCTTGCCGCGATCGACGAAACTACACTCCTCGTGCCCTTCTCTCACGTGCTTTTCAAAAGCGCGTTCTTGCAGAATGCAAAGGCAATTATCGACAGAGCACACGAAGTCGGCGCGATGGTCGTGCTCGACACATATCAATCGGCAGGGACAGTTCCGTTCAGCGTGAAAGAACTGAACGCGGATTTCGCCACGGGTGGATCAGTGAAGTGGCTCTGCGGTGGACCAGGCGCGGGTTATCTGTACGTCAGGCCGGATCTGCAAACCAAACTCGAGCCCAAGACTACCGGCTGGATGGCCCATGAAGCGCCATTTGCTTTTGACACGTCGCTCAGTTACGCGCCCAATATCACGCGGTTCCTGCACGGTTCGCCTGCAATTCCAGCGCTCTACGCAGCTCAATCGGGTTATCGAATCATCAACGAGATCGGTGTGCAGAAGATTCGCGAGAAGAGCATGCGTCAAACGGAGTATCTGATTAATCTCGCAGAAGAGGCCGGCTTCACCATCACGAGTCCAAGGGACGTCAACCAGCGTGCAGGCACAATCACGATTGCTCACGAGCACGCAGGCGCGGTGACAAAGGAGCTCATCCGGCGTGAGTTTATCGTCGACTATCGCCCTGGCGCCGGCATTCGCATCTCACCACACTTCTACACGACTGACGAAGAGCTGGAACTCGTCGTCAAAGAGATGAAGAAGATCGCGGAGACCGAGAGTTATCGCGAACACGAAGCAGCGGGGGCAGCGTTCTAAATGCCCAACAACTACGGCGACAATCCGCCTCTCTCTTACAACAAGTACCTGCGTGTTCAGGATCTAATCAATCTTCAGGATTGTCTTTCGTCGCCTGCTCATCACGATGAACTCCTGTTCATAACGGTGCACCAGGCGTACGAACTTTGGTTCAAGCAGATTCTGCACGAGCTCGACGCGGCCATACAGTTACTCGAACAAGATCGCGTCCCGGCAGCTACGCGTGCAGTGAAACGCGTGGTCGAAATTGAAAAGCTGCTCGTAAACCAGATTCACATTCTCGAAAGCATGACGCCGATCAGCTTTCTCGCGTTTCGCGATCAACTCAATCCCGCCAGCGGTTTTCAGTCGATGCAGTTTCGGGAGATCGAATTCTCTTCCGGCTTGAAAGACAAGACGATTCTGCGCGAATTCGAGAACGATCAGTTTGCTCACGAGCGTCTGCAGGCACGCATGGCGCAGCCGTCGCTGGCAGAGTGTTTTTATAGTGTGCTGGAGCGTCGCGGCCTGCGTGTGCAGAGTTACGAGGAACGCACGCGAGCGGTGCTCGAAATTCTGACTCACTTCGAAGATCGTTACGAAGAGTTTCAACTCGCCGAAGCCCTGCTCGAACACGACGAATACTTCGCGCTCTGGCGCTCGCATCACATCAAGATGGTCGAGCGTATGGTCGGCGCAAAGCGCGGCACGGGCGGATCCGAAGGCATCGGTTATCTTAAAACCACTCTAGACAAAAAATTCTATCCGGAAGTTTGGGAAGCACGCACCCATCTCGACGTCGGTCACGGTGAAGGCGGTTGTCCGTTTGCACACTAATCAGAGGAACGGTTAATGGAGAAAGACAGACGCTCGGCGCCACGTGTGAGAGTCAAATTGCCGGCTCGCTTTGAAGGTGTGCTTTCGCGCGAAAGTGCGACTGTTACGGATCTCAGCCGCACGGGGTGCTTCGTGCTTACGGGGGCCAACGTCGAGATCAAGGAACTCGTCTCACTGGAGATTCAGATCACGGATGATCAAAAGGTTCACTTCTGGGCTGAAGTAGTCAACCAGGCCGCTGAGATAGGCTTCGCGTTGAAGTTCAATTCGAGCAGCCCGGAAGACGAAGCTGCATTAACGAAGTTTTTAGAAGGCATCTTCAAATCGCAAGGTCAGACGACAAGTTAGACAGGATTTACAGGATTGTTCAGGATTTACATGTTAATCCTGAATAATCTTGTAAATCCTGTCCAAAATATCGTGAGCAATCACTTCCCCGAACGGTTCAACATGGCCGACTACTTCCTCTATCACAACGTGGAGGAAGGTCGGGAAAATAAAGTATGTCTTTACTTCGAAGATCAAAAGTGGACCTACGGCGAAGTCGCACGACTCTCAAACCGCACCGGCAACGCACTCCGTGAACTCGGTGCAAACATTGAAGACCGCGTTTTGTTGATCCTGCCTGACTGTCCCGAGTTTGTTTGGACGTGGTTTGGAGCAGCCCGCATCGGATCGGTGATAACGATGGTCAATCCGCTGCTGCCCGCCGCGGATTACGAGTATTACCTCGACTACACCAGAGCAAAGGTCGCGATTGTTCATCACTCGTTGCTGAAGAATTTCGCTGAAGCGGCTGCAAGTGCGCGTTACCTGCGAGGAGTGTTGGTTGTAGGCGACGCGGAGCTGCCCGGAAGCTCAACCGTCAAATGGATCTCATTCGAGAACACCATCAACAACGCGAACGAAGAATGTACGCCGGCCGACACGCGCCGTGACGACATCGCGATCTGGTTGTTCACTTCCGGTTCCACGGGCCATCCCAAAGGCGCGGTCCATCTTCAGCACGATCTGCCTTACAACACCGAGGTGTTTGCCAAAGCTACGATGGGAGTCAGCGCTGACGATCTTACCGTCTCAGTCCCGAAACTCTTTTTCGGATACGCTACCGGTACTAACCTGCTTTTCCCGTTTGCCGTCGGTGGTGCAACTGCATTGTTTGCAGAACGGTCGACCGCGGAAAAGATGTTTGAAGTCATCAAACGTTACAAGCCGACAATCCTGACTACCGTTCCCACGATGATCAACTCGATGCTGAACATGGCCGAAGCTTCAGCAGACGATCTGGCGAGTCTTCGTTTCTGTTACTCCGCCGGTGAAGCACTGCCGAAGGAACTTTACGAACGTTGGATGAATGCATACGGCGTCGACATCTGCGACGGCATCGGCTCCGCGGAGATGTTTCACATCTACATCACCAATCGTCCCGGCGACATCAAGCCCGGAAGTCTTGGCCGCATCGTGGATGGTTACGAAGCAAAGATCGTCGATGCGGACGGCAAAGAAGTCGCGACCGGTGACATGGGAACCTTGAAGATCAAAGGCGACTCGGCGGCGCTCTGCTACTGGAACGCGCATGAGAAGTCGAAAGAGACTTTCGCCGGCGATTGGTGTACCAGCGGGGATCAGTTTCACGTCGACGAGGATGGCTACTACTGGTATCACGGTCGCACCGACGACATGCTCAAAGTTTCAGGCGTGTTCGTCGCACCTGCTGAAATTGAGAATTGTCTGCTGCAACACGAGGCCGTGTTGGAATGTGCAGTTGTGGGCCATGAAGCAGACGGTCTCGTGAAACCGAAAGCGTTTGTGGTGTTGCGTGAAGGTTTTGAAGCCGGAGATCAGACAGCGGAAGACATCAAGCAGTTCGTGAAGACCAACATCGCGATCTACAAATACCCACGCTGGGTCGAGTTCGTCCCCTCGCTCCCTAAAAACGATCGCGGCAAGATCGATCGCAAAAAACTAAAGACCTAATCCGTTCCCAATCCGCGTTTATCTGCGTTTCTCGAGATCGTAATCGCGCAGTCGTCGATAGAGTGTCGAAGGAGAAATCCCGAGGATCTCGGCGGTCTTGCCTCTGTGCCAACCCGTCTGCTCCAACGCCGCGAGGATTTGCTGGCGTTCAACTTCTCTGAGTGAACCGGGGGTTGATGCAGCAGCCTGAGCTGCAACAGGGACTTCGCCGTTAACAACAGGCGCAGCCGGTGTCATCGCCGGCGCCGGTACTGCCGGTCGTGTCACTTCCGGCGGCAACTCCGAAAGCGTAATGCGACCATTGTTCGAAAGAATCACCGCGCGTTCGAGACAGTTCTTCAACTGCCTCACGTTGCCCGGCCAGTGATACAAACGCAACGCCGTGAATGCGTCCTCAGTCAATTCCGGCGGATGAGTCCCGGCAACGATTTTGAGCAGGTGACGCGCCAACGGCTCGATATCTTCGGGCCGCTCACGCAGCGGCGCGAGACTGATCTGAAATCCGTTGATTCGATAGAGCAAATCCGATCTGAACACGCCGTCGTTAACCACCGTGTCGAGATTCCGGTTAGTCGCCGCGACAATTCGCACGTTGACCTCGACCTTGCGAACACCGCCAACACGGAAAAACGTACGCGTCTCAATCGCGCGCAGGAGTTTCGCCTGCAACTGCGCCGGCAGCTCGGTGACCTCGTCGAGAAACAGCGTTCCGCCGTCGGCAAGCTCGATTAGACCAAGCTTCCTGCCCTTGGCTCCGGAGAACGCTCCCGCCTCGTAACCAAACAATTCCGACTCCAGCAACGACTCCTGAAAGGCAGCACAGTTCAAATCGACAAACGAAGCATCAGCACGATTCGATAGCCGGTGAATCGCATGGGCCACGAGCTCTTTCCCCGTTCCGGATTCACCCGTGATCAGCACCGACGCTTCTGAAGGAGCAACACGCTCGATCAAGCGAATCGCTTCCTTCATCACTTCCGACACGGATACGATCTCCGGCAGTGCCGATTGCCGCGCGAGCTGTTCACGCAGTCGCGTATTGTCGACTCGCAGTCTGCGTTTGTCAGCAGCCTGCTTCACGCGAACGTCGAGCTCAGTGATGCTGTAGGGTTTGGTCAGGTAATCGTAGGCGCCGAGCTTCATTGCCTCGACAGCAGTCTCGACCGTCGCCTGCCCCGTCAACATGATCACTTCAGGCGGATTCGGTCGTTGATGAACGCGTCGCAGCAACTCCATACCGTCGATACGCGGCATGTTGATGTCACACAACAACACGTCGACGTTGCTCTCCTCGAGCTTACGCAACGCGGCTTCGCCGTCAGGCGCGGCTTGAACACGATAACCCAGCCGCTCCAATTCCTTCTGCAAAACAAGTCGAAGGTTGGCCTCGTCTTCTGCGATCAGAATTCGTGCCTGCTGTTGCTGCTCGCTCAACCTGTCTGTTCCTCGCTTAGCTTGACTGCGGAAAGGGTAATCGTGAAAGTGGTG
>JBKPPU010000274.1:0-1878 GCA_046733695.1 Acidobacteriota bacterium
AGGCGTAATCGGGAAGATCGTGAACGCGAATCCACTGGATTGGTTTGTTGTCCTTGAGGCTTGCGCGAACCGACTCGAGGTATGGACTGTCAGACCAGATCTGCCTGTGACAGTTCATGCACGTGTTGGTCGAAGGCAACCCGGCCGAGGCTGCGGTTTCAACCGACGTGTGGCAGTAACGACAATCAATGCCGTCGTCACCGACGTGGTGTTTATGACTGAATTGAACCGGCTGTTGCCTTTCAACCCACTGACCGGTGTTCCAGGAGGAACGGTTTAGTTCAACTGCAACCCACAACAAGGCGACAGCGATAAAAACGGCGCCATAAATCGTGATTTTGGCCAGCGCGTTAGTGCTGTGATGGAAGATCTGTGGCATCGCCGCAGGTTAAACCTGTCGGGGCGCTACTCAGCCCACAACCTTTCGAACAATGATGTCTGCGAATAACGTCGTACTTTACCAAATGGAATGGGAATTTCAAATTGGGCCACAAGAAAGCACACAAAGAGTTAGCCACAAAAAAGCACAAAAAGCACAAAAGCAGAAAAAGAATCACTTTGTGCTTTATGTGCCTTTTTGTGGCTAATTATTCTGTGGTTGCGTCGCGGGCCAATAATGCAGCGCCAATGGGAGCGCCGTCGAGGCCGAGTTTTGCGGCAACGATTTCTGTTGCTTCAAAACTCGGCTGGAATGCTCTGCGTTTTACTTCCTGAATGATTGGGTTGAGGATGAGTGAGCCGGCGTCCATCACGCCGCCACCAAGCACGACGAGTTCGATGTTCAGTAGATTGATAACACTCGCGACGCCGGTGCCGATGTATTTTCCGGTGCGCTCGATCATCATGTGGGCAAAATCGTCGCCTTCTTTGGCCTGATGTGCAACGTCATCGGCAGTAAATGATTTGTTTAGTGCGAGTCGTGAAAGTGAAGAGGTTGAGTCGCGATTCAAGCGTTCGCGCGCGCGCCGGACGATGCTTGGCGCGGAGGCGACGGTCTCGAGACAACCGCGATTACCGCAAATACATTCAAGTCCTTCGGTATCGATCGTGATGTGACCCACTTCACCCGCGAAGCCCGAAGCGCCGGTCCAAAGCTTTCCATCGAGCACGATCGCGCCCCCGATGCCGTTTGCGATCATCATGTAGAACATGTTGCGGGCGCCTCGACCAGCACCGACTTTGTATTCTCCATAAGCGGCAGCGTTGGCGTCGTTTTCCAGTTCAACTCGTACGCCAGTGGCTCGCATCAGTTCGCCATGGAGATCGTCAAACATCGTCGTGGGAACAGCTCGCGGCGCGATAACGCGATCGGTTTGTCTATTAACCAGGCCCGGAATGGCAACGCCGATCGCAGCGATGGAGCCTCGCGGCGCGAGTTCTTCGACCATTGCTGCCAAGTGCGGAATCATTTCTTTGGGAGCGAACTGGCCGGCTTTCGTGTTGATGACTGCTCCGTTGCGGTCCACCAGGGCTGCACGCGCCTGAGTGCCGGATACGTTAATCCCGATGAAATTACTTCCTGGAGTGGTCATGGCAACAAGTCTGGTCTGGGCGGAAGAAGCTGCGTGGACGAAGAATAGTCGAGGGTTCAGGGGCTGTCAAACAGGCGGTTCAGGGAGTAGAATCGAAACGGTCCTATTAGACATATTGGTCCTATATGCAAATTCGCTCCATACTTCTGCCCACCGATTTCAGCGAATGTGGCAACTACGCTCTCTCCTACGCCGCATCGCTGGCGCGTACATTCAAAGCTTCAATCATCTGCGTCAACGTGATCGAACCGATTGTGCCGACTGTCGGTTATTCCGGGATGACGGAACCACTGCCTATCGCCGATATCACCGAGCAGCTCGAAGATTCAGCCGAACGTGAATTACC
>JBKPPU010000275.1:0-5207 GCA_046733695.1 Acidobacteriota bacterium
AAGCAGAGACTCATTCGCGAGATGGTTTTGCAGTTAAAGACCGGAGAGCTCGACACTGGTTACTTCACTAAGAAGTTTGGAGTCGATGTTTGGAGCGAGTTTCGTCCCGTTTATGAAGGATTGGAAGAAAAGAATCTGCTCCAACGTCAGAATGGAACGATTGCGCTGACCCGTCAGGGTCTTCTTCAAGTAGATCATTTCCTGGTTGATTTTTTTGAACCTGAACTTAGGACCGTACGC
Source organism: Acidobacteriota bacterium (assembly GCA_046733695.1). GTDB lineage: Bacteria > Acidobacteriota > Blastocatellia > Pyrinomonadales > Pyrinomonadaceae > PSRF01. Next base: position 241 of record JBKPPU010000275.1, read on the forward strand.
TACGCATGAATACTAATACTTTTGACGTCATAGTAATGGGTGGTGGACCCGCAGGGAGCTCAGTGGCCGGCATGTTGTCACGCGAGGGGCGCAAGGTAATTCTTTTCGAGAAAGAAATATTTCCGCGACATCACATCGGTGAGTCGCTGATGACTGACACGTATTGGACCTTTCAACGTCTGGGACTGCTCGAAAAATTGAGAGAAAGTCCATTCGTTCGGAAGTACAGCGTCCAGTTCGCGAATCCCGCGGGCAAAGAGTCGCGCCCGTTCTACTTCTTCGAGGCCGTTCATCACGAGAGCGCCGTCACGTGGCAAGTAAATCGCGCAAAATTCGATCATCTGCTGATTAATCACGCGGCCGAACAGGGCGCGGTCGTTCACCAGGGCGTGCTCGTGAAGCAGGTCCTCTTTGAGGGCGATCAGGCCGTTGGTGTCGAAGTGCAAATGCAGGACGGCACGCGTGAGAAGTTCTTTGCCAAAGTGGTCGTCGATGCGACTGGCCAAATGGCGATGCTCTCGAATAAGTTTCGCTGGCGTGTACGCGATCCGAAACTCAAGAAGGCCGTGCTCTACTCTTACTTCAAAGGCGCGCATCGCGAGCCGGATCTAAACGGCGGCGCCACACTTGTTCTGCGCACAGAAGCCGGCAGTGGCGGATGGTTCTGGTATATACCGCTCGAGAACGACATCACGAGCGTCGGCATCGTCGCGAATCCTGACTACTTGCTAAAGAACCGTGGACAGGATCTGGCAAAGATTCTCAACGAAGAGATTGAGAAGTGCGAACCCTGCAGGCGGCGAGTAGCCGGTGGGACGCGCGTCGATAAGATCTATTCGATTCTCGACTATTCGTATCGATCGAAACACAACGCCGGTAATGGATTCATTATCATTGGCGATGCTTACGGTTTCCTCGATCCGATCTACTCTTCAGGCGTATTGCTGGCGTTGAAGATGGCCGAGCTCGCTGCTGATGCGATTCACGACGCCTTCAATCACGACGACTTTTCCGCTGCCCGGCTCGGTCAATACCAGACCAAGCTCGATCGCGGTATCGAGTCGATGCGCAAACTGGTCTACGCGTTCTACAACGAGGGCTTCAGTTTCGCCGGCTTCCTGCGCAAATATCCCGAGGAGCGCGTGCACATCATCAATCTGTTGATTGGAGACGTATTCAAGGAAGGTGTCGACGCGGTCTATGGTCCCATGTCGGAGTTCGCTGAAATCCCTCCTCCACTCTACGAACAAGTGGACGGCACCATGGCCCCACAAACACCAACAGCAGAAGAGTCAGATCTCCTGCTGTCGGCGAAGTACATGTCTTTCGACGATCGCGTAAACGCGGATCACGCGGATCAGTAATTCTGATCCGCGTTTATCCGCGTAAATCCGCGGCTAAAAAAGCAACTTCAATCCAAACTGAATGTGGCGTGGGTCGCGTGCTGACGAGATGCGTCCGAACGTCGGGGAGCCGAGGAAGTTGTCCGGCAAGTTGAAGTTTGGATGATTGAAGAAGTTGAAGGTTTCCACCCGGAATTGCAGGTTTACGCCCTCCGTCAACGCCGTGTTCTTCACCAGCGACGCGTTGAAGTTCTGATACCCCGGCCCATCCAGAATGTTCCTGCCCGCGTTGCCGAAGGTTCCCGGAGCCGGGAACGCGAAGGCGCTGGTGTTGAACCATCGGTCTGTCGTGGGATTTGAGAGTTCGGGATTCGCAATCAGATTCGGTCGATCGTTGTTGCCGAATCCAAGGATCGAACGTCCGGTGCCGCTGTTGTCAATTTCAGACAGCAGCGCAACTGTGAACGGTCGTCCCGATTGCAGCGTCAGGATTCCAAAAGTTTCCCAGCCGTTTACGAGTTTCGCATCAAGCCCGCCACCGCTTCGGTGAAACGGAAGCGCATAAGAGTAACTGACTGACAGCCGATGAGCGACGTCGAAGTTCGAACGCCCACGCTCCGCAGCAACGTTGTAACTATTCTGCGGAAAGTTTGGATCGCCGGCGCTGCTGAAAAAGTTCGAAGCGTCGTCGATCGACTTAGACCACGTGTAGGAGGCGAGCGTCGACAACCCACGTGACAACCGCCGCTGAAAGCGTGCCTGCAGCGCGTGGTAGTTTGAATTGGCGCGCGACTCGAGCAGGTCGATGTCGTCGAACTGCGGATTGGGTCGCGGAACGAAGGGAAGTCCCGGTGGCAACACGCTGGGTTGCGGCTGGTTGATGTCGCGAGCCGTGAGCAACTTGGTTCCCTTCGAGCCGACGTAAGCAACTTCAAGCACGTTCTTGTCGCCGATCTGCCGCTCGATGTTCAGGTTCCAGTGCTGCATGTAGCCGGTGCGAAGATCGCGCTGAATCGCGAGCGCGGAGTCAGGCAGCGCGAACGGGAAGAACGATGGAAACGGATTGTTCACCGTCAGTGGCAAACCCGGCAACGGGAAGAAGACATTGTTGTCAAAGAACGGCGAGTTGAAGTAAAGGGCTTCCGCCGGCGCGAGTGGCGATTGATCGTAATAAACTCCGTAACCACCACGAAGGACCGTTTTTTCAGTAAAAGACCACGCAAAGCCGACGCGCGGCGCAAAGTTGTTCTTGTCGGCCTCGAAGCCACTGCGCGGAACGCCGTTAGTGCCAACCGGGACAAGCGTTCGCGTCGCCACGTCGTAAATGGTAGCGCGATCTTCGGCGTCGACCGGCGGCGAGTTGTATTCATAACGCAAGCCACCATTAATCGTCAGCCGCGGCGTGACGCGATAGCTGTCGTTAATGAAGAAGTTGAAACTGTGTGTGCGGACCTGTTGTGGATTATCGACGCGTGCAACGCTCGTCACGAGAGGGAAACCGAGCAACAGGTCAGCGAGGGCGTTGTTCGTAAGCGTCAGGAAAGGTGAAAACTGAAGCCTTCCGCGAGACTCGACATCACGGAAAGCATTCTGCTGTGTAAACCGTACATCGGCGCCGAATTTCACGAGGTGATTGTTGTGAACCCAGCTGGAGTTGTTGATGAACTGGTAAACGTTCGTCACGCTGTCTTGCGGATTATTGCCTTCGTCGCCGAGAGGAGAAAATCCGGTGATGGTGATGAAACTCAACCCCAGATCACGCTCGCGGGGTGAAATCGTGGGCAAGCCAACTTCAGAATTCAATACACTCGCTTCCTGCGTCACGGAGGCTGCAACTCTGCTGAACGCCACACGGCTTTCATTAACCAGATTCGGCGTTAACAACCAGGTGAACGCCGCCATTCCATTCTGGCTGCGACGCTTCACTGTGTCGCCAAACCCAGGCACGAGCGATAACGATGGCCCAGTAAACGGCTCAAACAGATCGCGGTCTCCGAAGCTGTACCTGAATGTAAGTTGAGCGCGATCGGTTAGATTGTGATCGACTCGCACGTCGAAACTGTCGTTATCATCGCGCAAAATGGGCGAGGAGACGAAGTTTTGAAATGGCACATTGCGATTGGGTAGTGGATAGAGCGCGGCAATCGCACGGCCAATGGGATTAACGAAGAAGTCGGGGATGATGCCGTTATCGAACGGCATTCCGGTAAATGGATTTTTCGGAATTCCGAACACGCTTTGTGAGAAATTGCCATTGCGCTCCTGCGCTGTCGGGACGTTTGTCACACGCGTTATGCCTTCGCGCGAACGAGTGCCTTCATAATCGGCAAAGAAGAACGTGTGATCGTGTTTGATTGGTCCTCCCAACGAGCCGCCAAACTGGTTGCGAATGTATTTGGGATCAGGCTCGGAAGCGGGCGCGAAGAAGTTGCGCGCGTCGAGTGCGGCATTGCGATGAAACTCGAACGCCGAACCGTGGAAATCATTCGATCCCGAATTCAGGATAACGTTAACCTGCGCTCCAGGATTTCGTCCGAATGACGCGTCGTAAGTGCTGGTCAGCATCTCAAACTCACGAATCGCATCGACTGACGGACGAACGCCAAATGTATTGAGCTTCGGATCAAGGTTGTAAACACCATCGAGCAGGAAGTTGTTGGCGTCTTCGCGGGCACCGTTCACGCTGAATGCGAAGTCACCGCGAACTGAACCGGCCGAGCCAGGTGCAGGGGGCACGGCGCCAGGCACGAGCAGGCTCAGTTCGTAGAAATTTCGCCCATCAAGTGGCAGTCCGGTGATCTGACGGTTTTCGATCACGGTGCCGAGTGAAGCTGAATCTTTCTTCAGCGGAACCGGCTCGGAGATAACGTCATCAGCGATCGATGGCCCAGGAATACGAAGCTCAACGTCAAGTCTCCGCTCCTCGTTAATGAGAAGTTCGAGCTTCTGTGTGTAGGCGATAAAGCCGGTCGCATCGACTTTAATTTCGTAATTACCTGCGGGAAGAGATGTGACGCCATACTCACCACCGCTGTTTGTCGTCGTAGTGCGGATCTCACCGGTTTCAAGGCTTGTGATTGAGATGCTGGCGCCCGGAATCGTTGCCTGTCGCGGATCGAAGATCGTTCCTCGCACCGATGCGCGATGCGTTTGAGCCACAACAACTGCCGGCAGCAAGAGGGAAAGAACAACTACGAAGAGAATTCTAAAGTCGGACTTCAAGATTTAAGGCTCCCCGTTCGAGATTTTGGATGGACAACTACGACCCGTGTGTTCGGCAGAACTTAACAAATGAGTTGCACTATGTCTAAGGCTCAGATGTTAGAATGCGAGAGAGAATTACGGTAAAAGTCCTTATTGAGTTTCATACAGCGCAAAAAGGAATTAGCCACAAAGAAGCACAGAACGCACAAATGAACCCGCTTGTGCTGGTTGTGCTGTTTTGTGACTAACATCCGATTTCGCATCCTGATTCGCGGAGGTCCTAATGCTCTGGATCCTTTTTGCTCTCGGCGCCGCGCTCTCCTGGGGACTATATGGTCCTGCTCTGCATCGCGGCCAGACAGAGCTCGGCAATCCTATGCGCGCCCTGCTCTGCGTGGGTGTCGCTTACTTTTTAATTGG
>JBKPPU010000276.1:0-3393 GCA_046733695.1 Acidobacteriota bacterium
ACGTCGACGACCGTGCCGTCGATTCCCGGCGGGCTGACGAGCGAAGCATCCTTCACGTCGCCGGCCTTCTCGCCGAAGATTGCGCGCAGCAGTTTCTCTTCCGCCGTCAGTTGGGTCTCACCTTTCGGTGTCACCTTGCCGACGAGGATCGAACCCGGTTTCACCTGAGCGCCGATGCGAATGATGCCGCTCTCGTCGAGATCGCGGAGCATGTTCTCCCCGACGTTCGGGATGTCGCGGGTGATTTCCTCTGGACCAAGCTTCGTGTCGCGAGCTTCGATTTCGAGCTCTTCGATGTGAATCGAGGTATAGTAGTCCTCTTTCACGAGTCGCTCTGAAACGAGGATCGCGTCTTCGAAGTTGTAACCGCGCCATGGCATGAACGCGACGAGAACGTTGCGTCCGAGCGCCAGCTCACCGCGATCCGTACACGGACCATCGGCGATAACCTGACCCTTCATAACGCGCTCGCCCACGTGGACGATCGGACGCTGATTGATACAAGTGTTCTGGTTTGAACGCTTGAACTTGATCAACGTGTAGATGTCTGCGGTCACCTCTCGCGAAATCGTGCCGTCGACGTTGTGATCGGCTTTAACGATGATGCGTTCGGAGTCGACGTAGTCGACGACGCCGTCGCGTTTGGCCACCACCACAGCGCCGGAGTCACGAGCAGTCACCTTCTCCATGCCGGTTCCGATATACGGAGCCTCGGCACGAAGCAGCGGCACTGACTGGCGCTGCATGTTCGAACCCATCAGCGCGCGGTTCGCGTCGTCGTTCTCGAGGAACGGAATCAGCGATGCGGCCACTGAGACAAGCTGCTTCGGCGAGACGTCGACATACTCGATGTCTTTGCGCAAAGCGAGAATGAACTCACCGGCTTTTCGCGCCGCGTTACGCTCGTTGATGATGTTGCCGTTGTCGTCGAGCTCGATGTTGGCCTGTCCGACGACGTGTTTGTCTTCCTCCCACGCGGTCAGGTAGAACGGCCAGGGCTCGAATTCGGCATGGCGAGCCTCGCCGCCAAGCTTCTTGTTTGCCTTGTCGACCTCTTCGAGCGGAATGTGATCGCCGGGCTTGAGCTTCGTGTCGCCACCATTGATAACGCGTACGTATTCAACCACGCGGCCGTCAATGACCTTGCGATACGGCGCTTCGATAAACCCGAACTCGTTGATACGCGCGAAGCACGAGAGACTCGAGATGAGTCCGATGTTCGGACCTTCAGGCGTCTCGATGGGACAGATACGTCCGTAGTGCGTCGGGTGTACGTCGCGAACTTCGAACCCGGCGCGTTCACGCGAGAGACCACCCGGTCCAAGCGCAGACAGACGACGTTTGTGCGTGATTTCCGAAAGCGGGTTTGTCTGGTCCATGAACTGCGACAACTGGCTCGAACCAAAGAACTCACGCACCGCGGCCGTCACCGGCTTTGCGTTGATGAGGTCGCGCGGCATCGTCGTCTGCATTTCCTGGTGGATCGACATCTTCTCCTTGATGGCGCGCTCCATGCGCTCGAGGCCGATGCGGAACTGGTTTTCCAGCAACTCACCAACCGCGCGCACGCGTCGATTGCCCAGGTGATCGATGTCATCCGCCTGGTACTCAGACGGATTCTTACGCATCTTCAGAACGTAGGAAACAACCTCGTAGAAGTCGTGGGCTGAGAGCAATGGATCTTCAATCCGGTCGCGCTCGCCTTTGCCCATCTTGATGTTGAACTTCAGACGGCCCACACGCGAGAAATCAAACTTGCGCGGGTCGAAAAACATGGCTTCGAGCAGGCGATAAGCTGTTTGCACGGTCGGCGGATCGCCCGGACGCATCTTGCGGTAAATTTCGAGCAGCGCATCAACCGGTTTGGTGATGACGTCCTTCTTCAACGTCAACGAGAGCACTGGTCCAACGTCGTCTCTTTCAGGAAAGAACACACTGAAGCTGGTGATGCCGGCTTCGATGATCTCCTGCAGTTTCGCCGGAGTGATCTCGTTGTTGGACTCGAGAATGACCTCACCGCTCTCGGTGTTGACGATGTCAGCCACTACGAATGCGCCTTCGAGTTGCTGCGAGTCGACTTCGACTTCAGTGATTCCGGCTTTGCGCAGCGCTTCGAGTGCGGAGCTCGCGACTTTCTTGCCGCCACGAACAATCGGATCCGGGCCTTTGCCCTTGATGTCGTGGTCGACCTTCATGCCGACGAGATTGGTCGGTCCCTGTTCGGGAACCTGCACCTTCAGATGGCCATCCTGAAGATGAATCTCATCAGTGATGTAGATATGGCGGATCATGTCCTCATCGGAAAACGAGGCATTCTTCACAGATTCTTCTAATTGAGCATCGGTACGAGGTGATGGTTTGCCCTCATCCTTGCGCTTGTTGAACCAGAGGCCCAGTGCTCGCAGGAAGATCGACGCCAGGAACTTTCGTTTTCCGACGCGCACGTAAAGCAGGTTCTTCTGGTCGTATTCAAACTCGACCCACGAACCGCGATACGGAATGATCTTCGCGACGTAAATCGCGCCGCGCTTGAAGAAGACACCGGGCGAACGGTGCAACTGCGAAACGATGACTCGTTCGGTACCGTTGATGATGAAAGTGCCGTTGTCCGTCATCAGCGGGATTTCGCCGAAGAAGACCTCTTCTTCCTTGATGTCGCGAATCGAGAGAACTTCGGTATCCGGATCCTTGTCAAAGACAGTCAGCCGGATCTTTACCTTGAGAGGAACGCTGTAGCTCATGCCGCGTTCCTGACACTCCTGTTGATCGTGCTTATGTTTCAGACCGACGGGCTCGCCGCAGTTTTCGCAAAGCTGCGGGCGGACAAAGTTGAACGTGCCGCAACGATGACAAAGCGTATCTCCCGCTGCCAGGGGATTGACCTTTATAGTAGAGCCGCAGTTCTTACAGTTTGAGCGGAGATAGTTCAGGCCCTCGAGACGTCCGCATTTGCACTGCCAGTTACCGATCTGGTACTCGACGAAGTCGAGGGTGGCGGTGCCGCGGAAGTCGGAGATTGGAAAAACCGATTGAAAGACAGCCTGGAGACCGGTAGGTTCACGCTCTTCCGGCAGCAGGTCCATCTGCAGAAACCGGTTATACGACTCGCGTTGAATCTCAATTAGATTGGGTATCCTGACAGCGGTGGCGATCTTGGAGAAGTCCTCACGCTCAGGCGCCTGACTGGTACGTCTTCCTAACCCGGTAGTAATTGTTTGAAGCAGATTTGCAGACATGTGAGATTCCTTTTTCCCTAATTGCCAATTAAAGACGCCAAAGCGCGGTCAGAGCGCACAATGCCCCTGACCGCTTGTTACGCAAAAGCGGCGGATCTATCCGTCAGAATTTTTGGGAGTAACGCCAGCGCCTCAATACTCCCTTAACTTAGCCACT
>JBKPPU010000277.1:0-2113 GCA_046733695.1 Acidobacteriota bacterium
ATCCTCGTGTTGCCGATGAAGCACTTCTCGGCGATGGCGGGTGGGGTTGCGTTGGCGCTCATCATGATTCCGATCGTCGCGCGCACAACGGAAGAGATGCTGAAGCTCGTGCCGCACAGTATGCGTGAGGGAGCACTCGCGCTCGGCGCACCGCAGTGGCGCGTGATATTGGGCGTGGTTGTGCCGGCAGCGGCGCCGGGAATTGCGACGGGAGCAATGCTCGCTATTGCGCGTGTCTCCGGAGAAACGGCGCCGTTGTTGTTTACGGCTTTCGGGAGTCGATTCTTTCCCGTGTCGTTGAACGAGCCGATCGCGTCGTTGACAGTGCAGATCTACAACTACGCGATCTCGCCGTACGACGAATGGCACGCGCAGGCGTGGGCGGCGACGCTCGTACTGATGACGTTGGTGTTGGGGATCAACATCATCGTGCGGTTCTTAACGCGGAAGAGGTTTTAGACAGGATTTCAGGATGTACAGGATTAACAGGATTTTCTTTTTGTGATTTTTGTGCCTTTTGTGGCTGATTATGCCGGTAGAAATCGCAGCTCCAAAAATTCAAGTACGTACATCAGCGCCGCCTCCGGAAGCGAACGGCAAGGCGAAGGTGGCGGTTCGCGATCTGGACTTTTTCTACGGTCGTGTGCAGGCGCTCCACAGCATTTCGCTTGAGATTCCGGAGCGCATCGTGATGGCGTTTATCGGTCCATCGGGATGCGGTAAGTCGACCTTCCTGCGCACGCTCAATCGCATGAACGACGTCATTCCTGCAACTCGTGTCGGCGGGCGAGTATTGATAGACGACCACGACATCTACGCTCCGGGAACAGACGTAGTTGAGTTGCGTCGCCGAGTGGGAATGGTGTTTCAGAAGTCGAACCCATTTCCAAAATCGATCTTCGATAACGTCGCCTATGGCTTGAGAATCAATCGTGTGACGAGCAGCAGTTCCGAGCTCGCCGGACGAGTCGAACAGGCTTTGAAGGATGCGGCCTTGTGGAACGAAGTCAAGGATCGATTGAAGACGTCGGCGTTGAGTTTGTCCGGTGGACAGCAGCAACGATTGTGTATCGCACGCGCACTCGCGATTCGTCCTGAGGTACTATTAATGGACGAACCGGCGTCGGCGCTCGATCCGATTGCAACTTCGAAGATCGAAGAACTGATCTTCGATCTAAAAAAGCAGTACACGATCGTGATCGTCACGCACAACATGCAACAGGCTGCACGCGTGTCTGACACCACCGCGTTTTTCCTGCTCGGTAAGTTGATCGAAGTAAACTCGACTGAGAAGATGTTTACGGCCCCCAACGAGAAGTTGACTGAGGATTACATTACGGGAAGGTTTGGTTAAGAAGCACGAAGAATTATGGATATCCACCGTCATATGGACGACGAACTGAGTTCCTTGCGCGACCGCGTTCTGTTGCTTGGGGGCGAAGCGGAACAGGCGCTCGAACGTGCTATGTATTCGCTGAGCGAGCGTGATAGCGACGTCGCACGCCAGGTTCTGGAGCACGACGACCAGGTCGATCATCTCGAAGTCGAAATCGATCGCCAGTGCATCGACATCATCGCTCTGCGACAGCCAGCGGCCCGCGACCTGCGCTTTGTTATCTCGGTCGCAAAAATGGCGCCCGTGCTCGAACGCATCGCGGACCACGCGTGCAACATCGCGCGCGCCGCGATCGATCTCAATAACGAACCGGAACTCAAACCAGTATTCGATCTGAGCAGTATGGCTGACGTGGCATTAAGGATGTTGCGCGCTGCCCTTGATGCATTTACATCGAGTGACGCGATCACTGCTCGCGAAATCATCAAGAGCGATACCGAAATCAACGACCTGTACAATCACACATTTCATCGTCTCATCGAGTTGATGGTCACCGAGCCAGCTACTGCAACTCGCGACGCGCGGCTGCTCTTTGTCGCCAAGCATCTCGAACGCATCGGCGACTACGTGACCGATATTTGTGAGCTCACCGTCTACATGGCCGAGGCTGCATTTATCAAACATACATAAGCTATGACCCGCCCAATCCTAATCATCGAGGATGACGCCGACATCTCTGAGAGTTTGAAGTACAACTTTGAGCGTGAGGGCCTCGTC
>JBKPPU010000278.1:0-2688 GCA_046733695.1 Acidobacteriota bacterium
TATCCTTCCCTCATCCAGCTCCGCGTCGACATCGTCAATGAGGAAAACCGGATGGTCATTCGAGCCTGAATTATACAATGAAATCGCCGCTAAGTCTAATAATAACAATGCGCTACGTTGCTGTCCGGAGCTTCCGTAAATACGTATTTCCCGGCCGTCCAAATGAATCTCCAAATCGTCTCGGTGCGGGCCGACGAGCGCGTGACCGGCAGCCACTTCGGCGCCCATCCGCAACGCGATGCGCGAGCGCAGCAACGATTCGTAATCGCTCAGGTCGCCTTTGTTCTCCAGGGACGAAACATAACGCGTCGTAACTTCCCGACGTTCAAACAATTGCCTTTCGAGTGTCGCATTCAAGCCTGTCACATACTCCTGGCGCGCCTGGTGAATCAAAAACCCTAAACGGATCAATTGTTCGTTCCATGGAGCCAGCAGATCTTCCACTTTATCTGGACCAAGCTCATTCTCATTGGCGAGTTGCAGCACTCGGTTTTTTTGTTTGAGGACTTTGTTGTAGTCGGAGATAGTTTTCAGATATGCGGGCTTGAGTGATGAGATACCGCGATCGAGAAAGCGCCGGCGAGCTTCCGGCATACCGCGTACAACGTCGAGGTCTGCGGCAGTGAAGGAGAAGACCTGTAGTTGAGTCAGATACCTTGCGAGAGTTTCCCGTTTGGAGTTGACGAATATTGTCTTGGAGTTGTCGTGAAGACTGACGTGTAAATCTCGTTCGAGATCCGATCCCGTTGTAACCTTACCTCTAACAACTGCGATCTCTTCACCGAATCTGATTGCTTCCTGGAGACGCTGCGTGCGAAACGATTTGGTCCTGGCTAAGAGATAAATGGCCTCAAGCCAATTTGTTTTACCCTGGCCATTGTTCCCATAAATAATATTCAGCCGCGGGCCCCACTCGATTCTCCCACTTAGATTCCTGAAGTTAGTCGCTTCAATTGCAGCGAGCAGCATCAAGCGATACTAACACAGGGCCACGGACGACACGGATTGGTAACGGATACCAGCGGAGAATCAGATACGCATCGGCATCACGACGTACTTGTATTCGTAGTCGCCGTTTTCCGCAGGCTTGAGTTGGGCCTGTGAATTTCCGTCTTTGAACTCAAAAGCAATTTTCGCGTCGCCGATTACGTTTAGAAATTCCTGCAGATACTGAGCATTGAAACCGATGTCGGTTTCCTCTCCGGCGTAGTCAGTTTGGATGGTTTCGTTTGCTTCGCCTTCTTCAGCGTTTTGAGAACTAATCACCAATTGATTCGGCTCGAGATGGAAACGAATAGCGTGAGATCTTTCGTCAGCCATCAAAGCCACGCGCCTGATCGCATGGTTAAGCAAACTACTATTGAACTCGACTGACTTGTCGTTGTTCTTCGGCATTACCATTTCATAGTTTGGAAACTGTCCATACAGCATGCGCGAAATTAACAGTCGTGGTCCAACCTCGAAATAGATGTGATTTTCATCCATTCCCAAGCTGATCTCTTCATCGCTACCTGCCGTTAGCTTGGTGAGTTCGGCGAGAGTTTTTCTCGGAATCAACGTGTCGATACTTTGCTTTGCGCCGCTCCCAGCGACGCCTTTCTTTTCGACATACGCGAGGCGATGGCCGTCAGTAGTAACCATCCTTGCTCCTGCGTCATCTAAAACAAACTTGGCGCCGGAAAGCGTGTAACGTGATTCTTCCTGGGTGATGGCAAAGATTGTACGGTCAATGAAGGTCTTGATGACGCCGGCAGGAAGCTTCGTCGGAGCAGACTTGAACGATGGAACTTCAGGGAACGCGTCTCGCGCGACGCCGACCATTTTGAATCGTGCGCGATCGCATTTGACGGTCACCCATTCGTTGTCTTCCTTTTTGAAACTGACGGGTGCATCCGGAAGCAAACGTGCAATCTCAAAAAGTTTTCGCGCCTGAACACACATCGATCCGGGCGTCGTGATCTCTTCGGCGTCCATGTCACAACGAATAGTTACGTCGAGATCCGTTCCCGTGATTCTTATCGTACTCTCGCCCACCGACTCGATGAGTATGTTCGAGAGCACTGGTATCGTATTTTTCTTTTCGACGACACCTTGTACGAAGCCAAGTTCTTTTTGCAGGTTCTGTTTACTCACCACAAATTGCATTGCCATTCACTCCTTCGAACAATCCACAAACCGCCCGCGCTATTCTTCTACTCCAGAATTAATATCCAATAATTTATTTTCAGTAGTAGTAGTAGGTGCCTGTGAATATGTGAATAAAGACCTAATCTCACCAAACCAAAGTACTTAGAACGCCAGCCTGCCTGTGGATGCCTGTTCAAAGCTCCGGCTGCAGTTTCGGAAAATTTTAGAAGACGTGAACATTAACATATTTCCACAAAACATCCTTAGTGGGACTGTGAAAAACCTTGGTGCGGTGACTTGTCACCGCTTTGGTAAAACATAACAAAGCGCCACCAAGTTGGCGCACTCCAAGGCAGCGTCCTATGTAATTTGGCTCTTGTTCTAACAAACTATTTTTGAAGCGATTCCGCGAGTTCAGTGATGAGTCTCTGTAGAGTTTCATCGGTCGTGACTTGAGCCTCGATCTTTTCCACCGAATGCATAACAGTAGTGTGATGCTTTCCACCAACCGCACGACCAATCTCGGGATAGCTATGCTTTGTCAGGTGCTTGCAGAGATAC
>JBKPPU010000279.1:0-2446 GCA_046733695.1 Acidobacteriota bacterium
CAATAGTTCTTACCGGGCCTCAGAAACTTCGGGGAGCTTATGAGTGCTGAACTGGTTACGAAGACAGCCCTTTGATTCACTGTCAGAATTGCCAGTTGCCAGCTTTTGAGTAGCAAAGTGGCGCATTATAAGCGATAAAACGTCAAAGTTCCACAGGGGGAGGACACTATAAAAAGACACAAAATGCCCAAAGCAAAATATTATGCTTTTGTGCTTTTTGTGCCTTTTGTGGCTAACTTCAGTGAATCAGTAAAGCGTCGTCAGCGGCTTCCACACCTTCGGGCCGGAAATCCAGTTCCTGACCATTGAGGTAGACCTCAATAACAGTGGCGCCTTCGAGCTGGCCCTGAATCAACGCCTCAGACAGGGGATCTTCCACATATTTCTGCAAAGCACGCCGGATCGGTCTGGCGCCATACAGACGGTCGGCGCAGGTCTTCTCGACAATCCAGCGTTTTGCCTCGTCAGTCAGCTTGATCTCAAAACCGTGCCGGCTCATCGTCTTGTTAATCTGGTCCAGCTGCAACTGAACCACTTCGAGCAACTCGTTGTCGAGCAACTGGTCAAAAATAATGATCTCGTCGAGGCGATTGATGAACTCGGGGTTGAAAGTCTGCCGTACGGACGACATCACCATCTCTTCCACCTTCTCGCGACTGGCATCGCTATTTGCCTGGAAGCCGAGCGTGCCCTTCTTCTGAATAAAACGAGCGCCGATGTTAGAAGTCATGATGATGATCGCGTTCTTAAAGTCGACGGTATTGCCGAGCGCGTCCGTCAGGATACCGTCTTCAAACACCTGCAAGAGGATGTTGAAGATATCCGGATGCGCCTTCTCGATCTCGTCAAACAACAGCACGGAGTAAGGCGAACGCTTGATACGTTCCGTCAGCTGGCCACCTTCTTCGTGGCCGACGTACCCCGGCGGCGATCCAATCAACTTGGAGACCGAATGCTTCTCCATGAACTCCGACATGTCGAAGCGAATGAGTGCACGTTCGCTGCTGAACAAAAACGCAGCGAGCGAACGAGCGACTTCAGTTTTACCGACGCCGGTTGGACCAAGGAACAGAAACGAACCTACGGGTCGCAGCGGATTCTTCAGTCCCGCCCGCGAACGGCGAATTGCACGGGCGAGCGCCGAGATAGCCGGTCGCTGGGAAATGACGCGCTTGTGAAGTTCGACTTCGATCCGCAGTAGCTTCTGCGTCTCTTCTTCTTTCAGCGAGTTAACGGGAATACCGGTCCAGCGAGCGATCACGTCTTCAACGTCGTCACGCGTGACTTCCGCGGAGACGAGGGCGTCTTCGTGATGCACTCGGAGTCCGGAAGGGTCGCCATAAGATCGCGACCACTCATTCAACTCATTCCAATCTGCCAGATTGCCTTGTTCTCGTCGCACGCGAAGCTTCACACGCGCGCCCGCTTCGTCGATCACGTCAATTGCCTTGTCAGGCAGGAATCGATCGGGAATGTAGCGGTGCGATTGGTAAACAGCGGCTTGCAGCGCCTCGTCGGTATAACGAACCTGGTGAAAACTCTCGTAACGTTCACGCACGCCATCGAGGATGCTGACGGCTTCGGCTTCAGAGGGAGGCGGAACTTTCACTGCCTGGAAGCGACGCTCGAGCGAACGATCCTTCTCGATCGACTTGCGGAACTCTGATGGAGTGGTCGCGCCGATGCACTGAATCTCACCGCGAGACAACGCGGGCTTCAGAATGTTTGCGGCGTCGAGAGAGCCTTCAGCCGAACCGGCTCCAACGAGTGTGTGCAACTCATCGATGAAGACGATGTACTGCGGGTTCTCAACCAGTTCGCGCATGATCTGTTTCAGACGCTCTTCAAACTGGCCGCGATACTTCGTGCCGGCGACGATCAACGAAAGATCGAGTGAAAGAATTCGTTTGTGTTCGAGGAACGAGGGGACGTCGCCGCGAACGATGCGCTGTGCGAGTCCTTCGACGATTGCAGTCTTGCCGACGCCTGGCTCGCCGATGAGCACGGGATTGTTTTTCGTGCGGCGGCAGAGAATCTGGACCACGCGTTCGATCTCTGCTTCACGACCGATTAACGGATCGAGTTTGTCGTTCGCAGCATCGTCGGTTAGGTCACGTGAAAACTCGACGAGATGTGGAGTGTCTTTCTTTTGCGAAGTCCTTGCGTCAGCTCCTGACTGGCGTGCGATTTCGTCGCGAACTGCATTCAATCGCAAACCGCGCTCGTAAAGAATCTCGGCGGCCATCGAACGCTCTTCACGAAGCAGACCGAGCAGCAAGTGTTCGGTGCCGATGTGGCGATGTTGCAGCCGATCGCTTTCTTCGTGAGCGTAAGCGAGAACGTGTTTGGTTTCGGGCGCGAGTGGCAGTTCGACTGAAGTGGAAATCTTTTCGCGCAGGAGTGTTCGACCCTCGATCTCCTTGCGGATTGACTCGATGGAAACCTG
>JBKPPU010000280.1:0-7248 GCA_046733695.1 Acidobacteriota bacterium
CCGGCGCCGCCGTCGCCAATTTCCAGACTACGTCGTTGATGTTTGCCGTGGTCCTGTTGGTAGCAGGACTGTTTTGGCTAACAGGCCGCATTTTGAATGGGCGTCACCTTGGAGTGCGGCAGTCTGGCGCCGCTTTGGCCCGATCTCGCGCTATCGATAACAAAGCGGCGCCAGGCCGCCGCACTCCAAGGTGACGCTCAAGTAGGCGGCCCGTGAACCAAAATAGTCCTGCTACCAGTAGGACCACACCAAACATCAACGACGTGGTCTGGAAATTGGCGACAGCCGCGCCGGTCAGCGCGTAAAGCAGCGCCGGAGGTAGCGAGCCGACAAACGAGGCCAGCGCGACGTTACCCCAGCTAAGTGATGACGCACCGGACATGATCGCCACTGTCTCTGCCAACATCGGAATCGGACGGGTCACGATAATCGCCAGCACGCCCCATCGCTCCAGCATGTTATTCGCACGCGCCTGCTCTGCCGGCGTGACCACGCGCTCCAGTAACTTCCCGCCACGACGGCCTACGGCAAACCCCAGCAGCGCTGCGCCCACACTACCAACCAACGACAACAGTGTCCCTACAACAACACCGAAGAGCGAGCCATGGGCCACCATCACGAGACTCGATGGCACTGGCAAAAACACATCCGCAATGAGTAGACCCACACCCAACGCGGCTGCTAAGACGCCACCATGTTTCATCCATGGCGTGGGATCCGTTAAGAACGAAACGCCGAGTGCCTCAACGATAAAGAAAAGAATCATAAAGACGGCAATCAGCGCGACGACAATTAGCAGGTAACGTTTCACGGTTTCTTATTTGCGCAAAAAGTTGAATGCCTCGATCGTCGTGCCGAACACGAATGATCGTCCTGGCGCCGGCGCCGTTTGAAAATGTTCGAAGTAAAGCCCGTTCGTCAGATTCTGAATGCCGGCAGTAAACAACATGCGATAACTCTCACGCCGCACTGTATAACCACCGCGCACTGATTGCACACCAAAAGAATTGAGACTCGCCGCGGTGCCATACTCGGTCGCAATCGCAGCGGAAAGATCCAACGGATCGGCCCGCTTTATGCGTGCCTGGTAGCGAATCTCATATTCGGCAAACCAGGAACGCCGGGCATTGTCAAACCGAACACCGTTGATCGTCCGCAAAGGCGTAATGTTGGATAGCGGTGCATCGCCAGGCGTGCCGCGCAGGGGAATCGGCGTGTCACTGCGATTATAGAATTGGGCCAGAAGCTTCAACGTATTCTCATCCGGAGTAAGGTTCGATCCTTTAAGTGCGCCGAATGTGCCGAATGGCGTAACAACGCCGAGGTAGCCCAAAGGCAGACTCACTTCATACGCACCTTCAAAACCCTGGATGCGAGCCCGCGCGGTGTTGGTCCGTTGCACATAAAGTACGCCGTGAAACGGAAAGAACGGTGATATCGGCGCCAGCCCTTTACCAGGATCGGCGGGCACAAACAATGGTGGACCAAACGCGGAACCAATAAAGTCTTTCAGATCGTTCCTGAAGTACCCGAACGAAGCATTCCACTCCGCGCGCTGAACTTTCACTCCCGCGTCATACTCGCTGCCACGTTCCGGCTTCAAGGCAGTATTCGGAATCACCAAAACGCTGAACGTCGGATCGCCGAAATCGCGCAGTAGATACCGCTCTGTAATTCCCGGTTCGCGGAAACTGTTTCCCCAGCGAAAGTATGGATTGATTCCCTGCGGAAGACGCACCACAACGCCCGCATTGCCAGTCACGACTGTGCGAGCGGAAGTCACACCTTTGATCCCTTTAACGAGATCGACGATCCCATCCGTCCCTTCCGTGTTAATTGGACCAGGGTTGGCAACCAGCCGCGCGAAGGTTAGATCGAGCAACGTTGATTCAACGCCGAGCGGGAACCCACGTGTCACGCGTGCTTCTGTGCGCCAGTTATCAACGCGCAGTCCACCAGTAAAACGCAACCAGCGATTGACATCATGCTCCAGCAAGTTGAACCAACCCCAGTTTCGATAAACAGAATCGGGATTGCTGGCGAGGCCGCTAACGACTTTAAAAGGCGCAACGAAATCACTGCGCGAGAATTGATCGGCAGACGAATCGCGCAAGTAACCCATGCCGGTCGTTAGCAGAGTTCGAACTCCGGGCGCGAATGTAGCCTGGAGGTCCAGCGCGTAAGTCGTGATGGAACTCTTGTTCTCGGAAAGATTCCCGGCCGTGAATGCCGAGCGATTACCTGTGAGCACTGCCAAAAGATTCGCCCCGTTGTTTGGATCGGGCGCGAGGGTCCAACTGCTTCCGAGGACGATCGGAGACGTTAGTGTATTGTCCGGGAAAGAAAATTTCTGACGGTAGAAACCGGCGGCGATTCGAGAGAGCCAACCGGTCACCTCCCGAGCTTCGTAACGCACACCATTCTTGTCTAAACGCCGGAAGGTGTTGGTCTGCGTACGCGGATCAAATGGAGTCGCGATAAATGAGAAACCCAGGTTCTTATGCTGGCTATTCAACTGGCGATAGCGCAGGCTCTGATTCTCGCGCGGAAAAAACAACAAGTCTACGTGGTCGTTGAATCCATTCGCCTGCCCATTCGCAATCTCGGCTCGGGCGGGCAGACTCCACACCGCGTAAGTGCGCGCGACGCTGTTTCCCACCGCGTTCCCCATGTCCGTAACGAGCCGGCCCAGTTTCACAACGTCGTCAACTGAGATGGGTTGATTGCCGGCAGTGTAGTTCGATTGACGGAAAAGTGCGCCGCCCAGTCGCAACGCAAAGCCCGGACGACTCCAATTGAGTGTGGTGGCGCCGCTGCGAAATTGACCGTTGCTGTGGAAGTCGCCATTGAAACGCAGGCCGAAATGATTGGCTTCGACATTGCTCGGTGGCGCGGATGTGATCAGGTTGACGACTCCAGCCATTGCATCTGAGCCATACAAACTCGAGCCGGCGCCACTGAGAACTTCCGCCGACTCCAGTTGGGTTACTGCCACGACTGCCGGAGAAACGCCGGAAGTCGGATCGCTACGCATGTTGTTGAGTCGCTCACCATCGAGAACGATCAGGACTCTGTTTGAAGCGAGCCCGCGCAAGCGAGGTCGCTCGAGCGCCGGATTCGCGATTACGGGGATGAGGTTCGGTGTTCGCTCGATGGCTCGGGATGCTGATAGTGGCCGCCGCTCTTCGATGTCCGACGCGTTGGCCAGTGCAAGCATCTGTGGAGTATCAACGGCAACTCGCGCGTTGCCCTTTCCCGCGGTAACCGTGGTGCTGCTTTCGATCACGCCCGGCACGAGCGAAAAATCTTCTTGATAGCGAGCGCTCTTGTGCAGAGTGATAACGCGCGCGGCGACAGCAAAGCCCTGGCTATTTATGGAAAGCTGATACGAACCATCGGGCAATTCAGTCAGTTCATACTTACCTGACGAATCTGTCTTTGTCTTCACTTCCCTGCCACTGGCGAGATTCAGCATCAGTACATCTGCGCTGACGATTACGGCACCAGTTTGATCCGTGATTGTTCCCGTGACTACAGCGCCGATCGAGGCCGATCGGCCCACGGCGGTTCCCAACATCAAACAGAGTGAAGCAATGCCAATGCGGATGAGGCTTTTCATGTCGGGCAAACGTGAGTTCTTACTTGGACTGCAGGCGAAGCTAGAGTATGCGAGGTTTTATTTTCGCGTCAATACTCTAAACGCCGAAGGCGTTGGCTAGCCGTAGCCCAGGGTTGGAGCGCAGCGACAACCCTGCGCTGAAATTAGCGAACGCCTTCGGCGTATTTCAAACTAAACCAATACCCATCTTGGATGCACCAACTTGCTGGCGCTTTAGTATTTTTACCAAAGCAGTGACGAGAAACTTTTCTCACTGCCGGCAACTAGTGTATGCTCCGCTCTGTTCTGATCATCGGCTGATCGCGCCCTCGCAAAATCCGGACGCCATCCAAAAGCTTACAATCTAACTCACCACAGAGGAGCATACGAGTTATGTCTGACGAAAATGCAATCGTACGCTACGTTATTCATCCAGGCATCGGAATCGCGCGCGTTGGTAATTCTCCCGATGAATATTTTATTGGCCCCGAGGCTCCCGGTGAGGTACCGCAACCTGAGGGTGGTTACAAAGATTTAGCGGGCCGCATAAAACGACAGGCAGCACGGTTTCGCATCTACGAACTCAACAACGCAGGCGAAGCGATTCGCGAAATCACAGCGGACAATGCCGAGATCACATGGCGCGTACACGTCGCCAATCGCAAGGCCGCCTGGTACCAGTTTGAGAATGCGATGGATCTGGGAAAATTTGCCAAGACAACAGCCTTACGGAATAGAACGATCTCCGGCGCCGATCGCCAAAATCTGATTATCGATCCTGGCCCACGTACGATCAGCGGTCGCAACGTCGAGGGAGATCCATATCACTTTGACACCGGCAAATTCATGGGCTCTACCGTTCCACTCGGAGAGCTGCGAACTGACCACGCGGGACGCCTGATTTTCCTGGGAGGATTTGGCCATTCCGCCTCAGCCGACAATAAACCGGCAACAACTTTCGCGAACAATGACGGTTGGCACGACGACACCTCGGATGGTCCCGTGCGAGCAACGGTGAAGATTGATGGCCAGGAATTCGAAGCTGAGCCGGCGATGGTAGCTGTCACGCCTCCCAGTTACGGTCAGGGACTCTACGGTGTTGTGACAATGTACGACGTTGTCTTCGATCTATTTAGCCGCGATCCGAAGTTTGGGAAGCCGCGGCGTCCTTCTTTCTGGCGCGACATCTTCCCCATCTTCGAACGCCTCGTCGATAACCAGTGGGTGAATAGCGGTGTCAGTTTTCTATTCGGTTCCGGCTCTCCATCTGACCTGACCGATCCCGAGCTCCTGTATAAGTTGTCGAGCCCTGCTGAAGAACACAAACCACTGCGCACTTCTTATTTCAATTGGTTTCGAGATCCCGCCGATGCCAACGGACCACAGGAGCCTGAGAAGTTGCCGCCGTTTTACGGTGATGCATTTGGAGACTATAACGATCTCGGTATGGACGATCTGCCGGTTACTCCGACTCAGTATGAGTGGCTGCGAAACTGGGCAGATGGTGACTTCGATGACGATCCCTCACATCGAGAGCGTCCAGCAACACTTGATGCCTATCCCCTCGCCGAGCAGCCTCATGCGCTCGACGAAGCAAACCTCGAGAGCTGTCTTGGTGGTCCATTTCATCCGGGCATCGAGTTAACGTGGCCGTTGCGTGTGGCGACCATGTGGAAAGAGCCGTACCGCTTGAACGTCTTACCAGAAGGTCAGGAACCAAACATGAACTATGGTCCAAGTCTTTCGCCGCTTGAGGCGATGGGCCCGGGAGGCATTGTCGAATCCAGCGGTCCGGGCACACTCACGTGGTGGATGGGAGTTCCATGGCAAACGGACGGGGCGAGTTGTTTATCGGGCTATGAAATTGGAACGTTTCTGTCACTTCCCTCTTTCTGGGCTGCCCGGGTTCCGAATCAGGTCCTGAGCGAGCGCTCGTACAGACGTGTGCTCGACCAAAACCTGCCGCTGGCCCAACGAATGAAACATTTGTTCTATCGTGTTGACTGGTTGCGCTACTTTGGACCGGACTACGACACGCGCATTAACGACAACGTCGCTAAGTGGGATAAGCTTGGAATAATTACGACCCGCGACGGATCAGCGGACCACGCCGAACACGGACTGCCCGCGCGCTTGTGGGTCGAAACTGGATTAGCCGCTGAGTTCACCAAATCCGATCCGACGTGGGAACAGGTTCGGATCGCTGAAAGACTCATCCAGGCTCCTGCAGAAGAAATGGCTGAAGTTCCTCTACTGGCGGCTAAGAAATTAGCGGCGGAGATAGACGAAGTTCCATTGCCTGCAAGACGACGCATTGTTGGTCGCGGCGAACTTTAAGAGTCACTCATGTTTACGACAGATGTGGTAATCGTCGGTGGAGGTCCGGCAGGAGCCGCGATTGCGCTCGCACTGGCAGGGCGCGGCATCTCTCCAATCATCCTGGAAACACACTCTGCGTCGCAGATGAAAGTGGGAGAGTGTCTACCACCAACGATTAATCCACTATTAGATCATTTCGGACTAACGGCGCGGCTACGGCGAAGGGGAAATCTCCCTTGCTATGGAAACCGGTTTGTGTGGGGATCGAATTCTATTGAAGAGCGAGACTTCATCTTCGGGACAACTGGACCTGGTTGGCGCCTCGACCGGTCCATCTTCGAAGATGAGCTCATGCATGCGGCCACAGAGGCTGGTGCGCGCTGGCATTACGATCGACGTCTGATGTCCTGCTCGAGAGAAAAGGACATGCGTTTCAAACTCACGGTCCGTGGTTTGAAAGGAATCGAAACGTATCGAGCAAACTTTGTGGTTGATGCGACCGGTCGCGCCGCGCGTGTTGCCGGAGCGCTTGGTGCTCGTCGCTTCATCTATGACCGGTTAGTCGGTGTCGCAGCAACGTTCCCAGACGTCTCTCACGGAACAGAGGAAGACTCATTCACTCTGGTCGAGGCTGTTTCTTCCGGGTGGTGGTATTCATCACGGTTGCCGGGTGGGAAACTCATAGCAGTTTATATGACTGATGGAGATCTGCTCGACCGGGCAGTACTCCACTCAACCGACAATTGGCTCGCACTTTTAAAGCAAGCCACGCATACAGCAGAACGGGTACGTAAATACGGCAGTGGATCTTCATCTCAGCCACGCATCCTGCCGGCGCACACAGTAAGACTAACGAAAGTAGCGGGCGAAGGCTGGTTAGCTGTCGGAGATAGTGCGGTTGCTTATGACCCGCTTGCGTCGCACGGCATCGCCATGGCGATGGGAAGCGGATTTAATGCAGCGTCAAACATCATTGAATACCTGAGTGGCCACGATGACGCACTGCGCAGTTATGAGGGCCTCATCGATCGCGCGTTTGCGCAGTACCTGCTGATGCACCACGACGCATATCTGCACGAGTCTCGATGGTCCAACGAACTGTTCTGGCATCGCCGTCATGCACCAGCTTTACAGTCGAAATCAGACACAACCCTGGGTATTAATCAAAAAGGACCGTTGAACCCTGATGCAAGGGTTTCTCACGCGGCGAACCATGAGTCATGATGGAAATGAACAAGTCAGGAAGAGGGGCTTGCCCCCGCTTCTACGTGAATTAGGTTCCGCAGCGGGAGCAAGCTCCTCTTCCTGACTTGTTCTAATCAATCATCATT
>JBKPPU010000281.1:0-17081 GCA_046733695.1 Acidobacteriota bacterium
TTTGTAACACAATCGATCAGGCGTTTTACAAAGAGATCAATTCGACGCCGGGCGGCCACGGAGGGCCGCCCCTACAGCACGTTCCGAATAATTAGCTACTCCGGCGGGCGAGGCTGGCGGCGACTGCGACGAGCTCCGTCAATTCAACTGGCTTCGGCACATGCATATCGTACCCGGCGCGCAATGCCTGCAAACGATCTTCGATACGCGTATACGCAGTAAGCGCGATCGCCGCTACTTTACCCCCTCGTTGCCGTGATAGCTTGCGCACCTGCCGGATGAAATCGTAACCATCGGTTCCCGGCATTCCGATGTCACTGATCAGAACATCGGGAATCGACATCTTTATCATGTCAATTGCTTCGCCGGCCGACTCAGCAACCTTAACGGTAGCGCCACAGTATTCAAGCCCCTGCTTCAGCAAATCGCGAGTGTCACCCTCGTCGTCGACAACCAGAATTCGTAACCCATCCAACCTGTCAGTCGAATCGACCGGCGGCAATAGATCTCGTGCACTCGGGTGTACGCGGCTACCTGATGTATCGACTGAATAAACCGGACTAATGGGTAACTTCACCGTGAACGTTGCACCTCTACCTTCGCCTTCACTATCGGCGTGCACTGTCCCGCCGTGAAGCTCAACAAGATGCCGAACGATCGCCAAACCCAATCCCATGCCGCCATGCTGCCGGCTGGTCTTCTGGTCGGCCTGCCGGAACCGGTCGAACACGTGCGGTAGAAAGTCTGGTGCAATCCCCTGACCAGTATCACTGACCACGATCTCGAGATGTGAATTGACTCTCTCGGATCGAATCTGCACGCGACCCTCGCGCGGTGTGAACTTGATCGCATTGGAAAGTAAGTTCCAAACAACCTGCTGCAGCCTAACGGGATCGCCTGGAATCGAGAGCAGTCCGGTGTCCATCACTTTTTGGACGCGCACGCCTTTAGCCTCAGCCGCCGGCCGCACGGATTCGACAGCCGCATCGATGAATGCATTCGGATCTGCCGGACGAACATCCATACGTAACTTGCCCGTGATGATGCGGGAGACGTCGAGCAGATCGTCCACGAGCTGGGCTTGTGCGCGCGCGTTGCGCTCGATGGTGTCGAGAGCTTTGGCAACGTTCTCGGGTGAGAGTTGGCCCATCCGCAACATTCTGGCCCAGCCAAGGATGGCACTCAGCGGAGTTCTCAACTCATGTGAGATCGTTGCGAGAAACTCTTCTTTCAGACGGCTCGATTCTTGTGCCTGGCGATAGAGTCGCTCATTTTCTGCCGCCGCTTTTTCTGCCTCCGTGCGAGCTTTTTGGGCGGCTTCATAGAGACGTGCGTTGTCCATTGCGATGGCGGCTTGCGAAGCCAGACCTGAGACTGTTATTTCGTCGCGTTCCGTGAACACTCCGGGTTCGGGATGACCGAAGAAGAGACCACCCATCACCTCGCCCGATCGCGAAACGACAGGGACAGCCAGATAACTCGTCACCGGCAGATGGCCCTGAGGCATTCCGTAATACGGTGAGTTTTTGCCGTAGCGGGGATCCAGTTTCACGTCGTCGATCCGCACCACTCCCTCGCCACGAAAAGTCGGACCAAAGAGATCGGTTGCACGTGGCATCGGAAAGTGTTCGAACGCCTCGCGAGGAACACCTGCGAGCGTGAACAGCATGTACGACGCGCCCTCTTCGTTGAGAACGTTGTAGAAGAATGAGCCGAAGCGAGCTCCAATCAATTCCGTCGCGGCGTCAGTGACAGCCTGAACCGTGTTGTGTAGATCCAGTTCGGCGGAGATCCTTTGTCCCATCTCGTTGAGCGTACGCAGTGCTTCAGCCTGGTCGCGCAACGTTTCCTCGTTGGTCTTGCGGGTTGAGATGTCTTGCAGCAGCCCCACCATTCCCACCACAGATCCGTCGTCAGCGTAAACTCCATGACCTTTGGACGCGACCCAAGCCCAACCGTCTGACTTTGCCGTGTGCCGGACGCGGTACTCAATATCGTATTCGCCTCGAGTAGCCAGTGCCGTATCGACCGCTGTGCGCGCACGTTCGCGATCGTCTTCGTGCAGGAGGCGGTTCATTTGCGTCCAGGTCATGTGCGGACCAGGAGTAATACCGAAAATAGTGGCCGCAGTTTCGGACATGTCTACGATGTCGGTTTTGGCGTCCCACGACCAATCGCCAAGATGTGCAGCATCGAGAGCAAGTTTCAAACGATCTGAAGCCTCATCCAGCGCACGTCGCGCCTGGCGTTGTTCGGTGATGTCGCGTGCGATTTTGGACGCACCGACGATTTTTCCTTCAGGACCTCTAATCGGAGAAACCGTTAACGAGATATCAATCAACCGGCCATCTTTTCGCACGCGCACGGTTTCGTAGTGCTCGATGCGTTGTCCCGCTCGTAGACGCGCCAGGATGGCGGGTTCTTCATCGAGATGGCCTTCGGGGATGAGGATGGTGACGGATTTCCCGATCACTTCATCGGCCTCGTAGCCAAAAATCCGCCTCGCGCCTTCATTCCAACTGGTGATGATACCGTCGAGCGTTTTGCTGATGATTGCGTCGCCGGCAGACTCGATTAGGGCGGCCAGCCAGTACTGCGCCAGCTCCGGACTCTGCAGATTCGGGAGTTGATCCGTATTCGACCTCTCAATTGAAGAACTGGCTTCCGAACGCTTACTGGACATATTTCTTCCAAGACTCTCGTGCATTTTGAGGAAGAGCTAAGGGGGGTTCTGCAGGGGTGCAACGATTATAGCAGGACATACTTATGCGGCCTACACTGCCAGATGAGGCTTGCCGGAAACTAATTCTTGCGCCATGATGCCCCGACAGTCAGCGGGTATGACTGGGTAGATTGAGATGAGAAGCCCCATACTCATCACTCTTCTAATATCCTCATTACTCTTGCCGAGTGGTTGCTCACGTCGCAAGACATCGCGTAATTCAGACACACCTGCTCAACAATTAGAAAAATCACCCGCGCCAAAATCATCAAGTAGAGACACCACGGACACTAAGATTCTACGTGGTTTGATTATTGGGATAACGGATGGCGATACGGTTGAGTTACTCGACGATTCAAAACAATCGTACAAGATAAGACTCAAAGGCATCGATGCGCCCGAAAAGCAACAAGCGTATGGAGATGTTTCTCGAACTCATCTTGCCGAAATACTGGCCGGCAAGAATGTATCTGTTGAATGGCAGAAGCATGATCGCTACGGCAGAATCGTGGGACGAGTAGTCCTGGATGGTACCGATGTATGCCTCGAACAGCTGAAGTCAGGAATGGCATGGCATTACAAGTATTTCGAGAATGAGCAAACTGAAACAGAGCGTGTCACCTATGCTGGGGCTGAGTTGGACGCACGATCAAAGAAGCTGGGACTCTGGCAGGATTTGACGCCCATTCCACCCTGGACGTTCAAGTCTCGGCGATCATAATCGTTACCTTTTCGCTTGACTGACGGAGTCAGAGTGGAATAGAGTCCTCACCCTCGCAGTTTCTTCGTACGTGTGTCGTGGTTCTGTACTAACAACCGACCCTCTGATCTTCCAAACGGCACCGATCAACTGCGAGATCAATACCGATAACGCAAAGAGCAGGATTGCCTGGTTTTGACTGGCTGGGCACGCTCTACCAGATTCCTGTCTATTCATCGAGTAACGATGACTGCAGCGAACGTTCGTACATGGCAACGAGGAGCACTTAAACGGCACTCTGTTTCATTCTTACTAGTTTTTTGCCTGGGAGTGTTCAATTTATCGTCTTGCCGGACTAACCACTTGATGCCGGCGCCCGCGGACGCGACCTCAATGTTCTCGCCCGTAGGGGATGCACTCAAGGTCGACTTGTATTTTGATGCAACGCTTTCCATGCAGGGATTCACTCGTTCCCAGTCAGGCAGTACTTACCAACAGGCAATTCCACTCCTCGAGCGTGCGGTGATCGAAGGGTGGAGTGGCGGAGAAGCCGCGTTCTTCAAGTTTGGCAATGAGACTGCACCATTACCCGGTCGTGCTTTTTTAGAGGCAACGAAGCCCCAGTTTTATTCTGATAGCCAATACAACACGAGAACCTATATTGAGCGCGTGATCGACAAGGCTGATCCGAACCACTTGACGGTCATTATCACAGATCTATTTCAAGACAACGCTGACGTAAATCAGTTAAGCGCCAAACTCAAGAACAAATTCATAGCAGCGGGTCTCGCCGTCGGAGTGCTCGGGATTCGTAGCAACTATGAGGGCAGGGTTTACGATGTTGGACCAGACAATTACTCATTTGAGTACAGGAGTTCTGATAAAGCGCAAACCGGCAGGCCGTTTTACCTGTTGGCTTTCGGATCTCACGCCAACATTGCACACTATTTCGAAACCCTCGAGCGGACCGGAATGATCAACTTTCCGGAGAGACATGCCTTAATTTTCTCTCGGTTCATTACTGCACAAAAGACGCCTTTCGCCTCAGCTAAACTGAAGTCGGCCACAGGAATTAGCGAGATCAGTAGCAGCAACCTTGTGGCTCAGAACAAGCGACAGGAAGAAATAAAAGCATTCAGAATCATCAAGGGTAAGACTGAGGCCACCTTCACTACTGACTGGCCTTACGAACCTCTGGCAAATGTTATGGAACATCCCCCTGAGCTTGAGCCGGAGTTGACATGTTGGAAGGGCGAGGACAGGGGAAACAAAGAATTCATAGCGGTCGAAAACCCCGCCGCAAAATCAGCTCTTCAGGTCACTGCGAAGTTACTGCCAAAAGACGAGTCGTTCGGCAGGCTCGAATTCAAGGCGCTATTGAAGGTAAATCAAATACCAACGGCCGGCACCTACAGCTATAGGATTGTGTTGCGACCTGGGAACCCGACGTTACCTGCCTGGGTGAGAGATTGGAATATGCGCGACGGTGATATTAGAGCCTGGCACTTAAAGCCTGCTGAATTCAACGGAGCCAAGACCTACAACCTAGAGAATTTTCTCGGCACGTTAAGCGGGGCTGTGTCCAGCACCAGGCGTCCGGAAGCAGGAGAGGTTTACGTCTACATAAAAGTTGACAAGTAATCGCCGGAGGAACGAACGATGGTAAAGCATATTGGATTCATCGTCGCAATAGTCGTGATCGCTTTGCTGATGTTTTACTTCGCCGTCTCTTTCGAAAGTCAGTGGCTCGAGGGGCTTGTCACTACCGGACCAGAGATTACCCTGGACGAATGGCGAGACCTATTCAGCTATTGGGCAGCAATTGGAATCATCATTTCCGTATCTGCCGCGCTGCTTTGGTTTGCCCTGGGGCAGTGGGTTTTCAGCATGAATCGGTGGACCACTGCCAACAATAAACGCAGTGTGTGGCTGATGCTGGGAGCAGTAGCACTGGCCGCAGCAGTTCCGGGCATACTTATGATGCCTGCCGTTCAGGAGGGTGGCCGTTTGGCCTGGCCGCTTTATCTCATTAACAATCTCGTAGTCTTTTACCTCTCAACTCTGATTTTTTCGCCGTCTTCATTCAAGTACACGCCTTTGGGTGGAAGATTTTTGTGGCCGCTACGGCAATGGTGGTAGTCACCTGAAAGGATAGAAATATGAGCTATTACGTCATTGGCATTGGTGGAACTGGTGCGAAGTGCGTAGAAGCTTTCATTCATCTGTGTGCGGCAGGACTAATGCCGGACAACAAAACTGTCTTCAGTTTGTTTGTAGATCCGGATGGATCAAATGGAAGTCTCAAGCGTGCCGGGCAGTTGGTGCAAAACTATTATGACTGCAAACAGTTTCAACTGGGAGCTACCGATCTATTTAAGAACGATCTCCGCATAGCTCGTCCGGACGTTTGGTCGCCACTACAGAATAAACCGCAGCGTCTGGATCAGTTTTTCAATTACGACACGCTTCACGAGAGTGCCGCGGCGCACTTGTTTGATGTGCTCTATAGTCCAAAAGAGAAGCAAACCTCACTTGAGTATGGATTCAGAGGTCATCCTTCGATTGGGGCTGCCGTCATGGCCGCGGCCGTAAGACTGGGTGATGAGCAGCCGTGGGAGACGTTACGCGACCAAATAAGTTTAGACGTTAAAGGTGGCCAGGGAGCGAAGGTCATTCTATTCGGTTCTATTTTCGGCGGCACCGGCGCCTCAGGCGTTCCCACCATTGGCAGGTTGATAAGTAATGAGTTTTCGACGAAGTTGCGATCGGATCGTTTCAAGCTGGGTAGCGTACTGATGCTTCCGTACTTTTCATTCGATCCGGTCAAGGCTGAAAGACTGCGCGTCGATGCTGATACATTTCTGCTGAGCACACAGGCAGCATTGGATTATTACCACCGCCAGGACGAATTGAAAGTTTGCAATGCGGTGTACTTGTTGGGAAGTGAAACGCTAAAACCCATGCGGAGCTCAAGCATCGGTGGTCAGATGCAGGAGAACGAACCTCACCTCCTGGAGCTATATGCCGCGCTGGCTGCTATTCACTTTTTTGCCAACGATAATGTTGAAGGATATCCGCATATCGCACGAGAACAGTCGGATCGAACGACCTGGGCAGATTTGCCACACAATCTCTCATTCTCACATCTCAAGCACAAGGTAAATCAACTTGCGCGCTTCGCATTTGCTTACCTCGCTGCATACCACCCCATGCTCAAAAGCATCAACGAAACCGCTAAGGACTATCGTGCGCCGTGGTACATCAATTTGATGAAGCGTGGGAAAGTGGACCTCAAGAAATCTATGGAACTCGAGCTTAAACAGCTTAAGACCTATTGCGAGAGTTTCTTACTCTGGCTTGCGAATGTTGAGCGGTCTCAAGATGACGACGCCGGCCATTTGATCAACTTCAATGCTTTTGCGGAATTGTACAACGATGAAAATGGCAAACCAGGCATACGCCTAAAACCACCGCACCAATTCAGTCATGAAAGTTTCGGAAACCTGTTGTTGCCGGTCAGCAAAGAGTATCCACATGCGATGAGCGAGCTTTGGGAAAGAATGAGCAATGCAAGAGTTAAGGATTCGAATGCCGATGGGTCCGGTAGATTTGTGCGCGCGTTATATGACAACTGCGCCAGATTCTCACGCGAGGACGCTTGATCAAAACCGCATCCTGGCCGCGGAGTGATGTATGACTAAACCGATACTGCCCAAACTGAAAACTACTCACAACGTAACGAACTTCAATGAAGCGGGAAAGTGGGACCTTCGCACAAGAGACTCGCTACAGAAACTAAGTAACGGCTTGAAAGTCGACAAAGTCGAAAGCGAGATTAGCTCAATCCCGGACATGTGGGCGCGCCCGATGTTGTTTGAAATGGCGCTCCTGAATCCGGAACACGTTCTACATCAGCGAATTTTGGGTGAATGGCGAGGTCTGCTCGCGATGTTGGGCCTCAAAGCTGTTCTCCAGCTTAATGACCTGACCGCGGTGCCAATCACATTGCCTCAACTTGCTCACCGTGGAAACGGCGACGACAAAGTTTTGCCTGCTGAGGCGCAACGTGACTTCCTGGTAACCCTCACAAAACTATTGCCGAAGGCAAGTCTCTCTACCGATACCTCGTGGAGGTTTTTATACATCTTCCTCTATAACGGGAACCCCATTGGCATGACGTCACCCACTACTCTTGTATCTACCGCGAGTGACTGTCTGAACCGCATTAGCTCTCAGGACGTCAGGTGGTTTGATGGCGCCCACCTTCAGGATCCGGTCACCGTTTTACCACCTCTCCCAAAAAAGATTCTATCCGGCTGGATCGGGAACTTAATCGCCTCTATGGACCGTCACAGATCCATCGACATCGATCGATGGAATCTCCTTTCCGGTTTGTTACGAGGCTTCAGAAATGATCTTGGAGCGGGCGAGTCTCGTCTCGCCGAATCCTCCCTTGGAATTCAAGGTCAGGACGCCGGAGTCTTTAGATACCTCGACAAAGCGGCAGACGACGAAATGACGGATATATCGCAGGTCGAACTCCTTGCGTCACCGGGCCGTCAACCTGAGCGGCCGCTTTTGGTTTTTGATAGAAGTATTGCCGGACAATGGAATATGTCGGCCCAGAATGTGACTGTAGAGGGCGCTCAAACACTCGCAACCGCACACCCTGTAGCGAAAAATGCAGCGCTCTGGCGACGGGAAGACTTCTTCAATAAAAAACTCTTCGTAATCTTTCAAGAGAACGCGCTTCCGGGAACGCTTGGTGCCGGCAATCAATCACTGACCATGCCGGGAGCTAACTCAACCGTTACTCCGATCTTGCCGGTGAATTCAAAGTTGCTGCAGTACCTGACCGCCGAAGACCTGGCAAATCGTGTCAAATGGGAGCGAACCCCGGAAGGACTTGTGCTGCATCTGTTTCTGCAACTGACTGGGCCACACGGAGACGGTGGCAGAGATGGCAGGGTCGAATTAACGAAGCTCTACAGGCGTGAGGACATTCAGACGCTTGATAGTGTTCCCATTTTGGAGGTATGGCCCAACTTCAGGATTAAGGGCTGGCAAGCCTACTACACGTGTTATTCGACTGATGATGTTACCGGCACGTTTACCGCCCGGCCATTTGTTGTAAGCGGAACGACGCCAAGTGAAGTGCCCTTAGGAGGAAGGCGGCAACGACTCTATTGGCAGTCGTCTGAGTACCCTGAAGCGATCGTTTGTTCGGCGAAGATCGCAGATGAGAAGAGCTCTCAACCCGAAGTGGTCGAAGCGGGCTTGCTGCTCCTGGCGGCGCCACAGGACATACAGCCACAAGGTAATTCGTACAAGGTCGGAATCGACTTCGGCGCAGCCAGCACGACCATTTGTGCCGGCAAAGGTCAAAATAGTTTTCCAGTCCACTTTGAAAACCGCAAGACAAGCATTACGGCATCCGGTGACATCGCGCAGGCTCAATTGTTTGATTTCTTCGTGCCTCGCAGCAAAAGCGAAATGCCGGTGCTGAGTTTCTTTCAAGACTTCAAGAACAATCTCGGCAAGGAGGCGTTACGACCCTTCCTGGATGGGCACGCTTATTTGCTTGAAACGGCTGATTTGTTCAATCCCGACACGGTAGGTCTTGCGTTCGATTTGAAATGGTCGCGTGATGAAAACGATCGCAGAAGAGTTACGGCGTTTCTAACGCAACTGTGCTTGCAAACGGCTGCGGAACTAGTCGTAAAAGGGGCAGGCAGCGCGTCCTGGGCATTCTCTTACCCGACGGCTTTCAGCGATGAACAAATCCAGGGATTCCCTAAAATCTGGGAGCAAGTCACTTCAGCGTGTGCGGAACTCTCCGGCCTGACTCAAGTCAACCGGAATACACGCCGTTCAGAGAGTGAAGCGGCTGCCGTCTATTTTGTGACTTATTGCAAAGCTCCAACTGCCGTTGGGTCTATTTTCGTCGATATTGGCGGTAGCACTTCCGACATCTCTATTTGGCAGGATAATCGTCCGGTCTGGCAGACATCTGTACTGCTGGCCGGAAGATCAATATTTTCCAATTACCTGTGGCACCGGCCGGAGTTTTTGGGGGCGTTTGGAATTGATGTCTCACCCTTAATCGAATTCAAGAAGGGACGCTCTAACGACAGAAAACCCTTCCACGCGTGGACTGACGTATTGCTCCGGTATAACAGCGAAAAGATTTTTCAGCATTTGCCGCTGCATGCAGGCACCGAGACAGTGACTCACCTCAGACAGCACCTGGCTCTGGGCGTTTGTGGATTGTTCTACTACGTGGGCGAGGTGCTCAGATATCTAATTGACGAAGGATTGTACCGGCCTGAGTTGCCAAACCTTTTTCTTGCGGGCAATGGTTCGCGCATGTTTCGGTGGCTGGATATTGATGACGAGGGCCATATCAATCCGTTGTACAAGGCAATGTTCTCGACCGGGGCCCAGTTGCCGGAGCACGCTTTCACCGTCAAAATCAGCGAAGAGCCAAAGCTTGAGGCCGCAAAAGGGTTAGTATCAGATTGGCAACCACCGGCGAATACCGTTGTTCGTGGCGTGCTTGCCGGCGAGAGTTTTATTCTCGAACCCGCAAACAATTCGGCCTGGAACACGATCTTAACTCCGGAAATGCTCACCGGAAATTTGCGCCCACCGAAAAAACTGGAGCGCCTGGCTGAATTCATCGACACTTTCAATGAGTTTGCAAAAGCTAAGGGGCTTATTCCTTCAGTGAGCCTCAGCGACGGTGAACTTGAAGAAGTCCGTAAGGGCCTGGGACAAAATCTCGCGCGTTATCAGGGTTCTACCGAAATTGCGAACATCATCGTTGAACCGATCTTCATCGTTGCTATGCGGCAATGGTTGGACCTCAGATTGGGCGGTTGATCTGAGAAACAAAGCCGACGCGAGGAGCGTCATGGGGATGTTGGATGAGGCTGTTTGAGGACATCTCATTAACTGAAATACTGGTCGCCTGGATCGGATTTATCGTTGGATTCGGCGTCGGCGTCTTGTTTTCCTGGCCGATCAAAAAAATAGCAGACAAAGTCGGCACTGGAGTCCTTTTTTCCTGGCCGTTCAGAAAGAAAGCAGACACAGCTTTTGATGAAAATATCCAACTTCTTCTGAAAGAGGTCGAGGGTGTCGACACAGAGATCGGCAAGCTATGGTCCATGACGTTTGGGCCAAATTATCTGAGACCAGTAGCGAACGTGATCAAAGCGGGCGGCGCTGACAAAAAAACCGAGGCAAGCACGGATTTAAAAAACACGAGAACAATCCTCGCAAATCTTGCGGATAACTTGAGACAAATTGCACTCAATGTAGAGCCTCGTTCCAGGCAGAATATTGATACGCCGTTACCGAATCAAGACGAGCACTTGCAAGAGCCCCATAACGTGTCGATCGATCAGCCAACTATATCGCGCCCTTATCGGGAAGAAGAGTATGAACTCCCGCGCGATCGGCCCAACCCTGGCAAAACTATCAACACTTTCAAAGCCACCCAGCAGAATCCGTTATACGAGATGGTTCAGCTTTATAACCTTGCCGTTAACGACACAGTCGCGCGCGAGCAGTTTCGGGAACAATTTTGTCCGGTAAGAATCGGAACAGTTAATGCGGTTGAACGCCGGCAGAATCCGACCATCAAGGCTGACATCAGAGAAACAACCGATGGTGAGTTTTTTGCTCTGCCGATATCAGGAACGAAGGAGTTTGCTGTGTTTCCTCGACTGGGCCTGACAATCGAAGCCGTCAGTTTCAGCGCCGGAGCCGTCGGCGAGGTTTTCGGGAACACCCAGGGACACAATCCAAAATTGTTTTATTCCCACTACACCGTCAAGCAACCGGCGATCTTCAGGTTGGAAGGCGAGCATTGGAATTTAAAGGAACCGGGTGAACTGAAATTGGGTTACGGCGACGCATAAACAAGCAGCTCAACTGACAGTCTGAACCACAGCAGTCCAGTCAGGCATATGAGAATCCTCGAATACCTCAGACCAGAAAATCAGATCGCCGTCGCACTTATTTATATTCTGCTCGGCCTGTTTGGTGTTTGGGTTGTCGTATTGGTGTGGAACTGTTGGCGACATCTTCAGTACCGAAATCAGATCAAACGCTGTGAGGATGTCGACGAGCTCGGCGAAGAAATTGCTACCACCCCCGATTCAGAGTTTGCAGCTCGCAACTCCGATAACAAAAGCTTTCTTACATTTTACGAGACGAGAAGACTTAGTGATAACAGTCCAATCACAAGACACCTGAGAAGCATCTTCGACGCGGGCCGTTACGAGAGCCAACTGGATGTAAGAGGCCTCATCAAAAATACGAGCGACGAACTTCTTCGAAGTAACACGCTTCTGCGATCGCTGTTGTCTATCTTTATTATTCTTGGCCTGCTCGGCACGCTCTTTGGTCTCGCTGACACCCTGGCCTCACTGGATGCGTTATTACACGGCACCGCCAGACTCAACAACGACGTTTTAGGACAAAGTCTTCAGCAACTCTTGGGAACGTTGAAGAGTGCTTTTGCTCCAAGCATTTGGGGCGTCTCACTGACGGTGGCTGGTGTTTTACTGTTGGCTCTGTATGTCCGAGTTGTGGCGCTGCCACTCGTGGGCCTGCTCGAAAGATTGACGCTCACGGTCTGGGTGCCTCAACTGATGCCCACCAAATCACAGCGTCTGCTGGCGACGTTGCAGATCACAGAACAACAGATGCAAAAGAGCTTCGCGGCCGCACAGCAAGTTGCTAACTTCGCCGAAGCGATTCAGGAGAAGACCGGCCAGTTCGGACAAACTCTGGACACTGCTACTGCGACTCTGGTCCGAATGAATCGGGTCTCGGGTCATCTCGATGCCTTCTCCCAGAACTTCATTGAAGGCGTAAGGATATTGGCGCCATTTCAGCAGGAACTGCGAAGCCTTTACCAACAAGTTGCAGATGAATCAAAGACATTTCATGAGAGCGTTCAAAGCAACATCGTGGAATCCAGAGAGTTCCGAGCGGGCATCGAGCGACAACTACGTAGTCAACATGAGCAACTGACGCAGATGCTTGGTGGCCTGAAGAGTTATGAAGCTGCTTATGTTTCCAGTCGACTGGGAATCGATGAGAAGTTAGGCCGGGTACTAATCGAAGCCGAGAAAGCGTTTGAGAGTCTGAGCCACCGCAACGAGGAAGTCGCTGCCTCCCTCGATGCCGGACTTGGAAAACCCCTTCGTGACAGTTTGGCCCAACATTTGGAAGCCATAGAAAAAGAATTGCAGACCCGGTTAGCTGAAGTAGCGGAAGCATTGCATGTAAAACTCGGTGCTTTGAACGAACGAATGGGGCGTCTTGACGAGCCGCTCAACAAGACGGCGACGAAAGTTGGCGACACGTTTGCGAATTTCGATGAAAGCACTCGGGGCTTCCTGGAAAAACTGCAACGCGAGTTCGCGCAGCAGAATGAGACCAACAAAAAGCAACTCGATCGACTGGAGAGTCTCAGCGAAAACGTGCCCAGACTGCTGCAGGTACTATCTGAAAGTAGCAAAGATTTCTCTGGCACAAGCAGCAACTTTGCCGCGCAAGGACAGAAGTTAAGCGGCGACGTGACCGCTCTCTCACAAGGCATAGGCACCTTGACTGAGAGTGTTCAATCTCTGAAAGAGCATGTGACCCTCAAGGATCTCATTGCCCGTCTCAACAATACAGAGCAGAACATTGCGAATCTGATCGGCCATCAGACGCACGTGCTGCAACAACTCGGAAGAGTCGTGGAATCGATCAACTCGCGCCGCCGTGAGCATTCAACTTTCGGTGCGGACGGAGGCGCAAAGCCGCCGCCGGTGTTTCTTCCGGAACCGAGCTGGCGCGAACGCCTGGTCACGTTCTTTACGGGTAAAAGATGATGCAGGACGAGGATCTACTGACCTTCAACTTCTGGCCATCCTTCGCCGACATGATGTTGGCGCTGGTTCTCGTATTGTGTCTGGTGTTGTTTTTGATCTCGGCGACAATCGCGATTGGTACTGTCAATTTAAGAGAGGTGGAAACGAACCAGGTCAGTCTGATCCATGCGATTGCGTCGGATTACAAGGTCGAGGCGCGGAAACTTTCGGAGAGCACGTACGGAGTTTTCTTTGCCGATCATCGCGATCCGGACATTGAGATTCACAACGATCTAAACCTGCAACGAATAACGTTCAGCGACAAAGTCTTGTTCGAACCCGATCATATCGAGCTCAAGCCGGAAGGGGAGCAGATTTTACGTGTGGTTGGGTCAAAGCTGCGCGATCAATTGAAGCTGATCAGAGAGATCCAAATCCAGGGACATGCAGACATAGTACCCAGTAAGAGGTATCCGTCAAACGTGGAATTAGCCGCAAACCGTGCTATCGCGGTGTTCGAGTTTTTAAAAGATAAGGTCGGCATTCAACCCGCGGAGCACTTGATGTCCGTTACTTCCTTTGGTGAGTACCAATCAATTCAACGTAGCGGTCAGGATCAGCCTTACACGATCGATCGCCTGTTGGCAGATAACGGCAATGATGACTTGCGCCGCCGCAATCGACGGATTGAGCTTGTTCTGATCTATCGTCGTTGAGCCCTCACTCAGGAGAAAACATGCTCTCACTAATTAAAAGAGTTAAACGGTTTCTGGTCGCAATTCCTCTCCTTGGAGGTTTAACTATACTGTTACTGGGTTATTCTGGTGCCTCCGCTCACCGGGAGGGCATCGAAAAGAACTCTTTTGCCTTGGCCTTAGGATTCTTTCTAATGCCGCTTATCGTACAAGTCATTGCATTGTTCTTTCTTTGGATAAGGAAGGTCAACCGGCCTTACTATTTTTTTAACCTTTTCGTGACAATGAGCTGTCTCGGGTTTTGCGCCTATTTTTGGGCGCGCTACTTTGAAGAACTCAAGGGACCGGTTTTCCAAAGTCTTTCTCGCGAAAGTCTATACGTTATATTAGGAGTGGTCTTGTGTGTAGGTGTAATGACGTATGCCATCATGAGACCTTCAACGGATCATTTCGGAGGAGCCTTTTGTACTCACTTGAATGACGGGATACGCGACCACCCCTTCTGGGGTGTAGTGTTCTTCTTCACGCTTTTCCTGAATGTAGCTTACTTGTTCGGCTTTGCATTGGCTTTTCACAATAAATACTCACTGGAGACGCATAACCCCGAAACGATTGTTAGGAGAGACTCAAGCGAGAAGGGTCTCGAACAAATTGCTCCACCCGAAGTACGCCCAGCGCTGCGAATGGAGAATTATAAGTCTATAGATGATTGGACCGCGTCCCGAACTGTATCTCAATCTAACAACGCCACCGGACAGTCCCAGGAACACAAAACAAATCAGTTCAGTTTCTATTTCAAGTCAGGCGAGGGACATCTCCAGACGGAGGAAATGGGAGATTGCAATGTTAATTCACCGCCAACACATTCGTTCAATGTGAATCTCTCACCAACTATCAATAACGAGAGATTTAATGATTGCCAGCTGACATCCATGGCGAAAAGAATTGAGGAGGGTACAAACAACGGTAACGCTGTCAGGGTTATCCTAATCGGACACAGTGACAATGAGCCTGTTGGCCGGGCTGACGTCAAAAAAAACAAGGGCGCCCCGGTATTGCGTTATGTATCTAATTATGAACTGTCGAGCGCAAGGGCAGACGATGTTAGATATCAAATCCTCCAGCGCATTTCGGATAAGCGCCGCTGGCATAACATCGAATGGGTGATCTTGCCTGCTTCAAATGAAGAAATAGACGAAATTCCTGTCCGGCTAATAAATCAAAACCCGACTGAGCTACTACGCAACTTTTCGGCGGATCAAATTGCAAGAGGAGTGAGGAAAGATGAGTTGTATAACAAGCTGGGAAAGGACGTATTTGCGAAAGTCTATGAGAGCTTGGGACAGGACCGATCTGCACAAGAGAAGAGGGTCGTTCTGGCTTCAGTTCAATCCTTGACGGATCATGTTGCCAATCTTACGGTCAACCAAATAAGTCGAAGCAATGACGCGCGACCTCTCACGTTGGTTGATTATATGTATTTTTCGATCTATACGATCACAACCACGGGATATGGAGACATTACACCTACGACTGCCTATGCGAAGTTTGTGACGTCTATAGCTAATTTTTGTGAGGTACTTTTCTTAGTCGTGTTTTTTAACGCTTTAATTTCTCTTAGACCAAAACCGACGCCCAGCGTGGAAGTGGAGCAGCCTGCTCAACAACGCGACCCTCCCGGTGACGATGGTGTGCCACACAATCAAGATGTTCGAGCACCCGTCGTTCACGGGGCTTTTGGCAGAGAATAGTCTACGGCCGCATCACTAGAAGAGCACTAACCAATGGTCCAACACCTTCGCTGATATCTTCAGTGGCTATTCGAGAGTTTGCCGATGAGGGTGAACAAAGGCAGGTACATTGCGATGACGATGGAGCCGATGGTGACGCCCAGGAAGCCAATCAATAGGGGTTCCATCAGGGTCAACAGGTTCGCGATGGCGGCGTCGACTTCGGCTTCGTAGAAGTCGGCGATCTTGCCGAGCATAGCGTCGAGGGCGCCGGTCTGTTCGCCGATCCCGATCATCTGGGCCACCATGTGCGGGAATACTTCCGTGGCTTTCAGTGGATCGACGAAGCTTTCACCACGTTCGACACCCGACCGCACATTCGTAATCGCTTCTTCGATGATCACGTTCCCGGAAGTCTTTGCGGTGATGTCCAACGACTGGAGAATCGGAACACCAGAAGACAGCAGTGTCGAAAGCGTGCGCGAAAACCGGGCCACGGCAATCTTGCGAAAGATGTCCCCCAGAATTGGTATTTTGAGAAGCACCCGATCGATGTTTTTTCTACCGGCTGGTGTCCTGTAGTAGAACTTGATCCCCACCACGGTGCCAATCACCGACGCGAGAATCACTAAACCTCCCCAACCAGCAAGAAAGTTACTGATTGCAACTACGATTCTCGTGGGCAAGGGCAATTGTTCGCCTGGTCCAAGCAGGCCAAGAAAGATATTCTGAAACTGCGGGATCACGACGATCA
The DNA here is from genome assembly GCA_046733695.1 of Acidobacteriota bacterium. Classification (GTDB taxonomy): domain Bacteria; phylum Acidobacteriota; class Blastocatellia; order Pyrinomonadales; family Pyrinomonadaceae; genus PSRF01. Next base: position 16,474 of record JBKPPU010000281.1, read on the forward strand.
TGATGACGGCGACAGCAACGACCGCCAACAGGATCACGGCCGCCGGATAGATCATCGCGGAGATGATGTCGCGCTTTAATTTGACAATCTTCTCAATAAACGTCGAGAGTCGCTGCAAGATCAGATCGAGAATACCGCCCGTTTCTCCAGCCTCAACCATGTTGGCGTAAAGCTGATCGAACACACGCGGGTGTCGCGCCATTGCGGTGGCCAGTGTCGAACCTTCTTCAACATCCTGGCGCACCTGCAGGAGAATCTGCTGAAAGTACTTGTTGTCCTGTTGCTGGGCCAGGATCTCGAGACACTGGACCAGCGGCAGGCCGGCGTCGATCATCACTGAAAACTGGCGGGTAAAGATCGACAAGTCTTTCGACTTAACTTTCTTTCGGCCGCCGATTTTAGGAATTCCGATCTCACGGCCTTTTTCCTTCACGGAAGTCAGCGTAACTTGTTCTTTCCGCAGAATCGCACGCAGCGCTTCGCGATTATCCGCGACGCGTTCGCCGACAACGATCTCGTTCAATCGGTTGCGGCCTTTGAAAACAAATGTAGGCATGGCTGTAAGCTCCAGAGTGGCTTATCTGTTTTGCACGTTTGGTCTACTACCA
>JBKPPU010000282.1:0-18767 GCA_046733695.1 Acidobacteriota bacterium
GAGAAAGACGCCTGAGCTTTATTTGCTTCGCCGAACCAGGCGCAGCTTCCTTCCCCCTCCTTTGTCTTGATTGATTGCATAAAAAGATGAAGCGTGCGATCAGCTCAGTGGAGCTCATCGCACGCTTCGTATTGAATGGTAAGTTTAGCGGTTGCCTTGCTTGCCGCCTTTTTGGCCACCGCCCCCACCTTGGCCGCCGCCTTTGTTACCCTGGCCGCCGCCTCCTTGTTGACCGCCGCCTTGTTTACCACCACCACCCTGATTGCTTTTACGATCGTCTGCCATATTTCCCCCTTGTTCGATCTGAATCTATTGTGTTTGTAAGCAGGCTGCACTCATTCAAGACATACTTGCAACCTGCTTTAATCACGAGCAAAGAAAATGCCACGTGTTTGTTATGCCTCCTGCGGATCGTGACGCAGCGGTTCTACGCCTCGCTCCATCGCCACACCGCGAGCCTTCAACAGAACATCGGCATCGATTGGTTCATCGCCACTAAACCACCTTTTTACTTCGTCGGTTGTGCGTCCGAGTGCGAGAGCGAGCTTTTCATCACTCGATTCAAAAGTTTCGTCGCGAAGTATTTGTAAGAATTCCGCAGCTTCTTCTTGAGAAGTTCCCTGGTCATCCAGCGGTTCTGTCTCATCTCGCGTTACGCTGGCTGTTCCGTTTTCGATTTGAGACATGGACGATCTGTTGTCACTTGTCACTTCTTCATTGGTTTCGGTTCGAGCAGTCTTGGTTGATTGTTGACGATTCGCCTCTGTCATAGTTGCATTCCACCCCTTTGTGACGGGGCTTGCAAGACTGAGACCAACATTAGCCTCCCTGGAGTGCGGTAACTTGTTACCGCTTTGGTAAAAATACGAAAGCGCCAACAAGTTGGCGCACTCCAAACTCTTCCTAAAATGGATTGACAGGCGATTTCGAATTCCATTAGAGTGGGCGCCGCCTTAACTAGACACTCGAATCACACGACCGAAGCGGTGCAACCCATCGCGACGGTAATCTGGGAGGGTAAGGACTTCCTATCCTTCCTCTCTCTCACACCAGATAAGGGGGATAAATCATGAAACACATCAAGATATTCGGTTTTGCCGCGTTGATAATCTCGGCTCTGGCGGGCACCGCTTTGCTGCGGTCGACGTCAGCAGCCGCGCCCAGACCATCGGCCTCTGGCCATGGAACTGTTTTGCTCCAGGATACGGATGGTAAAACGGTCAGAAGACAATTTTCTTTCAGTGCCAGGGTGATGCCCGATGGTTCTGTTAAGGGAAGCGGAATACTTCATAATCCGTCTTTTGACCCGAAGTATGATGCCCAGTTCGACATCACTTGCCTTCAAGTTGTAGGAAACCGAGCCAGCTTCGGTGGCTCAATCAGGAAGACAAGTGATCCGGTTTTCAACGATGAGTTTGACGCCGCCTTCTTTACCGTTTTTGATAACGGTGAACCAGGTGCCGGCAACGATACGATCAGCGAAGTCTTCTTCGATAACGTGGTCGAGCCCAGTGCTTGCCAGTTTATTGGTGCTGATGATTTCCCGCAGATTCCAATCGAATCCGGCAACGTGAAAGTAACGCCATAGCACCGCTGCGTTATCGAACCGCGGATGAACGCGGATAAATCCGGATTCTTATCCGTGTTCATCTGTGGCCCTAACCTGGAAGCGAAGTTTCGTGTGCAGTGACCGTCACGGCTTGGGAGGACCGGTCGTTTTGCGGAATGCCTCAACCGTCATGACATAACGAATCTTTCCGTCACGCTCGATGTAATAGACAAAGAGCTCCGTGGCAATCCATTCGGGCACCGAAGGCTTTCTCGTCAACACATAAAATACGTCGCTGTCTTCGGGCACCTGATCCATGATGGCAGTGTGATAGCCTGCGTCGGCGTTACTCGTCATTGGAATCTCTAAGATACTTTTATGCATTTGACGCTTCTCGATCATCTTCAGTCCGTCTCCAGAGATTAGATATCGGGCGTCGCCACCGTGTGGATAGACTCCATTCTGTGTCTGCGCCGGAAGAACGTAAACGTAAAGCTGATTTGCCGGCGCGGGCAGCACTGCGACGTTATAGGGTCGGGCTGCACCCTTGAAGTCGGCGAGCGAAGTCTCGATAGCTCTTGCCGCAAATAGAAAAAACTCTGCGTCCTCTTTGGGTTTGTCGAGTTTGACTCCTTTGAATTCTTTCGGCGTACTTCCCTGGATAGCTTCGTAATTGACGAGGAACTTATCGCCCGTTTCATTTAAACGGCCAAATGCTACCGTCCAGCCAGCACCACTTCGTTTGGCAATGTAACGCTTGACGCTGCCTTCAGTTGGCTGTAACGCCAATACCGCATCAGTTCCATACCAGGCAGCGACATCGTATTCAGCCAGGTTCCTCCCGCGCTCGGTTATCTGGGCCAATTCTGCTTCAGAACCCGGAGTTGTTCGCTTCGTCTGCGCTGAGGTTACGATCGAGGCAATCAAGATAATTAGGATTGCATAATTTCTCATAAAGACTTTTCCATACTCCTCTTATCGATTATTCCCCAAACGAGGGCCAACCCCTGACCTATGATGTACGTCATCAGTGTGGTGATAAGAATGCCCAGGATCTTGAATATCCAACCACTGGTAGAGGTCGGAAAAGTGCGCGGATCTTCGGCGTTCCGAGACCATCCAATCGGCAAATAGGACGTGCTGGACACAGTGTCTATGTCAGCAAGGTCCTTCTTTAATTCCTGCAACGCGTCTGGAGTTGAGACAGGACTAGCTGATCCGGGGGTTGGACTTGCAGTGGGCGTGGGGACCGACTGTGTCTCTAATAAAGATTCTCCGGCAGCAAGTAAATTGGTCCGGAAATCCATATACCGGGGTATGCTGTTGGCAATATTGATAGTGTCAGCGTTCAGGAGAAGAGACAGGAGAAACGCCGCGACCAGTATTCTCAAATAAATCCGCCGCCGGAATCCCGCTACTACGCGGACCATGGTTGAGTCATACAAATTCCCGATTTCAGTCAGCAGGCCGGAGGCGGTCGGCGCATCCGCACTCAAACTGAAGAATGCGCGACGCAGGTACTCGTTTGGTAGGGCAGCGATCCTTTCCGAAAGATAGACCAGGGATTTCGTTTCGACGAACGACGACGGCGCGATGATGTCTAATACTGCAAGCGCAAAGGAGCGCGCGGGAATATCTGGCGGCCAACGGCCAGGGCGAGCGCCCAGAGGTCTAATGATGGGATGGTTTGATAATTGGCGGGCAAACTCCTGATCGTCACCAAAGAGGGTCATGATGCCATACCAACCGAACCTTCTACGTTGGCGGGTGAAAAGCTCAATTAACCCGATCGTGCCGGCACTAACTACGCCCAGTAGCGCGTAGATCAAAATCAGTGCGAGAGCGACCTCGAGCGTCGTTGAACCAAACAGCATGTTAGACCTCCTTACAGGTTTGCCCATGGCGACTGATGGGCGGGTGCGGTAGATTTTTCCACCCAGCGGGGTTCCACCGGCGTTCGTGTTCTGGTTTGCGTTTGTGCCCGGCCCCGGGAGTTTATTGGTGAGTATTTTGATCTGTTCGTCCCGTATGTCTATTGCTTTTTGTAAGTCCTCATTCTTACTCTGAAGATCATCAACATCTTGCTGCAGCTGTTGTAGCTTGTGTTTGTTTGCTGCGGAAACTCTGAGGCTGGCTTGTACTTCAGCCTGTCGCAGAGCTGCCTCCGCTTTAAAAGCTGCCATTTCCGCATCTTCTTTTTGAAGGTTTAGCTTTTCTGATTCTTGCTGCAGTTTTTGCGTCTGATCATTGAGCTGCGCCTCACGTTTCTGAAGTGCATCAAGCCGAGTCTGCGCATCTGCAAGTTGGCCCCGCCGGTACTGAGTCCATAGTGAAACTCCCGTGAGGATTAAAAACGCAATTGTGGCTGCAAACGCTGCGAGCGACGTTATTCTTCTCAATCGCAGCGCACGTTCTGTGACCTGTTGCTCCTTTTCCGCCTTGATCTTTTCCCGTTCACGCCGCCGTTCAGCAATCCATGGCGCAAAAAACTCACTCACTATCTCGTAATGAGGAGCGTCTCGCAGCATAACTCTGCGTACTAACTTCGAGTCGGTGACCAACAAATTCAGAGCGCTTTGCAGATCCTTGTCCTCAAAGTCGCCCGCACTCCGTACCTGGCCGAGCAAATCAAACTCCGAGATCACGTTGCGAGTGCCGAAACTCGTCACCATAAAGCTGAGCAGTGCCACTCCGGGTTCCCGCAGCTTACGATCGGCCAATTTCGCAACCGCATCTTCCAGCACCAGACGCAAAAGGCCGCTGACGTTTTCCTTCGCATAAAGCTGCTCGGGATTAGGAGACGACCAAAGTTCGCGGCAAGCGAGTTGGACTTCCGTGAGGTTTAGAACGCCGGTAGTGCTGCGACCCCGAAAATCTTTGTCCAGACCCTCGATAAGTGCATCCGAGAAGACTGCCTTGCTGGGCGAACGGCTGACAAAATGTTCCCGTAGTTCAGGATCTTTAAAAGGCCCGGAGATTATTTCGCGCAACTTATCTGTTGTTGGAGGTGTCAGGCGGATGTATTGCTGCTGCAGTTCGGGACTACGCGCGAACAGCTTTGTGAGCTTGGCAAGATAGTCTTCGCGGAAGGAAAAGAGCATCTTGACCTTGAGTTCTCGGTGACGGAGTAGTTCGACCAGCAGCTCCAGGATCGCGGTCTGGTTTTGTTGGGCCAGTTGGGAGTCTTCCGGCTTTTGTGCTCCTTCGAATAGAGTCGCGAACTCTTCAAACTGATCGAAGATCAGCAGCGGATAATGTTGCTCCGCGAAATCAAAAAGGCGAGTCTTGAAATCGTTTATAGACAGGACTACACGATCGCTGTCACCGCTTTCACCCGCCAGACTGGGTGTGAGAAATGGAGGACGGCCGTCATCCCGCAGCGAGATCCGTTCGATGATTATCTCGCCGTCTCTCAAATTCTTCAGTCGGATGCGATCCGGAACAAAACCCTCATTGCGGACGACGGGAATCAGTCCGGCATTGATCAGCGAAGACTTCCCCGCACCCGAATCGCCGTAAAGCAAGACTCCTCGATAAACAACTATCTCCTGCAAAAGCAGTCGAGTTTCCTGTTTACGTTCGAAGAAAATCGGATGATCGATCAGACGGAAGGGCTCGGCGCCAGGATATGGAGCGTCAGGCAGCTCGAGTGGGGGAATCGCCGGATCGCTCATTTAGGCATCTCTTGGTTTTTGATTCGACGATACAGCTCCGGAACAAAAGTCCAGACGTCCTGAGCGATGAAGCTAACGAATCTGCCGCGGTCGCCCCAGACGGTCTTGATGAGGGGGTCGGGATACAAATCGATGGAATAGGTCCGCGGGAATCCTGCGCGATCAACTTTCCAGCGCAAGGTGCGAAAGAGTACGCGCAGGTTGTAATCCTTCAGGCTGTAGCCAATGAAGAGTGTGGGCCAACGTTTGAACTGAACCTGCAGAGTCTTGGGAATAGGATCGTAGACGCCTGTATCGGTCATCCGCAGGATGAAGTGGATGTAATCTTCATCAGTAATGACAATCGACTCAGGATGCTCGATATCGCCGTGCATCTTAAAAACGAACGGCCGTGCTTCAGAGAAGTCTTCGTCAAAAGGAAAATCGACTGTGGCTATATCTTCTTTTTCATTCTTTTGGTAGTAGCTGACGAACGGATCCTTAGGATTACCCGGGACCTGGCGTAGCGCCGTTTCAAACAACCGATCATAGTTAGTGGTGATGACGATGGGGAAATTAAGGTCTGCGAGTGCCCGGACTACCGGCGAAGGCTTCTTGCCAGTCACCACAGCAGCTTTAATCTGTGTGGTCAGATCGCTCCGCTGGTTGGCAAGCTCAAAGAATTGCGCCACCCGTTGGAGATTCCTTACGTCCTCGTCGGGCATCTTCGTCGCAAAGTCGGAATTCGCCGCGAGGTGCCTAGCGAAGGCAGAACCGATTGGCGGGCGTTCGGCTTCCGGATACACGTACTTCGAACCTTCCGGCGGAGCACTGTGAACTGCGGCGCCCATAAACAAAATGCACTTGCCGTTCGTGACCGCCTTCGCGATCTCGTCCATCGGATCTTTTTCGAGCATCGTTGCGCTGACTTGAATCGAGCGGTCAGCCGCCCGAATCTAAAGATTGAGTACTCTGAAACTTGTGAGCGTATCTACGAGCAGAAATCGTATTCGAGCCGATTCTACAGCAGGAGCCAGACTGGCGGGAATAGTCCACTAGATAAACAAATGCAAGGGGTCTAAGTCTTCGCGGATGATGCGTAGCTCTTCGTCGGTGGGGAGTTCGGTTGTGGTGAGTTGCGGGGAGATGTGGACGTCCCAACCGGTGTTTTCTTTTACTTGTTCCACTGTGCAGCCGGGATGCAGCGAGGTGAGCACCATCTCACCATCAGAAAATTCATAGCATCCGAGATTCGTGATGACCATTACTGGACCACCGCCCGGTAGCCCTAGCCTGCGACGGCCTTCAGGTCCGTCGATGAATCCGGGAGAGGTGATGAAGTCTACGCGTTCGGGGAAAGAGCGTTTGCTTTGTGGCGCGATAACGAATACACGATTCGCCAGAATCGCAATCTCACATGCACCGCCACTACCGGGCAAACGCACTCTTGGCTGCTGATAGTCTCCGATGACGGTGGTGTTGAGATTACCGAAGCGATCGATCTGAACGCCCTGCAGAAATCCCGCATCGATGAGTCCGCGTTGCAGGTAGAAGCTGAACACGTCAAACATCGAAAAGACACCAAGCGAATCGGTAACGAGCGATGGATCACCGATCGAGATTGGCAAACGTTTCGGGTCGGCTCCAACCGCGCCTGATTCGTAGATGAGAACAAGTTTCGGCGCGTGCAGCCGCCGAGCGAGGTTACACGCAAGATTCGGCAGTCCAATCCCAACAAAAACCACCTCGCCATCACGAAGCTGACGTGCTGCCTGGCACACCATCAACTCCTGCGAGCTGAAATGTGGTCCATCAATAGCCATAGTTGACGGGCTCACTGTAATGGGGTCGCGCTTTCAGCCGATCCATCTCGGCGCCCATGCGCTCGACATACTCACGGCGATCGCGCACTTCGTATACCCACTGTTCCAGATATCTATTGAACAATGCTGCGTCTTGCGAAGTCTCGCGCCAGCGAACATAAAAGTCGTTGTCACGATCGTAGAAACCTTGCGCGAATGATGGATGACAGCCAAATGGTTCATGCACCACGGCGCTGACGATCAATCCCGGAATCAGTGTTCGATTCGGATCGGAGCGAATGACAGTCTCCGAAACAATTTCTTCAGCGACCACAATCGTGTTACGTGATGCGAATGCAGCCTCCTTCTGCACTCCGATTAGTCCCCAGATTTGTGCGTTGCCATTCTCGTCGGCGCGTTGAGCGTGAATGATCGCCGTGTCAGGATTCAACGCCGGCACTGCCGCCAGTTCTTCTCCCGTGAATGGACAAGTGACGGTTTTAATCAGCGGATTGACGCGAGGTAAATCGCTGCCCATGTAGTTTCGCAACGGATAGAACGGCAGCTTCGACGCGCCGGCCGTCAAGCGCGCGACCATACCAAAGTGGGAGTATTCTTCGAGTTCGATTGGATTGGGAATGCCCTGCTCGACGGCTCTGCGGAGAGCATACAGTGGACCAGCACCGGGATTTCCCGCCCAACTAAATATCAATCGTCGTGCGCAGCCGGCTCCGATTAACTGATCGTAAATGAGATCGGGCGTGAGGCGGCAAAGCGTTAGATCGCGCCGTCGTTGGCGAATGATTTCGTGTGCGGCAGCAAAACAGATGAGATGCGTGAAACCCTCTATAACAATCACATCGCCATCATGCACAAACCGGCGTATAGCTTCATCCATCGCCATTATTTTGGTTTGTTCATCCACAGATTCCACAGATTATATTAATCTGTGGACCATGTGCATCCGATTTTTGTCGCTTGTTCTGTTCCTGCTTCTCGCTGTTCCCACTTGTCGCGCCGCCGATATCGATTGGGCCAAAGCCCGCGCCGAGGCAGTTCAGTTGCTGCAGGAGCTGATTAGAATCGACACGACTAACCCGCCGGGTAACGAGCGTGCCGCAGCTTTGCACCTGCAAAAGCTACTCGAGTCAGATGGGATTGAGAGTCGAATACTCGACGTAGCGCCAGGCCGTGCAAATCTCTACGCTCGCCTCAAAGGCGATGGTAGTCGCCGCCCGCTGATCCTTCTGAGTCACACTGACGTCGTAATGGCCGAACCGCAACGTTGGACCGTACCTCCATTCAGTGGCGAATTGCGCGACGGTTTTATATACGGTCGGGGTGCGACTGACATGAAGGGCACAGCTACCATTCATGCGACGCTGATGCGTCTGATCAAGCGCCTCAATATCCCGTTGAAACGCGATCTGATCCTGCTGGCTGTTGCGGATGAAGAGGCAGGCGGCACAGGGGCCACTTCGATCATCGAAAAGAATCCAGAGCTGATCCGCGGCGCCGAGTTTCTCCTGAATGAAGGCGACGTCGTTTATGTAAAGAACGGCAAGGTCGAGCAATACGGCGTCGACGTGATGGAGAAAGCTGCGCTGTGGCTCAGGATCGTTGCGAAAGGCCCGGCCGGGCATGGCTCGATCCCGCTTGCGAATTCTTCGGTGAATCGTTTGCTTGGGGCACTCGAACGTCTGCGAAGATGGGAGACTCCGATTCAAGTGTCGCCTGCCGTCGCGGAAGGTTACCGGATGAGGGCTCAACACCAAACTGATCCGGTGCTAAGAAAGGCGTACTCGAATCTGGAGCGAGCACTTAAGAACCCCTCGTTGCGTAAAAAACTTTTGACGGACAGCACACTCAACGCCGAAGTGAGAAATACGTTTACAATCACTGGTCTGCAAGGTAGCGATAAAGTCAACGTCATTTCCGGGACGGCCTGGGCCCAAGTCGATGCTCGTCTTCTTCCGGGCGAAACACCTGCAGGGTTCATCGCGAAGTTGCGCGGCGTGCTTAATGATCCGGAATTGGAAATCGAGACCCTTGAAGGATCAACGCCTACTGGGTCGAGCGCCGATACAGCGCTGATGCATGCTATTCGCAAAGCTGCAGCACGACGCGATCCGGGTGTACCGGTGATTCCGACAATGCTTACAAGCTCGACCGATAGTGCCAAGTTTCGTCCTCTCGGAATCACCGCTTATGGTTTTGAGCCTTTCAAGCTTGACGACGGAGAACTGAACCGGTCGCATGGCGACGATGAACGCGTCTCAGTAGAGAATCTCGGTTTCGCTCTACAGTTTTTATATGAGGTGATCATGGAGTTGAACTAACAATGAACTCAAATACCACCGGACGAAGCACAATCCACATTGCGAGCCTCGGCCATGCAGCCTTTGCTGCAACTATGATTGGCCTCGGAGTGATGGGCCTGATCAAGGGAGATTTCACTGTGGTATGGCAAGGCGTGCCGAATGGTGTGCCTGCACGCGAGGTACTGGCTTATCTCTGCTCGCTCGTCTCTCTTGCTTGCGGCGTGGGTCTGCTCTTGCGACAGTCGGCGGCACTCGCCGCTCGCGTGCTGCTCGGGTATCTCGTTCTCTGGTTTCTTCTGTGGAGAGTCTACGGCCTCTTCGTCTTGCCCGTCGTCGGAAGTACCTGGAGCTGCGGTCAAACGATGGTGATGATGGCAGCCGCGTGGGTATTGTTAGTGTGGTTCGCTACGGACTGGGACCGGCAGCACCTCGGTTTCGCCACCGGCGACTTTGGTCTGCTCATGGCGAGGTTGCTCTACCTCCTGGGGTTGATGCCCTTCGGCATGGCCCACTTCGTCTATCCCAAAGAGACTATGGTGTTGGTGCCCGGCTGGCTGCCCTGGCACATGTTCTGGGCCTACTTCACCGGCGCAACTTTCATCGCGGCAAGCGTGGCAGTGCTATTTGGTTTATTCGGACGACTGGCCGTAACTCTTTCTGCGTTACAGATGGGGTTGTTCGCACTGTTAGTTTGGGCACCCCGTGTGTTAACAGGAACTCCTCTCAGCGCGTTCCAATGGGGCGAGGTTGTGATGACTCTGGCGTTGACTGCCGCCGCGTGGGTGGTCGCCGACTCATACCGCGGCACGCCGTGGTTCGTTGTGGGCCAACGCCGGAATATTCTGGAAGCAAGCAAATCTGCGTAGCAGAATTTGCATACCCTCCCTACCGTTGCAGTTGTTTGTTTGACCTTCGCAGATCAAACCTGGAGTTCAATTAAAATCTTCAATTGACGACGCTGCGCGTTTGAGTGCGCGAGTGAGACGCTCGACTTCTAATTTCGCGCGCGACTGATCACGGGCTTCGATTGCTTCTGTCAGCGCAGGGAGGACCAGCGGTTTGTAGGTCGGTCGGGGGGCGTAGATCAAATGCTTGAACCACGGTCGACCGGCGAGACCTTCCGGATCCAGTAGCGCGCGCTCAACCCTCATCAATCCTCTGTGCACGCGCTCAACACGAGCCGTGTCGCCCTCTTCGACAGCTTTGCGTGCGACTTCGAGTGCTGTGCGACCGTTCTTCTCCCAAGCTTGGGCAGCATCACGAGCTGGTCCGAGATCAACTTCGACTCCCAGCCGGCGCGCCGCAGTTTCAGTTTCGTCGAGATAGCTTTGCACCTCGCGCGCATAAGCGGCGTAGTCCAGCGGCACGTAGTCGCATTCCGAGAGTTGCAGTGCGGCGACGGCCCAGTATCTTCCCATCGCGGCGTGATAGTAGTAACCGGGATCCCCAACACGATCGACCCACGTGAAGCTGTCATAAATCGAATGATAGACACCGTATGGTCCATCAAAGGTGAGATCGGCGATCGGCACCCCCAGGAAGTTTAAAAAGACTGTGTAATCCGAACCGGATCCAAGGCGTGTTGTTACCTTAGGCTGTTTGGAATCAATAGCCTCGTTGGTGTTGGTTTGACGCAGCCACGAGTCGTAAATAGATCCGCCGCTCGGATCGGGAACATCCCGCGCGACCTCACGAAGGAAGTTAGCAAGCGCCGGTACCGCGGCGGCGGTAAAGTTACTACCCGAAGCCGAGCTGTCTACATTCAAATATGCAAGTGCACCGGCTTGTAGTCGTTCGGCCTCCAACTCGCCCCATTCGGTACTTCCGGTAAGCGTAAACTCTTCCGCATCCCACGACGCAAAGATCAGTGTGCGTCGCGGCTTCCAGCCACTGCGCTTGAGTTCACCAAACGCACGCGCGGTTTCCATCAGAGTCGCACTGCCGCTGCTCGGATCGACGCCGCCGAACACCCACGCATCGCGATGGTTTCCGAGAACCACCCACTCGTTCGGCCGTTCCGCGCCGCGTAAGCGACCCACGACGTTCCAGATCGAACGCACCTTCTTATCATTCTGGATGACGAGGTGAAGCTTGTCTGATGTTGGACCAAGATGATAAGTGAAAGGCAGTCCGCCCTGCCATTCGGTCGGAACAGCAGGTCCCGTCATCTTTTCCAGAAGACGTCGGGCGTCTTTGTACGACATGGGCGCAGCGGCAACGGTGGGCATCGACACGGCTGACTCGGCAGGAAGAAAACGACCGCCGGGAACTGAAGCCCAACCGGGTGTACGTGGATCGCCGGGCAAATTGAAGTCGTAAACAATCCCGCCTCGTTGCAGATGACTTTCCGGACCCCACGGACCCCACGGAAATACGTCACCCTTTTTGAATCCATCGTCAGCGGGATCGGAATAGAGGAGTAACGCAGCTACTCCCCGGCGTTGGGCCGTCAGCGCCTTGAACCCCCGATAGCTGTAAGGCACCGAGTAACGCGCCAGCGCGATCTTGCCTCGCACGTCGACGCCACGCTGGGCAAGCAAGTCGTAGTCTTCAGGATTACCACTATTGACATAGACCACCGGCGCAGTCACATCGACGTCAGCGGAGTACGCACAATAAGGTATGCCGACGTCCGGATTGTAAGAGTCTTTATCCTGCGGAATCGGCTCTTCCTTTAGAGAGAGCTTTTCGTTTGCGCCGACGAGGGTTGCTTCATAGCGAATGGGCCACGGGAGATAAACGGGATGCTCGATGAGTTCGACGTCTTCGAGTCCGTAGTCTTTCCACTGCTTCGCAACATGCTGCGCGAGCTCGTAGTTCCGAACTGACCCTGCCATGTGCGGCTTCTCGGTGAAGATACGGTGTTGGCTGCGGCAGTTTTCGGGACGAATGGTTTGGACCAGACGAGCCTCTAGAGGTTTAAGCCTGCTGGTGTTAGCGAGCGAAAACCCCTCTCGAGCGTTCGGTGGAACACTCACGGTCGTGGCAGTTATCAGCAGGAGCAGAATGACGAAGTAACGGACCAAAGTGTCACTCAGGTATCACGTGGGCCAAACGGGTGTCAAGGTTTGTGCGGACTGACGTTGCCTACGGCGTACCCACCCGCTAACCGCGAGGTGGTTCTGACTGTATCCAAGCAGGATCTTGGTGGTGGGTACGCCGTGGGCAACGCCGGAACTAAGGAGTTACCTTCCGAAACTTTTGTGCGTTCTGTTTGAGATCGAGGGTTAAGGAGATTACTTGCTCGAGATCTGCGCGCGCCTCTTTTGCCAGGTTAACGTCCACCGTGTTTGCTGCCTGGAAAACAGGATTGCTGACGAAGTGCATTATCGTCTTATCGAGAAGCAAGAGTTGCTCGCGAAACTGTCGAACTGTGGAGACTTCCGCCGTCTTCGAAGCGGTCTCGCGATTTTCTGACTCGGGTAAAGACAAACCGTCTTTGAGATCATTGGCCTTCCCGCGGATTTTGGAAACCATGTCGGCTATCGAGGAATAATCAAGCGCGTCCTGCAACCACGCATCTGCCATCATTTTGTTATTCAACGATTGAAGAGCTTTGAAGTCCTCCTTGATCTTCTTGAAACGACTTACTCGCACCGCTTCAGATTCTTTATCTTTCGGAACAGCCCACATCAGCATCCTGTCCATGTCGGCACGCTCGATAGCACGGGCTCGTTCCGCATTAGGGCCGCGACCCTGGCCCTGAATGCTGCAAAAAGAACCTGTAACGATCACAACAACGAGCAGAAACTGAAATTTTGTTGGATATGACATTTGTCTCTCCTTAACTGGGGGTGGAAAAACAAAAAGGGTGGCGAACATTTTATTCGCCACCCTGAAAAATGTGAATACTGAAAGGCGCGTTTAGAAGTTAAATCGCGCCGCAAGTTGAATCACCCGAGGATTGCTGCTCAATACCTGGGATGGATTCAGAAAATCCGTGGTAAGTGGTGTCACCTGATTCAGCGTTGTCAAACCCGTCGTACCCACCGGATCCACACTATTCACGGAACCCGGTACATATTGCGGATGATTGAACACGTTGAAGAAGTCAGCGCGAATTTGGATCGCTTTCGATTCTCCGAATCTGAAGTTCTTTGAGAGCGAAAAATCGACGTTGTTAATGGCCGGCAACAGGAATGTATTCCGCCCAATGTTGGATTGAGCGCCCGCACCTGTTTGAATGTAGCGAGCATTCGGATTGTCGGCGAGATATCCAACTACAGTTCCGATGACATTCCCGTCCTCGTCAAAAGTGCACGCGCTTATGCGACACAATGGACTTACCGAACTGCCGATTCCCTCGGTACCGCTTGGATTGAAGATCGCGCGATCGCCCGCGTTATCTCCGTTCAGGTTTGCATCGTTGCCACTCCGTACCGTTATCCGCTCGCCAGTTTCATACGTATATGTTCCGGCGAGTTGAAAACCGCTCAGAAGGGTGTGCGTGAAACCCGTGGTCTTCGAAAAGAAAGGCACCTCGTAAATCCACGAAGCGACAAACCGATGGCGATGATCGAGCGCCGAATTCGCGCGCTCTCTCCGGATGTTTTGGAAATCCTCTACGCGTCGCGGCGACAAAACAGTAGAGAACACCTCTGCGGTGGTGTCATCAATCAAGTGACTGAACGTATAAGCACCGGTCATTTGGAAACCGCGTGTCAGGCGTTTGGTAACCTGAGCGGACCCACCGTGATAGGTAGAATTACCATTTGACAGGAAAGCAACAACACTCGCGTCGTTGAAACCCGCATTCGCGAATGTTGGCACGTAGCTCGAACGCGCATTGATCTGATCCAGAGTCAGCGGTAAGGCGTCAAGCTGCGCCTGTGTTGGTGCACTGAAAAACGTCGGCAGACCGGGACGACCATCTTCGGGCGCCACTTTCGCCTGTCGATTGATTCGATTCTGCGACAGCAGGTGAATACCACGTGTGCCGACATAGCGCAGTTCCAGTGACCAGTCGCTGCCGAGCTGGCGTTGGTAACTGCCGGTCCAGGTCAACGAATACGGAACTTCCTGATCGGGAATCCACGCCCCCGTGTTTGCTCGGGCAACAGCGGGATCAGTTATAGCGACTGGAGTATCAGGAAGACCTCCGTTGGCCAGGAAGTTAGGAGTTGGAGCTACAGTTGTGTCGACGTCATTGGTCTGTTGCAGTTGGGGCGGATTCGACAGGATGTAGAGATTATCGAAGATGTAATCGTAACCCATCGAAAATCCCGCACGGATCGAACTCTTTCCACCCGAACCAAACACGCGTCCCAGCAATCCTTCTTTATAGTCCGGTGACCATGCAAAGCCGACCTTTGGTGCAAAGTTCTTCGTCTGTGCTTTCGGTTCATTGAATTCCAGTACGCCCGGGACGGACGAGATTGAATTCAGCACCTGACTGGTTCTCGCACCCAGCGGGACTTGCTGATACGAATAGCTGACGCCGAGATTCAACGTAAAGTTTGGACGAATGCGGAAATCGTCCTGCGCAAACGCGAAGAGCACCTTCTGATTTCCGTAGTAGATGTTGTTGCCGGCATTACGCTCACCAAATGCATCCGGCGACAGATCCCGCAGGAAAGTTTCGATCGACAAGTATTCGTAGTCTCCACGAACACGCTGCGAGAAACTCTGTGGTGAAATGATCCAACGGAAGTCACCGCCGAACTTGAACGTGTGATTGCCTTTCAGCCAGGTCAGGTTATCCACCAGCTGATAGTTGTTCTCGATCCCAAACTGTGGCGCATTTGGATCTGGTCCAACGTTCAGACCAAGGTCGTCAAACGTTAGATTTGGAAACACGTTGAGTCCCGGGAAGGTGATATTCGCAACTGGAAAATTCTGCGATGAGCGACGAAAGGCGCCACGCGTCTCATTGATCAATTTGTCGGAGAAATTGTGAATGAGCGTGTAGGAAAAGAGTCGCTGCTTGCTCGGAATGGGGGTGAAAAATATCGGCAGATTGGGAATGTTGTCGATATCCGCACCGTTGGTAAAAGTGAAACGGACGTGATGTTGCGTTGCAGAACTCTGCAAGTAATCGAGATTGATTACCGCGTGATTCTGTTTGAAAAAGTTTGGCGCCGGGAACGATACGTTGCCCAATGGAATAGCGACACCACCGACGGTTACGCAATTCTCCGGATGTGCGCTTGCCGTTAAGCAGTTTGATTGTTGAACGTCTGCAAGTGCCGCAATCGGCACAAACTGATTGAAAACGGCTCTGTTTGTAGCAGACAAACCTGGAGTTGCGTTGATGATATTGAAGCCTGCCGCAGTGGGAGCCACAATACCGCCGGCACTCGCCGCACTTCCGGTTTGGATTCTTTCATACGACGTAAAGAAGTAGACTTTGTCCCTGCCAAGAGTAATGCCTGGAGGCATACCCTCGCCGAAATGAAAGAGCGGAAGCGGCCCGCCGATGTTGAAACCGCCTCGAAAGTAATCCGAACGCGGCATAAAATTATCACCGTCTGCCTTGTCTCGCGTGATACCCGCATTCTTCTGAATAGTGTCGAGCGCATTCAAATAACGGTTACGGAAAAATCCGTAGGCCGTCCCGTGGAAATCATTCGTACCGCTCTTGGTCACGGTCAGAAAATTGCCACCGTTCGAGCGCGCAAACTCAGCGGAAAATTGGTTCTGTAGCAAAGTAAACTCTGCCACTTCTTCGGGCGAGATATAAGACTGTGGACCGGTAACGGACTTGTCGTTGTTGTCGACGCCGTCAACCATAAAGTTGTTGTTGCGTGGACGCTGACCGCCGACAGAACCTCCAGTGCCCACACCAACGCCACCGGAACTGGTTACGTTTGGAGCAAGCAAAGCAAGGTTGTTTACGCCCGCAGGACTTCCCGCCGGACCGGCTGTCGTCTGAGCTAGTTCGACAACCTGTCGGCTGCTGAACGCTTTCGACAGATTTGCCGATGTCGTGTCAACCAATTCGACGCCACCTGCGGTTACAGTGACGGTTTCAGTTACCTGGCCCGGTAAAAGCTGGACAGGCAGGTCAGTTGCTTGATTAACGCTCACCCTGACATCGGTGAGAGCCGCAGTCTTGAAGTTGGGAGCTTCGACTGAAACACTGTAATCATCGGCTGGCAGTAAGTTGGAGAACTCAAATTGACCCGAACCATTTGTTTCGGCCGATTGAGTTGAGCCTGTTGATTTCCTTGTGAGGGTAACCTTCGCGCCGGAGACAACCGCTCCGTTTTGGTCGTTAACTACGCCACGGATGCTACCAGTTGTTGCCTGGCCATACGCAGAGATAACGCAGCTTACCGCGAAAAGCATCACCCATAAGACGCGGTGCATTACGTAATTTTTCATTTATGAATCTCCTAATGAAGTTGGAGCAATGGGGAGTGGGATTCCAATTCGCAACTGCTATTCCCGTGTGGGTTGTGTCGAAAACAACACGGCGCAGGTCTTCAAATAACAGGATGATCGATGAACTTTACGTATCCGTGAAAGTCTAGTGTGCGGGAGCGAATCCAAAGACTTCGAGAAATCCAGAAATATGGAATGACCCACCTACAAATTTTTACAGGGAGCGTCTCAAGAATCGGATGCTGCGCGTGCATCCACCAGCTACCGCGAGGTGGTACTGACCCTATCCAAGCACCTCGCCTGTCCTCTACGTATCCGCATTAGCCTGTAAAAACTGCTAGTTCTTCTCCTCATTGAGCACAGCTAAGATTTGTGAACGGCGTGGACCATATTCCGAAAGGAAGGCCATGAAAAATCTATTAGTCTGTTTGACGATGATCTGCTTTGTTGCCGCGCCTCTCGTGAACGCGCAGCAAACGCGAACCGAACGCGATCTTCTGGGCGAGAAGCAAATTCCGGCTGACTCGTACTACGGCGTTCAAACCGCACGCGCCCTCGACAACTTCAAACTCTCCGGCGTCCTTATCAACCACTATCCAGGGTTTGTCGAAGCGTGGGCTATCGTGAAACTCGCCGCGGCGCGGGCAAACACAGAAGTCGGCGCCATGAAGAAAGAACGGTTGGCAATGATTGAAAAGGCGTGCGCCGCCGTTCGCGAAGGCAAGTACCACGATCAGTTTCTTGTCGATTGGTACCAGGGCGGCGCCGGCACCTCGACAAACATGAACGCCAACGAAGTACTTGCCAACATCGGGCTCGAGCTATCGGGACATAAAAAAGGCGAGTACCAGTATCTCGAACCGCACGACGACCTCAACATGTCGCAGTCAACGAACGATTCGTATCCGACAGCGATCAAAGTCGCGTTTCTACTTCGCAACGACAGGTTGATTTCGGAGCTGGAAAAGCTCGTCGCTTCGTTCCGTATGAAAGGCGATGCGTTCCTCGAGATCGTGAAAATGGGACGCACTGAGATGCAGGACGCCGTACCGATGACAGTCGGTCAGGAGTTCCATGCCTTCGCTGCCAGTCTGGAAGACGAGATCAAGCTGCTGCGCGATGCTGAGAAATATTTGTACGCGGTCAACATGGGTGCGACAGCGATCGGCACCGGAATAAACGTGCCGAAAGGTTATGCGGAGAAATGCGCGCAACATTTGGCACTGTTGACAGGTAAACCGATTGTTCCCGCGAAGGACATGTTGGCGGCGACGTGGGACCAACAAGGGTTTGTCGTTTACTCGTCTGCACTCAAGAGCCTGGCAATCAAGCTTTCGAAGATCTCGAGCGATCTGATTTTGCTGACTTCCGGACCACGCGCAGGTCTCGGCGAGATCAATCTGCCGGCCATGCAGCCGGGTTCGTCGATCATGCCGGGCAAGGTAAATCCGGTTATGCCCGAAGTGATGAACCTCGTCGCTTTTCGCGTGATGGGAAATGACTACAGCGTCACGCTCGCGGCGCACAGCGGCCAGTTACAGCTCAATGCTTATGAACCTCTGGCTGGTGTTGCTGTGATGGAATCGCAGAGCCTGCTCTTCAACACGTCCATCGTGTTTCGCACGAAGTGCATTGACGGGATCACTGTGAACGAGCGAGTGCTCTCACACTACATGGAAACAACCGTGGGCATTGTCACTGCGCTCAATCCGGTTCTCGGTTACGAGAAGGCGACAGAGTTAGCGGGCGAAGCCTACAAGTCAGGAAAAGGAATACTCGAAATCATTCGCGAAAAGAAGATCCTGACCGAAGCCCAAATTAAAGACTTACTCGATCCGATAAAGCTGACCAACCTGGACAAGAGCAAATATCAAAATAAGAAAGCGAGCCAGCAATAAATGCGGAGTCTTAGACCTCAACTCGTGCTTTTCCTCGTGCTGGTTAGCGTGCAATACGCTGCCGCCCAGGCTAAGAAACCAAACATAGTCATCTTAGCGACCGGCGGAACGATCGCCGGCGCAGCGGCCACGGGAACGCAAGCCGGTTACACCTCGGGAGCCGTCACGATCGACGCGATGATCGCCGCCGTTCCGGGTATCAAGGACATGGCCAACATCAA
>JBKPPU010000283.1:0-2052 GCA_046733695.1 Acidobacteriota bacterium
GTAATCGTCGATGATGAGATTGCGCGCAAGCCTCATCAGCCAGTTTTGTAAATCACCCTGCTTGGGGTCGTACTGATCCAAAGAACGGTAAACCCTTACGAAAACTTCCTGCGTTAAATCTTCTGCCGTATCGGAACGTGAAGTAAAGCGGTAAGCGAGGTTATAGATGCGGCGGGAATAGGTCTGCACAATCTCTTCCCACGCCGCGCCGTCGCCTGCGCGACACCTGCGAACCAATTCGGCTCCTTCGCTCACTGCCAAAGCCTTAACAGCTCCCACCGTATCTTCTCCAGGTACCTGTTGGTCGGATATCGTCAAAGGCGGCCAAACCCTTGTTCCGGCTGGATTACGACAGGCGCCAAACTAAAGTTCAGCAAAGTTTGCCACAAAAGATTAGCCACAAAAAGGCACAAGAAGCACAAAAAAGGAAATTTTCTAATTGAGGAGCGCCCATTAGCCATGGCAGATACTAATGCGCGCCCTTGCTGGTTAACTGTTTTTGTGCTTTTTGTGCCTTTTCGTGGTTAATCGTTTGTTGTGCTTCTTTGTGGCATGTAGTAGGCTTTGCGGCCGGCACAATATCTTGTGGTTTGGACTCGGATCTGAAAAGCTATCGTAAATACATAGAGTTCGGCGTTCTCTGTCTGCTTGCCTCAGCACCGCTGTGGTGGTTTGGACGAAATCTGGACTGGGCTGAAGTACGGCGCAAGGTCAGCGACGCTGATCCATACCTGCTCGCAGCTGCTGTCCTATGTATTTCTTCAGTCTACTTTTCCAGGGCTTTTCGATGGGGAACGTTGCTGAAACCACTGACCCCAGCACGGTTTGCCGACCTCTTCGCGGCTACTTCGCTTGGCTTCGCGGCGGTATTTCTGATCGGGCGCGCCGGCGAGGTTGTGCGTCCGGTTGCACTCTCGATGCGCGATCCACGCATCCGACCGAGCGCTTCGCTCGTCACTATCGTCGTGGAACGCATTTGCGATATGGCGGCTGTAGCCCTGATGTTCGCCATCAACCTGCTCTGGTTTAAGCCGCCTTCATCTCTCGGAGTCTCTTTTGACCGGGTGCGAACCGCGGGCTGGGTGCTGTTTGGCCTCACTATTATGGGCATTGCATTTCTGGCGTGGTTCAGAAAGCAATCGGCGCTGCTTATCGGACTGCTCGAGCGCCTCTTCGCACGGGTGGGTTTTATCCCGCAGCGACTAGTGAAGCTGGTTCTTGGCATTCTCGAACAGTTGGCGCAGGCTTTGCGCGTGTTCGTTAACTTGACGGAGCTGTTCGAGGTCGTTGGCTGGACGGCGGTGACCTGGTTTGCTATATCCGCGGCGAACTTACTGGTGATGAGAGCCTTTCATCTGCCGGTCGGATTTCCTGAAACGATCTTCGTGCTTGGCTGGGCACTGGTCGGTTCTCTAGTCCCGACGCCAGGCGGTGCTGCCGGCGCATTCCACGCTGCCACAGCAACGGGACTGTTGTTTCTCGGCGTGCATAAAGAAACCGCGGCGGCTTTGTCAATTGTTATGCACCTCGTTGATTTTGGTCCGGCAGTTTTGTTCGCCATTTTTTACGTGATCCGGGGCGACCTCAGCGTCGCGAAATTGCGCACGATGATTTCACCAGAACAGGTACAGCAGCAATGAATTCCGCGAAAGGATTCAACTAAAGATGAAGTGTCCATTCTGTGCATATCTCGAGGACAAAGTGGTCGACTCACGCGAGTCGCGTGAAGGCGACGCGATCCGCCGGCGGAGAGAGTGCCTTCGATGCGAGCGAAGGTTTACGTCCTACGAACGCATCGATGAGATACCTTACATGGTCGTTAAGAAAGACGGTCGCAGGGAAACGTTCGATCGCAACAAGGTCATGGCGGGTCTGCTGCGCGCCTGCGAGAAACGTCCCGTCCCTTCAACCAAACTTGACAGTATCGTCAATGCGATCGAGAAGTATGTACAGGAATCCCCCGAACGTGAGCGCCCGACCAGCAAGATCGGAGAGATGATCATGCGACGCTTGAAAGAACTCGATAAAGTCGCATATGTTCGTTTCGCCTCC
>JBKPPU010000284.1:0-23186 GCA_046733695.1 Acidobacteriota bacterium
GGACAGTGACTTCCGCGTCTCGCGCTGGTCTGCGTCTGCTGAACACCTTTTCGGTTGGAAGGCAGAAGACGTACTCGGGAAACACGTCAATGAGTGGCGCTTCGTTTTTGCAGACGACGTCGATGCTGTGGCGCTCGTCACAAACCGGCAACGCGAAGGTGTTGAAGTTCAGGGAGTGCAACGCAATCGTAACTACACACGCGAGGGCTCAATTCTTTACTGCGAGTGGTACAACTCCGTCTTGCGTGACGAGCGCGGCAAACTGGTTTCTGTTCTTTCTCTTGTCCTCGACGTGACCGCACGACAAAGCGCTGAAGACGAGCGAGCGGCGTCGCTGGTTCGCGAGCGTGACGCACGCAGACACGCTGAAGAAGCGGATCGCCTCAAAGATGAGTTTCTCGCGACGCTCTCACACGAGCTGCGCACGCCCTTGACGTCGATACTCGGCTGGGCATCGATGATCCGCACAGGTGAAGTCGAAGGCTCGAACGCTTCGCGCGCGATCGAAACGATTGAGCGTAACGCGCGTTCGCAGGCGCGGTTGATCGACGATCTCCTCGACGTTTCAAGAATCATCACGGGCAATCTCAGGCTCGACCTGCATCCACTCAATCTCGCGCCGATCGTCGAAGCTGCCCTCGATGCATTGCGTCCGACTGCCGACGTCAAAGAGATCAAACTGCAAACGCGATTTGTGCCGGCTCAGTGTCTCGTGAAAGGCGATCCAAATCGCTTGCGACAGGTGATCTGGAATCTGCTCTCGAACGCAATCAAGTTCACCCCACGAAATGGCAGCGTGGGTATCGATCTGACCTGTGTGGAATCGACAGCGCGACTGACAGTCGGCGATACTGGTGATGGAATCTCTCAGGAATTTCTTCCATACGTGTTCGATCGCTTCCGGCAGGCGGAGGGTTCGATTTCGAGGAAGCAGGGCGGTCTCGGGTTGGGACTCGCTGTCGCCCGGCATCTGGTCGAGTTGCACGGGGGAACGATTCGTGCCGAGAGCGATGGACTCGGGAAGGGCGCAGTTTTCACAGTCGATCTTCCGCTCGCGCAGGAGCGTAGAGATCCTGCACGAGCCGAAGAGCGCAGAAGGGAAGTCGAGCGGCGCCGGAGCCGGCTGGGTGCGGTCAGACTTGATGGCGTGCACGTGTTGTTGGTCGAGGACGACGATGATTCACGCAAACTGTTAGGAGCGATGCTCAAGCGTTACGGCGCGCGTATCACGTCTACTAAATCGGCGGCCGAGGCGCTCAGGGTGTTTGAAGGTGAGTTGCCGGATGTGCTGGTCAGCGACATCGGTATGCCCGACCAGGATGGTTACGAATTGGTAAGGAAGTTGCGGCAGTTGCCGCCGGAGAAGGGCGGTAATACGCCGGCGATAGCGTTGACCGGCTACGCCTCGCGCAAAGACAAAGAGCGCGCGCTCAGTTCCGGTTACCAGCAGCACATGGCAAAGCCGATCGAGCAGGCGGATATAGTCAAAGCCATCGCCGCGCTCGTTGGACGTGATGATTAGTTTTACAGGATTACAGGATTTCCATGATTGACAGGATTTCTTACTTGTAAATCTTGGTAATCCTGAAATCCTGTCAAAAATGATGCAGAGGTTAATGATGAGACGACGAATTCAAATCATCCCGATATTTCTTCTTTTAATCCTCCCCGTTTTTGCGCAACAGCAATCAGATCCGTCACTGCTCACGGTTGATTCGCTTTTTAGTTACCGCACCAGATCGCTAGGACCGGTTCAGTGGCAGAACGACGGCAGCGGCTATCTCGCACTCGAGCCATCGCCAACGAAGAAGAACTTTCTCGACATCATCCGTTACGATGTCGCCACTGGCGATCGCACTGTCAAAGTGTCAGCCGAAAAACTCACTCCTGCGGGTGCCGCAGAACCGCTCACCGTCGAAGAGTTTTCAATGACTGGCGATGAACAGAAGATCTTGATATTTACTGAGTCGGCACGTGTATGGCGCAGCAACACGCGCGGCGATTTCTGGGTGCTCGATCTCAAAGCGAATACGTTGAAGAAACTCGGCGGGCCTGACGCAAAACCTTCGAGCCTGATGTTCGCGAAGTTCTCGCCCGACGGCCAACGCGTCGGGTACGTTCGTGAAAACAACGTCTACGTCGAGAATCTTTCCGGCGACTCGAAGATCACAAAACTCACCACTGACGGTTCGCGCTACATCGTCAACGGCACGTTCGACTGGGTTTACGAGGAAGAGCTCTTCTGTCGTGACGGTTTCCGCTGGAGTCCCGACAGCAAACACATTGCCTACTGGCAACTCAACTCCGAAGGCGTGAAGGAGATGACGCTGATTAACAACACCTCGGCGTTGTATCCCGTCGTCACGACCTTCCCGTATCCCAAGGCCGGTGAGACGAACTCCGGTGCTCGCGTCGGCGTCGTAGATGCGAATGGTGGCCCCACGCGATGGATCGAGATTCCCGGTGATCCACGTAACAACTATCTACCGCGAATGGAGTGGGCCGAGAGCTCCAACGAAGTCGTGATTCAGCAACTCAATCGCCGGCAGGACACAAACATCGTGATGCTTGCTGATGCAGCGACCGGCAAGTCTCGTCCTGTTCTCACTGAAAAAGACGAAGCATGGGTCGACACGGCTTGGGGCGATATCGATTGGGACAAAACCGGACTCGCACGCGGCGACGTCGAATGGATCGATGGCGGAAAGCGATTCCTTTGGGCCAGCGAACGTGACGGCTGGCGGCACATCTATTCCGTGTCGCGTGACGGTGGGGATGTAAAAAACATCACGCCCGGAAATTACGATGTGATCACCGTCGAGCGAGTCGATCCTCAGAACGGCTGGCTCTACTTCCTCGCCTCACCAGAAAACGCGACGCAACGTTACCTCTATCGCATGCGCATCGACGGCACGGGCAAGGAAGAAAGACTGACGCCGGCGAATGTCCCCGGCGTGCATAATTACAACATCTCGCCGCGTGGCGACTTCGCGATTCATTTTTACTCGACCTTCGACAAGATTCCTGTCACTGAGATCGTTCGTCTACCGCAGCACGCAGTCGCGCGAACACTCATCGATAATAAACAGACTCAAGATCGCCTGGCGCAGTTGAAACAAACCCCGTCAGAGTTTTTCAAAGTCGACATTGGTGATGGCGTTCAGCTCGACGGTTGGATGATGAAGCCGCACGACTTCGATCCACAGAAGCGTTATCCGGTGCTGTTCTATGTTTATGGCGAGCCCTGGGGACAGACGGTGATGGATAGTTGGGGTGGTCGTAATCGACTGTGGCACCAGATGCTGGCGCAGCAGGGTTACATCGTGATGAGTGTCGACAATCGTGGTACACCGGCGCCGCGCGGTCGAGCGTGGCGCAAGATCATCTATCGCAAGATGGGTATTGTGAATTCAGGCGATCAGGCAGCGGCTGCTCGTGCGATTGCGAAGTGGGCTTTCGTCGATCCAGCACGCATCGGCATCTGGGGTTGGAGCGGCGGCGGTTCGTCGACCTTGAATGCGATGTTTCGTTACCCCGAAGTGTATGCCACCGGCGTGTCGGTCGCGCCTGTGCCCGACCTGCGTTACTACGACACGATCTACCAGGAACGCTACTGCGGCCTTCCGCAGGACCATCCAGAAGAGTACAAGCAGAGCTCGCCCATCACTTTTGCCGGACACTTGAAAGGCAATCTCTTCGTCGTTCATGGAACTGGTGACGACAACGTTCACTACCAGGGTACGGAGGCACTAATCAACGCCCTGGTCGCGGCGAACAAGCAGTTTTCAATGTTCGCGTATCCAAACCGGTCACACGGCATTTACGAAGGACCGGGCACGCAACGCCACCTGTTCGGAATGCTCACACGCTACCTGAATGAAAGGTTACCGCCGGGTCCAGCCCCGGCGACAACGAGTTCTGTTCGTTAAGGAGAAGGAGGCAGGAGCAGTAAACAGGAGCACAAAATACTGACCGCTCCTGCTCCTGTATTCTGCTCCTGCCCCAGATTTTTCTGTCTCACCAGCTTTAATCTGTGTTAGCCTAGTCGAGCGGTTGACGGCCAACCCGCTTGCCCAAAACTCACCTCTCCGAATTCAAGCGAAATACCCAAGGGTTATGGAAACCAAAGTCGATGCAGCCCTGCGGCATTTGGTCGCGACCAATCTTGTCGCCGTCCTATTCACAGATCTGGCCGGAAACATTCTGGAAGCCGATGATAGTTTCCTGAATCTACTCGGTTACACTTCCACAAATTTACCGCGCAACATTCATGACCTGACGCTGCCCGAACACCACCGGCTCGACGAGGAAGCATTCGAGAAGCTAATGGCCTTCGGCGCCTGTGCGCCCTTCGAGAAAGAGTTTCTGAAACAGGACGGCACTCCGATTCCCGTCTTGTTTGGCGCCGCGCTTCATGAAGAAGAGATTGCGTGTTTTGTCGTCGACCTTTCTCAAAACCGGCAAGCTAAGGAAAAACTAAACCACCTCGCCTATCACGACGCGTTAACCGACCTTCCGAATCAGGTTCTGTTCAAAGATCGACTCAAGCAGGCGATTGCACTCTCGCGTCGCAGCGATCAGATGCAGGCAGTGTTGTTGTTGAATCTCGATCGCTTCAAGACTATCAACGACTCGCTCGGCTACACCGCCGGCGATCGTCTTTTACAATCAGTGGCTCAGCGTCTCAGCAGTTGCGTTCGTGAAAGCGATACGGTTGCGCGTTTCGGTGGTGATGAATTCGCAGTCTTGCTAACGCAGATTCCGCGCGCTCAGGATGCAGCGAATGTAGCGAGCGCTATCAAGGCTGCACTCGACCAGGCGTTTCTCTTCGAGGACCAGGAGATCTTCATGTCGAGTAGTATCGGCATCAGTCTCTATCCTCACGATGGTCGCGATACGGCAGGGCTTTTGAAGACTGCGGGCGCCGCGCTCGATCGTTCCAAGAGTCTGGGTGGCAACGTCTATCAGTTCTACACAGCAGGCGGAACGACGCGTGCTCTCAAGCAACTCGTGCTCGAAAACAATCTACGACCCGGACTCGAGCGAGCGGAGTTCTTTGTTCAATACCAGCCGCAGGTTGATATTCGCGGTTTTCATCTCGTCGGGATGGAAGCACTCGTTCGCTGGCAGCATCCGAGTCTCGGACTGTTGTATCCAGGCGAATTTGTGCCGCTGGCTGAAGAGAGTGGCTTGATCCTTGCGCTCGGCGATTGGGTTCTGCGCAACGCGTGTGCACAAAACAAAGCGTGGCAGGACGCGGGGTTGACGCCGTTATGTCTGTCAGTGAACTTCTCAGCGCGGCAGTTTCAACAGCCGACGTTCATTGCTGATGTGGCGAACATTCTGAAGGAGACGAATCTGGATCCGCGTTGGCTCGAGCTGGAGCTGACAGAAAGCTCGATCATGAAGGATCCGGAGACCGCGATTGAAAAGCTGCATGAGCTGAAGCTGATGGGAATCAAAGTCGCCGTTGACGACTTCGGCACTGGTTATTCATCGCTCAACTATCTCAAGCGATTTCCGATCGACACGTTGAAGATCGACAAGACGTTCGTTTCGGATGTTTGCAAAGATCCACACGACACGGCGATCGTGCGCGCGATCATCAACCTCGGCCATGCACTCGATCTCACCGTGATTGCAGAGGGTGTCGAAACAAAGGAACAGCTTCAATACCTGAGCGCGCTCGAGTGTGACGTCGTGCAGGGTTTTCTGTTCAGCAAGGCATTGGCCGCGTCAGCGTTTGAAGAGTTGTTGATCGAGCAGCGACGCGTGACATCAGGGAATGTGTCGGCGACCGTTCCGCTTCCGGCCATCGAAACCTTCGTACCGGCTACCTAATCTCACTCGCCGCGTCGTTATCCAGCATCCATAGCAACTCGCCGTTTGTAGGCTTAACCGCCTGCGCCGGATATTTTTCCGGACCTTCAAGAACTTCCTTCACGATCGCCGCTTTTTCCGAACCACTGACGAGAAAGACGACTGAGGCACCGTTGTTCAGCAGCGGCAGTGTCATCGTGATGCGATACGTCTGAAATTTCTCGACCCATGGCGCCGCCACGAGTCGCTTTGTTTCGTGCAGGACTTCGGAGCCGGGAAAGATGGATGCAGTGTGGCCGTCCGTGCCAAGACCGAGCAGGATCAAATCCAATTCGGGCAGCGTTTGTTGTGTCATCTCGATCAGGGTTTGTTCATATTCGCTTGCGGTTTCGGCAGCGTTCGGGTTCTCACTCAGCACACGATGAACGTTGTTCTTTGCGACAGGCACGCGCGAAAGCATCGCTTCGTTTGCCATGCGGTAATTACTATCAGCGTGATCCGGCGGGACGTGCCGCTCGTCGGACCAGAAGAAGTGAATCTCGGGCCATGCTAATTGATCTCGAAACTCCCCGGCCAAGAGCTCGAAAAGAAACTTCGGTGTTGAGCCGCCGGACAGCGCGACAGTGAACACTCCGCGCTCCCCAACAGCCTCACGACAACGCACAACAAAAAGCTCCGCCGCCGCACGCGCCAATTCCACGGAATTTGGAAAAATTTGAATCATTAACCTCTTGTCCTGTTGATCCTGAAAATCTTGTCCATCCTGTGAAACTAACCCTGCGGCCAAGGCACGACAGTTATTTTTTTGACAGGATGGACAAGATTTACAGGATTAACAGGATGATCGAATCACAGTAACGCGATGATCCTCAACGGTCCGCCGCTGCCTCCCTTGATCTTCATCGGCAGTGCGATCACTGAGAAACCTTTCACCGGCAATTGTTCGAGATTAGCGACGTTCTCGAACGCCGGAATATCGTGCTCAAACAAAATGCGGTGACTCTCGAATAGTGTCGATTGCCCGCGGTCGATGCTGGCCGTGTCCAACCCAATCGCTTTGATCGATCGATTCTCGGTGAGCCAGCGAGCTGCCGCCGGATCGAGTCCCGGGAAATGCAGTTTCGCAACCGCCGCTGCACCACGTTCATCTGTTCCCAAATAGCTCTTACGATCCGGGTAATACTTCCCAAATCCCGTCCGCAGTAACACGATCGTTCCAGCCGGAATCCTTCCGTTGCGTCGTTCCCAGTTTTGAAAATCGGCAACGCTGACAAGGTAGTCAGCATTCCTTCGGCATTGCGCCGTCACGTCTACGACTATCGCAGACCCCATCAGTTGTTGCAGTGGAAGTTGATCGACGCTGAGACGTCCCTTTGCAAAATGCACGGGCGAGTCGAGATGCGTCCCACCGTGTTCGGCCGCCGAATAGCGATAAGCAGAGTAGAAATAACCCTTGTCCGTCATGCCTTCAAAGTCAGTTTCAAGCTTGAACTGTTCTGCGGTGGGCCAGTAAACGCTGTTCGCGTCAAACGCGTAAGTGAGATCGACGACGCGACGCGGCGGGAATGTGCCCGGCTTCTGCGCCATAACCGGAACTACGAGTGCCAATAAAATGACAAGCATCTGTAAACACTTCATCTGGAGTGCTCCTAACGTTCGGGTTTCTGTTATCTTCAGGTAAACACGGACACATAGCAAGGAGCTTTTTAATGCAAATCGGAATGGTTGGACTGGGACGCATGGGTGGGAACATGGTGCGACGCCTTTTGCGTGGAGGGCACGAATGCGTCGTCAACGATCGCAGCGCCGACGCTGTTGAAGCGCTTCTGAAGGAAGGCGCAAGCGGAGCCGCGTCGCTCGAAGGTTTTATCGCGAATCTGAAGGCGCCGCGTGCAGTTTGGCTGATGATACCCGCCGCGCTTGTAGATACGATGCTGAACGAACTCACGCCTAAGTTATCCGCCGGCGACATCGTCATCGACGGCGGAAATTCCTATTACATCGACGACATTCGTCGCGCGCGCGAACTCAAAGCAAAGGGCATTCACTATGTCGACGTGGGGACGAGTGGTGGAGTTTGGGGTCTCGAACGGGGTTACTGCCAGATGATAGGCGGCGAGAAAGACATCGTTACTTACCTCGATCCGATCTTCAAGACGTTGGCGCCGGGAAGCGATGCAGTTTCGCCTACACCGGGAGGAGCGGCGGGTACCGCAACAGAGGGCTACTTACACTGCGGTCCGTCGGGCGCAGGTCACTTCGTGAAGATGGTCCACAACGGTATCGAATATGGATTGATGGCCGCATACGCGGAAGGTCTGAACGTGCTGCATCATGCTAACGAAGGGAAAGCAGAAAGAGCTGCGGACGCTGAGACAACACCACTGCGTTATCCCGATCACTATCAATACGACTTCAACCTGGCAGACATTACCGAGGTATGGCGCCGCGGCAGCGTAATCGCTTCATGGCTGCTGGATCTCACGGCGATTGCTTTAGCGGAGTCGCGGCAGCTGGAAGATTTTTCGGGACGTGTTTCCGATTCGGGTGAAGGACGCTGGACCATCAATGCGGCAGTTGAAGAAGGTGTGCCGGTGCCGGTGTTGAGTGCCGCGTTGTTTCAGCGGTTTAGCTCGCGCGGCGAGGCGGACTTCGCGAATAAAATTCTTTCCGCGATGCGACTTCAATTTGGCGGGCACGTGGAACGGAAGTGATTTTTTGACAGGATTGACAAGATTAGCAGGATTATCTTGTACATCATGCAAATCCTGTAATCCTGTCATTTTTAACCCGAAGATAAAGACATGTCAGCAATAATCGTAGAACCAAATCCAGTTCAGTTTGAGCCGCTCACACTGCCGGAAGCGGAGCCGTGTGTGATTGTGATCTTTGGCGCCACGGGTGATCTGACTAAACGAAAGCTCATGCCCGCCTTGTGCCGTCTTCTGCAGATGGGATGCCTGGAGAGCGTGCGCATCCTCGGAGTCGGGCGTAACCCAATGTCCGAAGAAAAGTTTCAAACACTCGTGCACGAAGCTCTTCAGAACTCCAAAAAGATCGAGCATCTCGATGAACAACAGTGGCAGAAGTTGTCGCAACGTCTCCATTACATGGCCGGCGAACTGGACGACGCGAACACTTATCTCCAGGTCTCGGATCGACTCGCAGAGCTCGCTTCCGAAGGCGCGAGCAAGAATCGTCTCTTCTATCTCGCGACGCCGCCGTCGCTGTTCTCGACCATCGTGAAGCGTCTCGGTGAGGCCGGGCTCGCGAATGAAGACGAGCACTGGAGTCGGATCGTTATCGAAAAACCTTTCGGTCGCGACCTCGAATCCGCGAAGGCACTCAACGCCACGGTGGCTGAAGTCTACAAAGAGAGTCAGGTCTATCGCATCGATCATTACCTCGGCAAAGACACAGTTCAAAACATCCTCGTGTTTCGTTTTGGAAACTCGATGTTCGAGCCGATCTGGAATCGTAATTACGTCGACTACGTTGAGATTACCGCGGCCGAGCAGGGCGGCGTTGGCAGTCGCGCTGGTTATTACGAAGAAGCGGGCGCACTGCGTGATATGGTTGCGAACCACCTCCTGCAACTTCTGACGCTCACCGCAATGGAACCGCCGGTGGCGTTTGACGCTGACTCAGTCCGCGAGGAGAAGGTTCAGGTGTTGAGATCGATCCGACGCCTGAAACCGGAGCAGGTTGCCGACCGCACGGTGCGCGCGCAGTATGGACCAGGCGAGATCGAGGGCGAGAAGGTTAAGGGTTACAAGGAAGAAGAAGGTGTCGCTGCCGGTTCGGTAACGGAGACGTACGCCGCAGTCGAATTTGTAATTTCAAACTGGCGCTGGTCCGGTGTGCCGTTTTACGTGCGCACCGGTAAACGTCTCGCGCGCAACCTGACGGAGATTGCGGTGCACTTGAAACGCACGCCACAGGCTTTGTTCGCGCGTACACCGACTGACGAGATCGAGCCGAACGTGATCGTATTGCGAATTCAGCCGAACGAAGGAATCACAGTCACGTTGGGCGCCAAGCAGCCAGGCTTCGAGATGCGCACCGCGACCGTGCACATGGATTTCTGTTACCAGACTGTATTCGGTGTCGAGTCGCCCGACGCTTACGAGATGTTGTTGCTCGACGTGATGCGCGGTGATGCGACGTTGTTTATTCGCAGCGACGAAGTCGAAGCACAGTGGCGTCTGATCACGCCGATCGAGGAAACCTGGGCAAGTCAAAACGTGAAGGAGCTGCCGATCTATGTTTCCGGAAGCGACGGCCCAGCCGAAGCCGGCGATCTTCCGCGCGGCAACGGCCACCACTGGCGACAACTCGCAGCAAGCCGCGCCGGCTGCGACTAGATCCGTAATCAATCCGCGTTTATCTGTGTCCCAAACTAGCGACGACCGCCGCGAGCTCGAATCGGTCTACAGGCTTGGCGAGGTGAACCTGATACCCTTCTGAAAGCGCGCGCACGCGATCTTCAGTTCTCGCATAAGCAGTCAGCGCCAGCGCTGGTGTGTGTCCGCCCTTCTGCTTGGATAACGCACGTACTTTCCTGATCAACCCGTAACCATCTTCGACCGGCATGCCGATGTCGGCGATCATCACATCAGGTTTCCAACTCTCGATCGACTCCAAACCTTCTCGCGACGATCCGACCGCAATCACCTGCGCGCCACACTTCTCAAGCATCATCGTCAACAACGTTCGTGCATCAATCTCGTCATCGACTACGAGCACGCGCAAACCCTGAAGTGATGTCGGACGCTGGTCGGGTTTTTCCACTTCGGCGATGGCGGGTTGTTTGAACTCCTCCGGAGGCGCATGGTCGTCAGTGGTCATTGCCGGCAGCCTGATGGTGAACTTCGAGCCCTGATCCTCGCCTGCACTCTCGGCCCGCGCGGTTCCGCCGTGCAATTCCACGAGGTGTCGAACGATCGCGAGCCCGAGTCCAAGACCGCCATAATTCCTTGTCGTCGAGCCATCGGCTTGGCGAAAGCGCTCGAACACGTAAGGCAGAAAATCCGCGCTGATTCCGACTCCCGTATCGTTTACCACTATCTCAATGTGAGAATTGATGCGTTGCAACGTGACCTGCACCACTCCGCCTCGGCGCGTAAACTTGACGCCATTCGACAACAGGTTCCACACGATCTGCTGGAGCCGCTCGCGGTCGCCGAACACCGGGCCAACATGCGGCTGCAGTAGAACCTGCAACCGAACACCTCGGGCTTCCGCTGTCGGGCGAATACTCTCCGCCGCCGCTTCAATAATCGAATGAAGCTCGCAGGCAACAAACTCGAGTCTTAACTTGCCCGTGATAATTCGCGACACTTCGAGAAGATCATTGATCAACTGGCACTGCGAGTTGGCGTTGCGGAAGATCGTTTCGATGGCCTGAGTCCGTTTTTCCGGTTCCACTTCGTCGTGCAGGAGAAGATCGGACCATCCCATGATCGCCGTTAATGGCGTGCGGAGTTCGTGCGAGAGCGTCGAGAGAAATTCATCTTTAACGCGATTGGCCGCCTCTGCTTCCATGCGCGCTTCTTTTTCTCGTTTCAACGCCTGGCGTCGCTCAGTTGCATCATGGGCCATCCCGCGCACGATTGGTTTCTCGACGCCCTCAGTGCGAAGAGTGTTGTAATACTCCCACAGTCTTGTTTCTCCTGTGGACGTGCGAACTTTCATGACGCCGCGGGCCGAGCCTTCCGTGATCACGTTGCGCAGATAGTCATCAAACTGTTCGCGATATTCAGGCAAGAGCCCGTCGCGAATATTTATGCCGACGAGCGAATTCTGCGGATAACCCAGCACGCGTGCGGCCCACGGATTTACCGACAGCACGCGTCCTTCGAGGTCGTGTGTGCATATAAGCTCGTGGCTGTTATCGACCAGATCGCGATAGCGG
The DNA here is from genome assembly GCA_046733695.1 of Acidobacteriota bacterium. Lineage (GTDB taxonomy): Bacteria > Acidobacteriota > Blastocatellia > Pyrinomonadales > Pyrinomonadaceae > PSRF01. The sequence goes on from JBKPPU010000284.1 coordinate 11,735, forward strand.
TCTTCACTGATGCGCAACGCGGTCTCCGCTTGCTTTCGCTCAGTGATATCGTGCACCAGAACAAACTCCGCCGCTCTACCGCCGAAGGTGAGGCGATTGGAAGTGATCTCGATATTGATGAGGGTCCCGTCTTTCTTTCGATGGCGCCATTCGCCTGCCTGTTCCAGACTCGCATTTTCCGAAGCGAGAAAGTCTTCGAGCCGCTTCACATCTTCCGGCGGCCGAATGTCCTTGATGGTCATGTCGAGAAACTCGGCGCGCGAGTAACCGTAATGGCGCACTGCCGCGTCGTTCACGGCCAGAAAGCGAAGCGTGGTGAGATCGTAAACCCACATCGGTTGCGGGTTTGATTCGAAGAGCAGGCGATACTGCGCTTCAGACTTTCGCAGCGCCTCTTCAATCCGCGTCGCGACCGTCACGTCGAGCACGAGCGAAAGCACGGAAATCAGTTTTCCGTTTTCGTTATACAGAGCTGAGTTGTACCACTCGCAATGAATGATCGAACCAAGCTTGTTGTAATTACGATTGCGTGAAATGCCGTGATGTTCCTGTCCCTCGTTTTGCCGGTGGCCCACCTGGTTGACGACTTCGATGTCGTCAGGAACAACAAACTGCCAGTCGTTGAAACGTTTGCCGAGAACTTCCTTAGCGTGCCAGCCGAAGAGTTTTTGTGCCGCGGGTGACCAGCGCAGCACTTTGAATTCATGATCCCATTCGATAACAGCGAGCGGTGTGTTCTCTACGTGGAAAGCGAGTCGCCTGTGATCGTCGGCAGTTGCTGTTTCGACGAGTTTGCGTTCCGTGACGTCGCGAATAATCGCGACACCGCCTACCACCTCGCCGTTTTCGTCGTGACGCGGTGAGTAGTAACCATCAAAGAAACCGTTGCAACCGGATTGCGCGATGATGTAGGGCCGGTTCTCAGCCACGACGCTTTTGCCGGCGAGTGCTTCGCGATAGTACTTGTCTTCGCCGGTTGTCGTGAGACAGGGAAACATCTCGAACGCGTTCTTACCGATGACGTCTTCGCGCTTCACACCAGAGATGTGTTCCATCGCGCGATTCCACGTGGTGTACCGGCATTCGCGATCGAAGGCGATAATGCCATCGACATTCGCCTCGAGCAGGCACTTGAGAAAGAGATCTTGTTCTTGGGGTTCGTAGGACATCGGTGTTAAAGGAAGACTCTCTTCGGAACGAGGAAAAGTTTGCCACATTTAACCACCCCTCGTGGCTATTCGCAATCTGTGGACAGAAACTTGACAAGATGTACCGTAGGGTCTATACGGAGAGCACACAAAGGGTCCTTCATACGGAAAACCAGCTAATCCTCATGAGGTGTCGGAATGAAGCGCACGCTCCAGGTTGTCCTCGCATTTTTAAGTCTGCTGCCGCTTATCTTCGGAGGCCTGAGCTTCATCTATGGCGCCGCCTTGTTTGCTCCAGCCAGTGGGGTGACTCCAAAACTTGATAGTCAATACCGGTTCGTAGCTGCCTGGGAATTGTGCCTCACCTTCATCGTTTGGTGGATCATCCCGCAGATCGAACGTCAAACGGTGCTGTTTCGACTCATCTGCCTGGTTGTGTGTTTAGGTGGTCTCGGCCGCGTAATTGCCTGGCTCGCTGTCGGCTCGGCTGGCCCGGGCTTTCTTGCGGTCACGGTTCTGGAGTTGTCGATCCCGCTTCTTATACCGTGGCAAGCACAAGTAGCGAAACAAGTACCGTCTGAGGCTTAGCAAGCGTGAGGTAGGTAAGTATCATCACTGGCGGTAAATGAACCGTCTCCAGGGGCTTTTGAAGCCTTCACGACCGTCCTTATCCACTGCCCAGACGCGCCACCGTCCCGGCTGCGCGCCGACGAAGTCGAATTCATAAGTCGTCTTGACGATCCCCGATGCTGGCGGATTGTTTGTAATTGGGTTCGGTTGAGGATCGACGCACCCTGATCTATTTTTTGCAGCACCGTCGCAGTAGTCCACTTCCACACTGTATGAGACGGCTCCTTCGACTGGCGACCACTCGAGCTTCGTCTTTCGTGGGTAGTAATCGAAAACCACATCATTCGCCGGAGACAGTTGAACCGGCGCAGGAAGATTTACGCCCACTTGCTTCTCAGCTTCTATGACTGCCTTTTCTGCTGCAGCTTCCACCCGCTTCAGAAATACTAAAAACTCGGCTTTCGTTTCGGGAGCAACAGCGAGAGGCGTGTCTTTGTCTCCGTTCAGTCCGAGCCAATCGTTAAAGCCCGGCGCCTTTATCCTGAAAGTAAAGGGTACCTGCGGCGCCGGAACTGAAAAGTATCCTTGAGAGTTTTTAGAGTTTACGGTCCAACAGATCAACGGATACGTCGCGTGGCACAACATGAATTCCATGGTGTCGACAGGCAACCCCGTTTTGGCATCGACACCCCTGCCGGTGAGCAGCCCATTCTTCGGCAACATCGTAATCGTGATAGGCGACCGAGTGTGATCATCATCAACGACCACTTCCGGAAGTGAGACCGAAGGCTGCCGAAAGAACGGAAGATACGTCGATTGAAAGCCCTGCGCGGAAGCGTCGTAAACTAATTTGTACGTACTTGTCTTATTCACCGCGATGGAAAACTGCCCTCGTTCATCCGACAACGCGCACGGGATAACCGTGTTTGGCTTTTTCGGATCGAAGTCTGCCGCGAGGGCGCACACCCTCACGCCACAGACTGCTTTACCAGCGTTATCCTGCACTTCCCCTCCAATGAAGTAGGTGGCGTGTTGTGGAGTAAACAAAGAGAGGACCGCCACTATCAAGCTCGATGAGATAAGGTTGATCATTCAACTGCTCCTTTCGAAGTCGAGGAACCGGCAAGAGCAAATAACATTGGGAGGTGATGGCGGGTAAGACTCTATTCTCAGATATGAGTTAAGTCAATTTTTCAGCCACAAAGAAGCACAAAGGCACAAATAGGTTTCTCTGATCCGTGTTCATCTGCGAAAATCTGTGGCTTAAATGTTTGAGCAAGCACCTCCAACTTTAGGTAACCAATATGGCGACGACCTGCTGCTACGTTCGTATCTCGCCCGTGTGTTGCCGTCTGACGTGATGCGTGAGGTTGAGGAGTCGCTGGTGGAGATGGGGAGGCTTGCGGGCGGTGAGCTTTATGACATGCAGTTGGCGGATCGGTTGAATGAGCCGGCGCTCACGCAGTGGGATGCGTGGGGAAATCGCGTTGACAAGATTGAGTTGACCCCACTGTGGCGCGTGGCGGAACGAATCGCGGCGGAGCATGGCGTTGTAGCTACGGCCTATGAACAGAGGCACGGCAGTCTTTCGAGAGTGCATCAGTGTGCGCTCGCGTATCTGTTTACGCCTTCGACGGACATCTACAGTTGTCCACTCGCGATGACTGATGGTGCTGCGCGTACGCTGCTTGGTTCGGGTAATCAATCGTTGATCGATCGTGCTGTGCCGCACCTGATCACACGCGACCCGAAGGAGTTTTGGACCGCCGGTCAATGGATGACCGAACTTACCGGCGGCTCCGATGTGGGAATCTCGGAGACGATTGCGAAACAGGACGGCGACGCGTTTCGTTTGTATGGTCGAAAGTGGTTCACTTCAGCGATCAGTTCACAGATGGCACTCACTCTCGCGCGTCCCGAAGGCAATCCACCCGGCGGACGCGGTCTCGCGCTGTTTTACCTCGAAACACGAGACGAACAGGGCCGCCCGCAGAACATTCAGATCAACCGGCTCAAAGACAAACTCGGTACACGCAAGGTACCGACAGCCGAGTTAACTCTCGACGGAACACGAGCGCAGCTGGTGAAGGGCGCAACTGACGGCGTGCGCAACATCGCTCCACTGCTCAACATCACGCGTCTCTGGAACGGCATCAGCGCCGTCTCTCTCATGCGACGTGGCCTCGCACTCAGTTTCGACTATGCACACAAACGCGTGGCTTTCGGTGCGCCTCTGTCAGAGAAACCTTTGCACCGCGATACTCTTGCAACCCTACTCGCCGAGACCGCAGCAGCTTTTCATCTTGCTTTCTTCGTCGCTGAGTTAACTGGTCGCAGCGAGACGCGCGAGATCAGCGACGATGATGCACTCTTGCTGCGTGTGTTGACGCCCGTAATGAAACTGACAACGGGCAAGCAGTCGGTGATGGTTGCGAGTGAAGTGCTTGAGTCATTTGGTGGCGCCGGCTACGTGGAAGACACAGGACTGCCGGTGCTTTTAAGAGACGCCCAGGTGCTACCAATCTGGGAAGGGACGACGAATGTGCTCGCACTCGATACGCTGCGCGCGCTCCAGAGTGGAGACAATGATCTGAAACAGGGATTGGCGCGATTTGAGGCATCGGTGACGGGCTTGGTAGAAGAGGCAGAAGCAGCGCGAACGGCACGTTCAGCTTTGGACCATGCGGCGAGTTGGTTGAACGAGGCGATGCGTGTTGGCCAGCCGGCTTTGGAAGCTGGCGCCCGCCGTTTCAGCCTCACTTTAGGCCGCATCATGGAATTTGCGTTGCTGATTAAGCAGGCTCGATGGTCTAAGGAGCACGAACAAGACGACCGGGCAGCAGCGGCGGCCCGGCGTTTCGCTGCGTCCGGCATCGACCTCATCGGCGAGTATGATGTTCGGGACGTGAATACCCTGTTGTAGTACTTCCCGCGAAGTTTTTTAGACAGGATTACCAGGATTTTTCAGGATAGCGTAAAGGAGATCCCCATGAAGCGTGTTTCGTTACTTATAGTGATGTTGCTTATGGCTGCTTTCCCGGCGGCTGCGCAGCAGAAGAAAGCACAACCCGTTAAGGAGTACACCATCGAACAGTTCATGAACACTGTTCGCATGAACGGCAGCTCCTTCTCATCAGATGAAAAGTCGATTCTTTTCCACACCAACCAGACGGGTATCTACAACGTCTATTCTGTCCCCGTGAGTGGCTCCGCGCCGGCGCAGTTGACCAACTCGACTAAAGAAAGCACCTACGCTGTTTCGTATTTCCCGAAAGACACGCGCTTTCTTTACCGGTACGATCGAGGCGGCAATGAAAACGAGCATCTCTACCTGCGCGAGGTGGATGGCACGGAACGCGATCTCACGCCGGGCGACAAAGTCAAAGCCAATTTTCTCAGCTGGAGCCGCGACCGCAAAACATTCTTCTACTCGACGAATGAACGTGACGCGCGTTTCTTCGACATCTTTGAAATGCCGATCGACACATTCAAACCGACGCTGATTTACAAAGACGAGGCAGGTCTGGATGTCAGCACGATTTCGGACGACAAGAAGTACATCGCGTTTCAGAAGAACGGCGGTTCCACGGCCGACTCGGATGTCTTCCTTTACAACACCGCAACAAAAGAGATGAAGAACATTACAGCCCATACGGGTGATGTCGGCAATGGCGCGGAAACGTTTGACGTCAACTCGAAGTATCTCTACTACCTGACTGATGCCGGCAGCGAATTCAAGTACGTTGCACGGTACGATCTGGCGACAGGTAAAAGCGAGGTGGTCGAGAAGACGCCGTGGGACGTTACTTCAACCTACTTCTCGGAGAACGGAAAATATCGCGTAACGACAATCAATGAAGATGCGCGCACGAAGGTCAAGATCTACGAAACCGCAACGGGCAAGCTCGTCAGTCTGCCGCAACTTCCGAATGCGGACATCACGGGTGTGAATATCTCGCCGAGCGAGAAGCTGATGGCGTTCTATTTGAACGGCGATCGCAGTCCCAGCAATCTTTACGTCTATGACTTCGTCACGAAGAAAGCCACAAAACTAACGGACAGCTTGAACCCGGAAATCAACCAGGCGGATCTCGTTGATTCACAGATCATCCGTTACAAGTCGTTCGACGGTGTCGAGATACCGTCAATTCTTTACAAGCCAAAAGGCGCAAGCGCCACCAGCAAAGTTCCGGCACTCGTGCTGGTTCATGGTGGTCCCGGTGGGCAGACGCGCGTTGGTTACAGCGCGCTCACGCAGTATCTCGTGAACCATGGTTACGCCGTGCTTGGCGTGAACAATCGGGGTTCCAGCGGGTACGGCAAATCATTCTTTACTTCCGACGACGGCAAGCACGGGCGCGAACCGCTTTGGGATTGTGTCCAGGCGAAGAAGTATCTCGCGTCGCTTGGTTATGTTGATGAAAAGAAGATCGGAATTGCCGGTGGATCGTACGGCGGTTACATGGTCCTGGCCGCGCTCGCGTTCAAGCCGCAGGAGTTTGCTGTAGGTGTCGACCTGTTTGGCGTTTCGAACTGGGTGCGCACGCTGCAATCGATTCCGCCGTATTGGGAATCGTTTCGGAAGTCGCTCTACAAGGAGATTGGCGATCCGAATACGGATCTGGAGAATCTGAAGGCCGTGTCGCCACTATTTCATGCTGACAAGATCGTGAAGCCGTTGATCGTGTTGCAGGGTGCGAACGATCCGCGAGTGATTAAGCCTGAGTCGGATGAGATCGTTGAGAACATCAAGAAGCGGGGTGGCGTTGTTGAATACGTTTTGTTCGACAACGAGGGGCACGGGTTCACGAAGAAGGCGAACGAGATCCGCGCGTACAAAGCGATTCTCGATTTTCTCGATCATTATCTAAAGAACGGCGACGCCGTGAGCAGTATGTAGTTTCGTTGTAGCCACAAAAAGGCACAAAAAGCACAAAGAGGAAAACCTGCTTAAGTTCATTCTTCTTTTTTGTGCTTTTTGGCGCTTTTGTGGCTAATTAATCTTTGTGGCGAGGTGTGTGGCTTCGTTTGAAAAACGTGGCGATTGGCATTCGGCGACGAGGGCCTGGTAGGCCGTTAACCTTGTGGCGGCTTCATCACGTTTTTGGGCGGCGAGGAGAATTTCGATGTAGAGTGGCCCAAGCCAGAGCTGGCTCACACGCGACTCAGTGGGTGCTACTAACTCATCAGCCTCGCGGCAGAGTTGCTCAGCTTCTGCGATCTCACCGCGACGAAATCGCACTTCGGCAAAACATCTGAGAGCTTCGAAATGTGAATACAACAAACTCCGCGACGAGCGTGCAAGACTTTCCTCCGCAGTTTGCAGTGCCTCGTCGTAACGACCTTGAGTAGCCTGCACGACCCCGAGACTTGATCGAAACAACGACAACACGCGATTCTCTCCGATCGCTTCGGCGAGCGAGACACCGTCAAGAAGTTCCTGTTCGGCAAGCTCCGACTCACCAAGAAAAAGACGACATTGCGCCGTGTAGTAATGCGTCCACGCGCGACGTTCGCGCGAATGCAGTTTGTTAGCGATCTCGATCTCACGTTCTGCATACTCGAGGCCAGCCTTGTAGTCGCCCATGTGAATGCAGTTTTCGCCGAGAAACTCAATGCCCGATGCCTGTGCGAACAGAATGTTGTGCTTCTCACCAAACGTGATCGCGCGTCGAGCCCAGTGATTTGATTCGTCGTAGAGACCGTAGTGTTGATAACCACCGGCCGTGTACGGGTAGATCTGCGAGAGCACTGTCGCTTCAAAAGGACTGACGTGGTCACCTTCAGCAATGTGCGCAACAAGCTGAACGGCGCGCATCAACAATTCGATCGCTTTCTTGTGACGCCCGGCGAGATGGTGAAAACGCGCTTCGGTCGATAAGGCGTTTGCGGTTTCCAGCGGGTTCGTAACTGGATCTAAGACCAGTAAAACTTCACGTAAGTATTCACTACCACGCGGATCGCCTGTAGTGACGAGAGAAGCTGCCGCCTGCGACTGTAGTCGCACGCGTATGGCCGGATCTGTGGCTAGTGCGAGCGCTCGTTCGAAGTGTTCGGCCGCAAGAATCGTGTCGCCGTGTAGCATGAAAGCTTTGCCGATGGCTTCTTCCTGTGCGACTTGCTCTTCAGTCAGTCCCAAAACTTCGGCACAATCACGCGCGCGGCCGTATGCGGCAATAGCTTCCTCAAATGCAAAAACGCGCGCGGCTTCCGCAGCCGCCTGTTTAGCGTATTCGAGACCACGTTGATGATCACCGGCCTGAATGTAGTGATGTGCGAGCTTCTCAACTGTGCAACAAATTGTTTCGCCATTTCGCTCCAGGCTTTCCGCCACGTGCCGATGGAGACGCCGGCGCCGGATCGGATTGAGCTCTTCGTAGAGAACTTCGCGGATTTTGTCATGTGTGAAGCTGAATGAATCGCCTGAGGTGGACGCGATCAGTTGCGCACCGGTCGCCTCATCGAGAGCATCAAGGAGACTATCTTCATTCAGCTCAACAGCGGCCGATAGGTCCTCAAAAGTGAACACCTTTCCGAGTATCGCGCTTACGCGCAGCACTTCGTTGGTGTTTTGACTTACTCGATCGAGACGATTGCCGATGGCTTCTTTCACACTTTGTGGAATGAGCAACTCGTCCATGTCGCAACGGTGCCAGCGTCCGCTTTCACGCCGCACCGAGCCGCGTTCGATCAGTGCCTTCAAAACTTCCTCGACAAAGAATGGGTTGCCTTCTGTTTCGCGATGAACAGCAACTGCAAACTCGCCACTGACCTGTTCACCAAGCAGTGCCCCGAGTTGATCGCCTGTTTCAGACTCGTTGAAGCGTCGCAGGATAATTCGCGTAACCAGACGCTCGCGGTTCCAGTCGACGAGTGATTTGGCAAGCGGGTGCGCACGGTCGAGTTCAGTTTCTCGATAAGCGCCGAGAATCAAGACGCGCTCATTCCGCAGTTGGCGCAGCAGATGGCCCAACAACCAGAGCGTGCCACGATCGGCCCAGTGCAAGTCGTCCGCATAAAAGAGCAACGACTGCCGGCGCGCGATGTTGGAAAACACCTGCACGACGGCATCGAAGAAGAGGAGACGTTCTTCGTGTGCGGCCAGCTCCTGACGTTGCGGAAACGGGCCGAGTCGCGTTTCGATCTCGGGAGCGAGTTTCGCGATCTGAGTGGCCGTCTCGCCGAGAACCTCGCGCAGGTGTTCGTCATCCTTTTCTTCGCGTACCCAGCGACGAAACGCTTCGACGAATGGGAGGTAAGGCGTCGCTGCTTCATACTCGTAACAACCGCCGTAAAGTACAACTGCGCCGTCAACCGCCGCCTGGATCGTGATCTCGCGCGCGAGGCGACTCTTGCCGGCCCCGGGCTCACCGCTGAGAAGCACTGCATGTCCGCGTCCTTCGCGAGCACGTTGCCAGAGCTCGCGCGCCTCCGCGAGTTCCGAATTCCGTCCCACCAAACGGCCACGCGACAAGGCGTCGAGAATCGCAACCGCGGGCGCCGAATCAGCAGGTATGGATTCGGTGCTCTTGAGTGATTCGAGCAATGCGGCTCGAGTTTCAGCCGCTGTGCTGAACCGTTGTGCCGGATCCTTCGCAAGCAGCCGAACGATAACTGTTTCGAGCCCCAGTGGGATGTCGGGACAAAGCACGCGGGGTGGAACCACAGCCGCGTGTACATGCTGCGAAATAATCGTGAGCGGATCATCGCCTTTGAAAGGCACGCGTCCGGTCGTCAAATCGTAAAGCAGCACGCCGAGCGCGTAGAGATCGGCTCGGCCGTCGATTGTTTGACCCAATGCCTGTTCGGGCGCCATGTATGCGGCGGTGCCGACGATGACTCCTGCGCGCGAGATGCGTGCGCCGTAAGCGGGCAGTGCGAGCCCGAGATCTGCGAGCTTCACGGTGCTTGAGTCGCTCGTGCCGGACAGCAGCACATTATCGGGTTTTAGATCACGATGAACGATCTGGTTGTTGTGTGCGTGTTCCAGTGCGTCGCAAATCTGAACGGCGATGTTGACGATGCGCGAGAGTTCATTCGGGCGCGCTTTTGAGAGTCGCGGACCTGCGACCAGCTCCATCACGAGAAACGGAAATCCGTCTGCTTCGCCGACGTCGTGAATCGTGACGATGTGCGGATGATTTAGTGCAGCGGCGGCGCGAGCTTCGCGTACGAGACGTTCGCGTGCATCGGAACTTTGCGAAGTGGTTGAGAGAACTTTGACGGCGACTTCTCTTTGCAGTTCGAGATCGGTGGCGCGATAGACGGTTCCCATGCCGCCGCGACCGAGTTCGCTATCGAGTCGATAACGATCGCGCAGAATCGTGCCCAGAAGGGGAACAGTCGTCCGTAGCTCATCCGGAAGGATGCGCGTCTGCTGGGAGTCGACCATAGCCACAAAGAATAGGCCAAGCCACAAAGAAGCACAAAAAAGCAGTAGCCACAAAAAAGCACAAAAGGCACAAAATGATTTTTTATGTGCTTTTTGTGCCTTTTTGTGGCCCAATCAAGGCTTGAAGGTGTAGGTGATCGTTCCCTCGACTTCGCGTTCGCGAAGTTTTGTTTTGTCGAAGGTTGATTTCATCGCGGCTTCGGTGGCGCAGCCACGCATGAGCCAGTCGCCGCCAGAGCCGCGTGCCCAGTAAACCTGCCCGTGCTTGTCGACCATGATGCGCACGGTCACCGTGCCGGATATGGGTTCCGTTCCTTTCATGGGACACTCGGCCTCAGGTAATGAGACCGCTTTGCCCGCCAACTCTGTGCCGACTTCCGGCGCTCCCTTTTGCACCTTCCTTTGTTGTTCAGCAGCACTGCGCGTCGCTGCCTGTTTTGATTTGTAGACGTACGTGGTTATGAGTGAACCGGCTACGACAGATCCTGTGAGGGTAATGATCAGGAGAATCCAGAACAGTGGCGCGTTTGATCTTGGTTTCTCAACTACGATGGGTTCGTCTGCGTCAACCAGGGGAACGATGTGGTGAGCGCAATATGAAACCAGTTCACTGTTGTAGACGGCATTGCACTGCGGGCATCGTTTCCGCTTGCCTGTTTTAGCTGGTTCGACTGGCGGTGGCGTTAGAATTCGGGGCGCACCTGTGAATTTTGTTTCTTTGGGCGGCTCGGGTGGCTTCGTTGCAACCGGAGGCGTTTCAACCGGTGGCGGTGGTGGCGGTGGTTCCTCACGAATTATGCGCGGCTCGAGAGGAGCCTCATTTCGATTGAGCCGTCGCATCGCCTGCTCGTCGAGCCTCTGCTTTACTCCCGCGAGCCAGCGACGACTCTTCTCACCCTCATCAGCACTCTCTTTAGTCTCTTTACCACGGGGATCTGGAGTTGGCTCAGGCACAGACTTCTGCGGCTCTTCGAGGGGTATCACTATTCGTCGAGTAGTGGGTTCAGGACGTTTAGTGAGCAGAGCGTGCGCTTCGTTGAGTCCCCGGCGTTGTGCCCAATCGATCGCGTTAAGACCGAGATTGTCGCGCAACTGCGGATCGGCGCCCGCATTCATCAACATTCGAACAAGATTTGTGTGACCGAAGATGACGGCGAGGATGAGGGCCGTCTGACCACCATTGGTACTCTCGTTTACGTCGGCGCCGTTGGCCAGCATTGCGGACACGGCGCTTTCATCACCGGAAGTAACGGCGTTGGTTAACGAAAACGAAGAACTCACCCGCACGATCCTTTAATAACTCTCAAAATAGCAAGAGGGCTCGTGCGTTATTCTACAGGAT
>JBKPPU010000285.1:0-24898 GCA_046733695.1 Acidobacteriota bacterium
GTTCGACGGAGGATCTTGAATGCCCACGACATTGAAACGGGACAGTCTGTTGTCTTTTGCAAACTCACACCGCGAGGAATTTGAGGCGTTGTTGAAGCGTTTCGTTGAAACTCCAACGGTTTCCGTCGATCCAAATCACGCCGAAGACATAAAAAAAGGCGTTGAGCTCACAGCTGAGACACTCGAGGGTTACGGCGGCAAAGTCGAGATTTACCGCGCTGAAAAGGGAAATCCAGTCATACATGGCGTCTTTGGCAATGATAAAAACCGGCCGACCGTCACGGTTTATAACCACGTCGACGTGCAGCCCGCTTCGAAGGAAACCGAGCCGTGGAACACCGAGCCGTTTGTGTTTACGAAACAGGGCGACACTTACTACGGTCGGGGCACCACCGACGACAAGGGACCCGCGCTGACCGCCCTCTTTGGCGCGCGCGCCGCGATCGAAGCCGACGTACCGGTGAATATTCGTTTTCTGTGGGAGTTTGAGGAAGAAATCGGGTCTCCGAATTTTGAGAAGATAATCTCGAAAGCTGCACCGAATCTGAAGACTGACTCGGTCGTTGTTTCTGACACAGTTTGGGTTTCTCGAAATCGTCCGGCGAGCTCGGCCGGTTTGCGCGGGCTGCTCGGGTTCATTCTGACGCTCGAAACAGCCACCGTTGATACGCACTCCGGAGAAACCGGAGGCGCCTCGCGCAACCCAATCGCGGAGTTGATGCAGCTCCTAACGGACATCTACGACGTCCGCACCGGCAAAGTGAAAATCAAAGGTTTCTACGACGACGTCATTCCGCCTTCGAAACAGGAGCTTCAGGACTGGTCAAACTCCGGCTTCACCACTCAGGCGTTCAAGAAAGCGCATCACTTGAAAAAGATGCGCACGGAAGATCCGCTCGAAGTGATGAAACGAATCTGGGGCATGCCGACACTCGAGGTCCACGGCATGGTTGGCGGCTACCAGGGGCCGGGTTTGAAATCGATTGTTCCGCCGCGGGCGGAGCTGAAGGCTTCGTGCCGCCTGGTGCCGGTTCAGGATCCGGTGAAGATCAAGAAACTGATTACGGCTGCGGTGAAAGAAAGAAATCCGGACGTGAAGATTCAGTTTGAGTCAGCGGCGCCGGCGTTTCGGACCGTGCTCGAAGGTGAGCTGCCACTGGCGTTGAAGCGAGCGGTGAAGTTTGCGTTTGGAAAAGAGGCGGTTTTTGTACGGGACGGTGGAACGATCGGCGCGATGACGAGCATCGAGAAAGTGCTCAGGTGCCCCGTGCTATTCCTTGGTCTCTCGCTGCCCGAGCACGGGTATCACGCACCGAACGAGAATTTCGACTGGCAACAAGCTTCAGGCGGGATGGTTGCGTTCGCGAAATACTTCGAAGAGATCGCTAACTTGAAATAGATTTAGCCGCGGATTTACACGGATGAACGCGGATTAGATCAAACAGGAGAGGCGCTCTTCGTTGAGGGCGACGAAGCCCATCTTCTCGTAGAACCGCCGGGCCTCGGGGTTTTGGAGGTGGACGGCCACGTCGATACGGGTCACCGCTTCTCTGCGCAACTGCTCCTTCAGTTGCTGCAGCATCTCGGAACCGGTTCCTTTCCCACGTCGATCGGCTTTCACTGAGACGTCGTCGAGTTTTGCGACCACCGATCCCATCGATGTCGAGATGGCGTAACACACCACACAAATTCCGGCGACGCCATTCTCGTCATAAGCCATCCACACAAAACCCAATTGGGAGTGTTCGAGGAAGAGGTCGAGTGCGTTGTTGAGCCCGGCCAGACCGAGATCTCCGTACGCCTGGCTACTCGCAAGGTAGTGCTCATCCTCGCTCAGAAAGTCGCTGAGCATGTGGAAAGCATCCTTCACGTCGGCGGCGCCCATTTTTCGACAGGTAATCACGCGCTAATGATGCCACAAGGTGCTATAATCCGCCCACCGCTTTCCAGGTTAGTTTCCATTCCACTAGACGCAGGTCAGGAGCCATGAAAAAAACTACCACTCTCTTCGCCGTAGCTTTGTTTCTTCTCATCACTTCATCAGCATTCGGTCGCGAAGCGCGGCTGGTGCGTTATCCCCATTACCACAACGGTCGCATCGTCTTCACTTACCTCGGAGACATCTGGACCGCTGATGAGAATGGCCAGAACGTTCAACGGCTGACAGTCAACCGGGCGCGCGACGTTTATGGACGATTCTCGCCCGACGGGAAGTGGATTGCTTTCTCGAGCGAGAGAAATGGAAATCTCGACGTCTATCTGATGCCGTCGAGTGGTGGCAATGCGAAACAGCTCACCGCTCACTCGGCTGACGACGTCGTGCTTGGCTGGTCGTCTGATTCGCGCGCCGTGCTGTTCAGCAGTAATCGTGGCGAAGACTTCATGCCGCAACTTTATCTTGTCAGTACGGAAGGCGGCATGCCGTGGAAGGCCGGCACTGACATGGGTGTGCAGGCGTCGTATTCGCCGGACGGATCGAAACTGGCCTACAACCAGAAGGCGCAGGTTTACTGGCGGAAGTATTATCGCGGCTCTTATCAAAGCGACATCATGATCATGGACGTCGCCGCGAAGAAGTTTACGCCGATCACTGACTTCGACGGTCTCGATTCATGGCCCATGTGGGGACAGGACCACAACATCTATTTCGTCAGCGATCGCGACGGCAATGGTCTAACTAACATCTGGCGCGTCTCTGAAAATGGCGGCAAGGCAGACAAGGTCACGACTTTCAAGTCCGGTGACGTGCGCTGGCCTGCGATCAGCTCCGACGGCAAAGTGATCATGTTTGAGCACGACTTCGGCATCTGGAAACTCGACGTCGCCTCCAAGCGCGCGACTCAGATCAAGTTGGACATCGACGCCGAAACCCAGGAAAACCTCTCGGAGCTCCAGTCGTTCAATTCGGAAGCCGATGATTACGATCTCGCGCCGAATTCACGCCGCATCGCCGTCTCGGTTCACGGTGAGATCTTTACGGCGCCGGTTGAAGAAGGCGATCTGAAACAACTCACCGATGGCGCCGCTCGCGATCGTAATGTTGGATATTCGCCTGATGGCAAGTTCATCTCGTACGTCTCCGATCAGAGCGGCCGCGAAGAGCTGTACGTTGTGCCGGTTGATGGTTCGGGGCCGGCGCAGCAGATCACAGACATCGATGCGTTGAAGTTAGGTTACAACTGGTCTCCGGATTCGAAGGACATCGCGTTTTCTTCGTCTGACAACAATCTGCGCAAAGTCACTGTGGCCACGAAACAGACGATCGTGCTCGACACGTCGCGCTATGGTGGTTTCGGTGGCGTGGTTTGGTCGCCCGACGGAAAGTGGATTGCATATTCGAAATCTGATGCGGCGCGCACGAACGATGTTTATTTGATTGCGTCGTCGGGTCAGGAAAAGGAGCCGCACAAGGTCACGTTCGATTCTTCGAACGACGCCAACCCACACTTTGGACCAGACGGTCGCAAACTCTTCTTCCAGCGTGTTGAAGCAACCGGGGGAAACGCCCCGACGTCGTCGCAGATCTATTCGGTCCTGCTCGAACACCAGGACCGCGATCCTGACGACGCTGAGGAGCGTGAAGCTCAGACGCCACAAGCTCCTGCGGGTGAAGGTGAAGAAGGCGCCGCGGGACCGCCGCGTCGTGGTCCACAAGCGAACCGTCCGCCGCGCGAAATCAAGATCGATTGGGACGGGCTGAAGCGTCGTACGCGACAAATCACGCGCATGCCGTTTCCGATTTTCAACTACACAATCGCCCCCGATAGCCGCACGATTGTATTCGTGACGTCAGAACCATCTGGACAGGCGAGCATTCCAGTTATCTATTCAATTCAGGAAGACGGTCGCCGGTTATCGAGAATCACTGCCGGCCAGCCACCGAATGAAAACGCTGATGGTGGTCCGGGAGGTGGCGGTGGTTTTGGTGGTGGACTTTCCGATCTGCATATCTCGCGCGATGGCCGCACGTTGTTCTTCAGTGAACGCGATGCGATCTATTCAGTACCGCTCGGTGGAGGAACAGGAGCAGGCGCAGCAGCCGCAGGAGCAGGTGCGGGCGGAGGAGCAGCGACAGGCGGTACAGGAGCAGGTGGTGGACGGCGTCGCATCAATTTCAACGTTCGTGTTCGCATCGATCGTCCGGCCGAATGGGCGGAGATGTTCGACGATGGCTGGCGCACGATGAAGTATCGTTTCTACGATCCGAAGATGCACGGCTTTGATTGGGATGCCGCGCGCGCGAAGTATCGTCCGCTCGTCGACTTCGTGGGCGATCGTCAGGAGTTGCTCAACATCATCAACGAGATGATTGGTGAGTTGAACGCTTCACATACGGGCGCCGCGCCGCCGCCGCGTGGGCCAGGCGCCGGTGGTGTTTCGACGTCGCATCTCGGCATCGAACTCGAGCCGGATAAAGCTGCGGGTCGCTATCGCGTGAGTTACATCTACGAAGATGGACCAGCCGATAAAGACTGGGTGCGCGTGAAGGTCGGTGACTACCTGCTCGCGATTGACGGCAAACAGGTGAAGGCCGGTGACGAGTACTGGCAGCTTTTGAACCAGCGTCTCAATCGCAAAGTCAACGTCACGTTCAACTCGAAACCAGCGGACGATGGTGCGTGGAGCACGCGCATCGAAGCGATTTCCGCTGCAGCGTACAGCCAGTTGCGTTACGAGCGGTGGGTGAAAGATCGCCGCAAGAAAGTGGATGAGCTCTCCAACGGGCGCATTGGCTATCTGCACATTCAGGCGATGAATCCGCCGTCGCTGCGCCGGTTCGAGAAAGAGCTGCGCGAGTATCGCAACAAGGAAGCGATGATCATCGATCAGCGCTGGAATGGTGGCGGCAACATCGAGCAGGAGCTACTTGCGATCCTGGTCCAACGCCAGTATCAGATCTGGCAGCCGCGTGGCACTGAAGCAACGGGACGTCCGTTTGCGGGCTTCTTCGGTCCGAAGATCGTTCTGCAGAACTGGCGCTCCGCATCGAATGCTGAGATGTTTCCGGCAGGCTTCCGTGCGTTGGGACTCGGGAAAGTTGTTGGTACGCCGACAATGGGTGCTGTTATCGGGACCGGCAGTTACAGTTTGATCGATGGATCGACTGTACGCACACCCGGTGTCGGAGTGTTTCTCGCCGATCAAAAGCACACGAACATGGAAAATTACGGCGTCCAGCCGGACCTGCTTGTCGATAACAAACCGGAAGATGTACTGGCGGGCCGAGATCGTCAACTCGAAGCTGCGATTGATGAGTTGATGAAGCAGTTGAATGGCACGAAGCGGAATGTTGCTACCGAGGGCAACCAGCAGAAGTAGTTTTTACAGGATTACAGGATTTGCAGGATTAACAAGATGTATCCTGCAAATCCTGTTCATCCTGTAATCCTGTCCAAGGTTTACTTTGGCAACAAGACCGTATCGACTACGTGAATCACCCCATTTGACTGATAGACATTCGCGATCGTCACTCGCGACTGTCCACCCTTCTCATCGGCGATCACGATCGAGTTTCCGTCCATCCATGCGGTCAGGGTTCCACCGTTGACCGCTTTCAACCACGCTTTTCCATTACCCGCCTTGATCTTCTTCGCGATCGCATTCGAATCGAGTCGTCCTGCAACGACGTGATACGTCAGGATGTTGGTGAGCATCCCTTTGTTCTCCGGTCGCAACAGTGTGTCGACTGTTCCTGCAGGCAGTTTGTCGAACGCGGAATTTGTCGGAGCGAATACTGTGAACGGCCCCTTGCCCTTGAGTGTTTCGACGAGCCCCGCAGCTTTTACTGCAGCGACGAGAGTCGTGTGGTCCGCTGAGTTGACGGCATTGTCAACGATATCTTTCGACTTGACCATCGCCGCACCGCCAACCATCGGATTGTTATCCATTTGCTGACCCAGAACTGTGATTGATGCCACGGCAAGTAGCACCATGAACAAAACTCTTTTCACGGTAACACCTTCCTTGATAGGACTAATTTTTAGAACTCGATCTATATACGGAAGGTATTTGGGCCGCGGATTTAGACGGATTGGTGACGGATTTAAGGCGTGACGATGTTGTCCATTTTTACCACTTCAAAGTTTGAGCCTTTGATTTGTTTCAGCGTGTTTAGATCATCGTCGCTCCAGCGTGGGTCGGGGGCGCCGCTGATGAACCAGTTCGAGCCGTTGTCCGCGAGGATCATCCCGTACTTCTTCAGCGCACGCAGGATCACCTGCATCGATGGCGAGTAACCGGAGATATCAACCGAGGCTTTCAAGCGAACTCGCATGCCCATCGGCGGTCGATCGACGCTCGTGTTTGTACTGGCCCAATGGCGAGCGGGAGCGATGTAAGCCTTGCGCGTGATCTGCGCGGTGAATCGGATTGCGTGTCGAATCTCCTGTTGCTCAAACACCTCGTCGTAACGCACCAGACCAGGAAAGATCGGCAAGCCGGCCGCGTCTGCTGAAGTCCAACCGGCAGGTCGCAACGGGTTTGAGTTTAAATCGAAGAATGCGCCCGAATCGCAGTTCCAGCTCGCGCCGTTGTTTAGCGGAAACGCTCGATACATTTCGTAGAGCTTCCAGTTGTCGCGATCGATCACGAGCACATGTCGATCGCCGGTGCCGTTTGGTCCACCTTCAACCGGCGCGTTGGCAGGAACCGGATACGGACCGGGATCGCTCTGCGATCCAAACGCCGTGAACGCGATTGGCACTGGACTTTGATTGCCCGCAACGACGATGTAGGGAATGCCGTTCGGCGCGCCATCCCAAACCGTGCCGAAATCCGGATGAAGACTTGCAGTCAGACCTATGTTCGCGATGATGTTGGCGGAGTTTGGATCAACGGGACTGTTGGAAACGTCCTGGTTCCAGGCGTTGTCGAACGGAAAGACTTGTTTGCCGTGCAAACTGGCGCCCGCACCGAGTTCAGGTGTCGGTTGCGGCACAGGCACGTCATCGGGTGGGCCACCACCCATATGACCGATCCCGATGCGCACGCGATTACTTGATTGCCCGTGCACTGTAATTCCTACGAGCACATCGCCCACATCGCCGAGATTGTCGTTCAGACGCACGATCACAGACGTCACCCCAGCGAGACTGGGAACACTGCCAACGTATTCAACTGTCAGCGGGTACTGAATGTGATTGCCATCTTCAGCCGAAGCCGTGACATTCGCAGCCGTCTCGCCGGGGAAGAGTGTGAGATTACTCGCAAAGAGCATCACACGTGTCCGGTTATCGGCGCTCAACGGAAGGGAAGAAGTCGCGCCGAACGGTTCGGCCGTGAGGCCAGTGGATTCCACCGCAACCGCGCGCGTTGAATTGCTCTTCGCCAGTAAAGCCGGGGCTGTGGCGAGTTGCGCATGGCTTGGTCCAAGCAGCACAACGCAAAAAACCGCGAAAATAATTACGAAAAAGACACGCATGATTTTGACGTTGAGGTTAGGGCAATGAGGAGGGAAGCAAGACTATCCACAGATTACACAGATTCAGTTAAAAACTAAAGAAAATTCTGTGTAATCTGTGGATGGCTTTGTTACTTGAGCTTGAAGTCTGCGGGGACGAATTCGATCGACTTCAAAACCCCATCAGCTTTGACGCGTTTGTCCGTGTTCGGCAGGTAACAAACAATCACGAGGTTCTCTTGTTTGCGCGCGCCGCACCCGATTTCTCCCGCGACCTTCGGATCGTACGTCGTGATTTCGATGTCGTCGAAAGTCTCCGTTCGCAGTCGTAGCAATCCGTTTGGGGTCTGAACGACGAACACGATGTTCTTCGGCTCGCATTCGATCTTTACGAGCTTCGCCTGTAACTGAGTTTCACCCGCGCCTGGCGTTCGCAGCACTTCGCGCAAATACGACGAAGGATCAGTCGGCGCGTCTTCAGGCTTAGTAGCCCCTGGACCAGAGGTTACGATCGGTCCTGACGCAATAACGTTAGGGCGGTTTCGTTTTGCTTCTTCAACACGCGACTTTGCATCTTCGAAAAGACTAAGCTGCTTCAATAGCTGTTCGGCATGCCCGCGAATCTGTTCTTCAGCATTTGATTTAGCGACGACTTCCAGGAGCTCCCGGGCCATCTTGTAATCTTCCTTGTGCAGGTAAAGCTGGCCCAACATGTAAATGTATTCCTGCTTCCCAGGTGAAATGCTCAAGAGTCGCTTCATCTGCGCGATCGATTCGTCAACACCCTGACCCGTAATCAAACTCAAAAACGCGAGCAGGTTGTACGACTCGGGAAAGTCGGGCCGGAGTGCGATCGCCTTCTGCAAGTGTTCTCTAATCTTCGTGGCTGTTTCCGGTGCAAAAGGCGTATTGGTTGGCCCTTCGTCACGACCGGCCCGACTGAGTGTGAAGGCGTAGTAGTAATGCGCGAGATAGTTTTTTGAATCGCCTGCGACCGCGCGCTCGAAACTCGCGTTAGCTTCGTTGATCTTGCCCTCACGGAAGTAAGCCATGCCGAGCGACGCATGCGCCATCGCCAGGTTGGGATCGAGTTTCACTGCTTTTTCAAGGTAGGTGTAGGCGTCCTTGCGATTGCTGTGTAGCAATAGATCGCCGAGATACGCTTGCGCTTCGGCTTCAGTCAAGGGGGTCGCTTCGGTCGTCGTGTCGAGCGCGAGTTTCTGTTCGAAATGCCCATCGATGACGTTGTAACGATCTTTCTTGACGTAGTCGCGCAGGTCCTTTTCCATTACTTCGAACGGCGTTTCGAAAGCCTGCTGGAACGCTTGTTCCATCGGCACTTTGGTTCTAAGCAACTCCATGAATTTTCCGAGCTGCTCGACTTTGCCCGCCTTGCCGATGATCAGGTAGTGCATCAGCGCCCATGATTGCGCGTAAAAGATGCTCTGCTTCTTCCCCTCGTTATAGTGTGGCGATTTGTGATCGACCTCGAAGAGGGTTCGCAGCGGCAACATCTTGCTTTGACGCAACAGGAAGACGTGGTGACCAATCGGCGTGCCGAGCCTGATCTTCTGATCGTCGGTGATGCTGAAGGTGCTGTAGTACTCGGCGAGACCTTCATTGAACCAGACCGGCGCGCTTTCGAAAGTGTTGTCAACGAGCAGGTGTGTGTACTCGTGAAAGATGACGTTGAATGGATCCTGTTCGCCGCGTACTTCAGTCGTGAGCGCGATGTAGTTGACGTCATTGCCGGCTTGAAAATAACCGGCAGTGTTCGCCATCGGTTTGAAAGGAGCGAACGAGCTGTCGCTCTTGAAGACGACCACCGTGGTCGGCACGGGCGTGTTGAACTTCAACTTCGGAAACAGTCGTGTGAACACTTCACGAAACTGCTCGAGCTTCAGTCCGACTTTCCTGATGTCCTTTTCGTTCGCATTTCCCACCATGAAAAAGTTTTTCGTACGCACGCTGACCCACGTATCTTTCGCGGCCACCGTTGTGTTTTGGGAAATTACGACGAGAAGGCAGAGACTAACCGCAAGGGGGAAAATAAAACGCTTCATAAACAAAATTCCTATGGACCAAAGATAGAGGACTCAGCGAGTCGAAAGCCGTATTCCACCGTTAGCCACTGGGCGACGGGCTGGCCGGCTTTCATGGCAGGTTTGAATTTAACTTCGCACGCGGCCAGGATGGCGTTTTCAGTCAGACCATATGGGACGGCGCGCACGACTCTGATGCGCTCGATCTTTCCGTCCGGCAGAGCCACGAGCTTGAGAACCACCAATCCCTGAACGCCGAGACGTCGAGCTTCGCGAGTGTAGTTCGGCTCACGCCGCGCAGTAACCTGCGCTTTGACGTCAACTTCCTTCGGCGTGAAAACCGTGACTGTGGGCGGATCGAGGAGATGTGCGAGTGTGCCGTCGTCTGTACAGCGATAGTCCTGATCCTTTTCTGCTGTGACCAGAAGCTTTGACGGCGCAGACGGCGATGGCGACGGCGTTGCCTCTGGTGACGGCGTGGGCGTCGGTGCGGCGACCGGCCCTTTACGTCGACCACTCTGGGCGAAGGCAGTTGTGCCAAAGATGAGAATGAGGATTAATGCAACTCTTGACATCACTTACCCGCAGACGTTTCACGCAAAGGCGCAAAGTAAGTTCTAAATCTTTTCTTTGCGCCTTTGCGTGGAACTGCTTTGTCTTACGCGCCCTTCACTCTTCTGGGCCCGTACAAGTCGGTCCGTGGAGGGCGGGGATCTTCTGACTGATGATCGGATACTTCGGAGCTTCGTCTATGTTTATCTGCGTCCAATGAGCGTAGTTCTCAGGCACATTAGTATCAGCAAAAATTGCTTCTACAGGACATTCCGGCACGCACGCATCGCAATCGATGCAGGTGTCGGCATTGATGTAAAGACGATCCGGCAATTCATGAAACGCTTCAACAGGACAAACAGCTGCGCAGTCGGTGTACTTGCAATCCACGCATAATTCAACAACTACGTAGGTCATTAGGGAACTAAGCTCCTTTCGATGATGGCAAATAGTTATTCAGTCGTGAGTGTAATGTCAACCGAAAAGAGCCGCAACAATGCACACAAACAAAATAGAGCAGCCACAAAAAGGCACAAAAAGCACAGAAAGAGTTTTTTAAGCGCCTTCGCCGCCCTTTCGCGTTAACTTACCGGGGCCGTGAATGTTTTTGTTTACTGTCGGATTGCCATTGTAAGTCACTGACGATGGACCTGAGATTTCGACGTCCAGTTGGTCGGAAACATCGAGATCGACTTTCGCGACGCCGCGGGCGTCAACAACTGCGCGGGTGGCGTGCAGATTCTGTGCGTCGACTTTTCCAGCGCCATTCGCAGCAATGTCGACCATCTTTGTCGTACCCGCAACGGTGACTGTCGGCGCGCCGTTCGTGTCGATTTCAAACTTATCGTTCTTTAGTCCCTTAACATTGATGTGTCCGGTGCCGTTGACTGCGAGACCTTCGAGATTAGGAAGCGATATTTTCACTCGTATGGGCTCGGAAACGGAGTAGTTCTGCGAGTTTTCCAGCCGCAGAATGTTGCTATTGACCTCCGTCTTTACGAAATCGAGCACGTTCTCATCGCCTTCTATCTCGAGACTCGGATCCTTTTGACACGTGACTTCGATGGTGAACGTTCCATTGGTCGAAATGGAAGTAAATGCCGCGACCTGACGCTTCTGCAGCTCTCGTTTGCCATTACCCTGGATCTCGGCGAACCGACCGTGATGACAGCCTGCTGCGAGAATGGGTACCAACAAAACCAACCATGTGAGTTTTCTCATTAGAGTTTCTCCTGGTCTACGAATCGCGGCGCAAATACTCCAGCGTCCGAGTCGTGTTTTCAGTGACGCTCGAAACTGGCTCACCGAACGGCGTTCCCTGTGGCAGTCGCAAATCGTTTGAAACGTTCGGTGGGGCGGGAAAATAGTTCTTCTTTTCTTTTTCACCCATGAGCTTGGAAAGATTTTTAACCAGCATGACCTCAACCATGCCGACGATCAGAAACGCGAACAGCATGAAGAATCCAATCAGCTCCTGGCTCAGGTTCGCTCCTCTGCGCAGAACGAGCGCCCCGGCAAACATCAGCGCGAGACCGCCAACGCCGATCAGCGTGATTGCAGTGAGAAAGGCGCCGATTGCTCCGGTGTTGGATGCCGATCGCTCACGCAGGCTGGTCCCGCAGCGGTTGCAATAACTTAGGCCTTGCGTCAGCGGCGTCCCGCAACTTGCGCAATACATGAGCTCCTCCTAATTTTAGCCGCGGATTACACAGACAAGAACGGATTACGGCTTTTTGGCTGATTTCGTTTCAATTACCTGACCGGATGATATGTGAACCAGAAATAGATTGCCTGTGCGACTCCGATGAAGAAGCCGATGGCCGCGCCGAACAACTCGATCGTCCTGAGGTGGTGCTGGGCGACTGAAAGCACGAGCTCTTCCAGTTTTTCCAGTGGATAGTCAGACACTTTCTTTCGCACGATGCCGCCGACGTCAAACTCTGCGATCGCAACCGGCAGACGCTCGCGAGCAGCTTCTGTAATTCGCTCCACGAGCGCCGTGCTCGCACGCTGCATCGCATTCTCAGACACATGATCGCCCAATCGTCCGATTGGCGATATGAGCAGACGTTCGATCTGCGAGCTCAGGATCGCATTGATGGTTCGCGCTGTGTCCTCGCGCGAAAGCAAGCTGAGCAAACTCTTCGACAAAAACTCCTTCGCACGTGTGGCTGAGTTTGTATCGAGCTGCTGCATTACCGAGCCGAGTGTTTGCGGGCGCAGCCGGTCGATGGCTTCAGTCACCTGCATCGAGAGTGAGGTAGACAAGGACTCACTCCGCACAATCTCAACCAGTCGATTGCTGACCTGTCGTTTCAGATCTTCGAATCTGATGGCATCAAACTGTCCGATGAGTTCGTTCAATGGCCGCGCCATCACGTTGTCGATCGTTGCGTTAAGAAACTCTTCGGCTTCCTGTTCGAAAGCTGCACCCCGCAAGTATTCCTCGACGCGTTTCGGGAGGGTCTTGTTTACGAGTTCATCCACTTCACGATGAATGCGTTCACGCGAGATGAAGATCTTCTTGATCAGTGAGAGCTGCTCGTAATACTGGTCGACTTCGAGTTTTATCAAGCCGCCGATCCGTTTGCTGGTGCTTTGGCTCGTGGCGATGTCGGCCAGTTGATGAACTATGGGAGGAACTTGCTGATCGATCCGATCTTTGATGAACGAGACTGTTTCGGGCGTGAACGTGTCCGCGAGCGTCGCATTGCTGAGTGCGATATCGTCCAGACGTGCGGAGATAAACTCATGCACCTTGGTTTCGAACCCTTCGGCGGTGAGGAGTCGTTGTAATTGTTCTTCAATGAAGCGAAGACCACGATCGAGTGATCTATCGCTCACCATCTCATCGAAACGGCGCTCGAGTAGTTCGTCCACCTGCTTATCGACAAAGTGGTCGATGGCCTGGGCTGTCTCTTCACTTCTCAACATCTCCGCGATGTATTCGGCGAGCCGGTACTGAAGCGCTGAGATCGTATCGAGAATCGGCGCGCGCGCCTGAGACGGCAACGCATCGATAAACGATGGATACACGCGCGCAAGCAGATCGTTGGTGTAGCTGCCGACGAAGTCTTCAACTTTGCGTTGAAAGAAGCTGGTTTCGAACAACGCATCGAACACTGTTTGTTGCGAAACGAGTTCGTTGCCGACTGCATTGCCGATCGATTGGGCCAGTTTTTCTCGATGACGGGGAATCATCCCCTGCGGCCAGACGGTGAGGCCGAGTAATTTGACTGACCTATACGGGTGGAACAGCATCCAGATTGCCAGCCACGCTGCGCCATAGCCGTGAATCGTGGCAACAATGATGATGCCGATTGCGATTAAGAGCTTCATAAAAGGTTAGACAGGATTACAAGATTTTACAGGATTAACAAGATGAATCCTGTAAATCATGAAAATCGTGTAATCCTGTCTAAACTTTTTCCACGGGATAACCGGCGTTGACCCACGCCCCCGTACCGCCGGACACGTTGAGGAGATTTGAGAATCCCTGTTTCTGGAGCAAACTCGCCGCTGCACTCGAGCGATATCCACCCGCGCAAATAATCGCCGTTGGCTTGTTCTTTTCGAGGGGCAAAGGGCGAAGACTCTTGTCGAGACTCGACAGCGGCGCATTTAGCGCGCGTGGCACGTGACCATTTACATACTCACCCGGCCGCCGCACGTCCACGATTTGCAGTTCACTGTTCGCCATCTGCTCTTTCAACTCGGCCACGCTAAGCTGCGGAAGCGTTTCGACAGCCAAACCCGCATCGCGCCAACTCTGAACTCCGCCTTCGAGATAACCTTTCACATTCTCGATTCCCACGCGCGCAAGACGCAATACACTTTCATCAATCTGCGCTCCCGTGTCGGCAATAATCACAATCGCGGCATTCAACGGGATCAAACTTCCGGCCCACATCGCAAACTGTCCGTTTAGTCCGATATTCACCGAGCCTGGAACGTGTCCCGCGCCGAAATCCCATGCCGATCGAACGTCGAGCATAACGTCGCCCTGTTCCTGAAGTTGAAGAGCTTGTTGCGGTGTTAACGCCTGTGGCGGTTGCAATTCGGAAAGTCCGCGCGCGCCCGATCGATTGATCTCGGCGTCTCTCGGAAAGTAGATCGGAGCGTCGGGAAGATCTGCGGTCATCATCGTCACAAATTCATCTTTACTCATCGGCTTGAGCGCGTAATTGAATTTGCGTTGCTCGCCGATTGTTGACGACGTTTCCTTCGACATGTTGCGCCCGCACATCGAACCAGCGCCGTGAGCCGGATAGACCTCGACTTCATCCGGCAGCTTGAGCAGTTTCCCGTGCAGGCTGTCGTACATCATCTCCGCCATCATTTGCGGCGTGAAACCTTTTCCACCCGCGAGATCGGGACGGCCGACGTCGCCGATGAAGAGCGTGTCACCTGTTAGCAGTTTCTGAGGCTGATCAGGTGCTTCGGCGTCAGTGACGAGTACGCAGATTCCTTCGGGTGTGTGGCCCGGTGTCTCGATGAATCGCAGAGCGACCTTGCCCAACTTTATTTCTTCACCATCGCGCACGGCCTGATGCTCGAACGCAACTCCGGCTTTCTCACCAAAGATGATCCGCGCGCCTGTGCGTGCGGCGATCTCCTGATGACCACTGACGAAATCAGCATGCAGATGCGTTTCAATGACGTACTTGATCTTGAGTCCGTGCGCAGCAGCCTCCTCGAGATACTCATCGACGTCACGTTGTGGATCCACAACCGCAGCTTCGCCTTCCGAACCGATCAAGTACGAAGCGTGGGCCAAACAGGCAAGATAGAATTGTTTGAAGATCATCGGGGGTTCCTTTTAGCCACAGATTTACACCGATGAACACAGTTTCTTATCCGTGTTCATCCGTCTAATCGGTGGCCAATTTATAAAACTCTCTAGCGGGTTTCAACGGGCGGAGCATCCAATAGGGCCGGCGCGTACCGTCCGGTGAAAACTGGTCTGCTGGACGCGTCATCGCCAGCCATTTCTTATAAACCTCACGCGATTTTTGTGTGTCGACGAAAATATCACCCGGCTGATCGTGCGGCTCAGCCGCGCGCACACGCACGGCCTGATGCCAGCAGTGCATCCCCGAAATCGGATCGGGATGCACCGGAAAAGTCATGTTCTGATGAACGCCCGCATCCTTCCACCAGATGCGCAATGTATCAGGATCGTCAGACTCGTACGGCTCGATACCTTTCTCGCGCTTCAGCGACCATTCCGTTCCCTTCTGGTCCAGCTTCACGGTCGCCATCAACTGTCGTTGACCTTCGTCGGTCAGTTTCCAACGGCCCATGTGATGACTGCACGCAACGATGCCCGGACGAATTCCCTCCGTCACCCAGGCGGGCACGACGTAGTAACCAATCTCGGTTTCAACGCGCACGAGATCGCCGGTGCGAACATTGAGCTTCGCAGCGTGTGACGGGTGAATCCAAAGCGGATTCGTGTGTGCAATCTCGTCGAGCCACTTTGCATTTGCGCTGCGCGTGTGAATTTGCACCGCGAGACGGAACGTCGAGATCAGGATCGTTTGTCCCTCTTCGAGATTGTCTTTGTGAACGTGACTCTTGAAGTAAGTCGGAATCGCGAGCTCAGGCCAGCCCCAGTTGGTCAACGTTGAGGAGTAAAACTCCAGGCGTCCACTGGGTGTTGGGAAACCACGCTTAACGCTGCCATCGACGTTGACGCCGGCGAGCCGGCGACCGTCTTCGTCACCATCAGGAAGCGGAAGGGGAACGATGTTTGGTCCTGCGGGTTTTGCTGCGCGTGTGTAGACTCTTCCGAAACGATCCTCTTGCAGATCTTCCAACTCTTCCGCCGGAACTGTTTCTTCGTAAACTCGACCGATCTTTTCTTTGACTTCAAACGCGCCGTAGCGACGCATGAATTCGAGTGGCGTCAGGTTTTCCGCAGCAGCACGTTCGGGCAAACCGGGGACAGAGTTATCGAAGATCCATTCGTAATACTCGTCGACACCGAGTCGTGTGCCAGGAGTCTTTTTCGACTCCGCGTACTGCCGAATGCCGAGAGTGCCATCGGGATCGATACGCCACGTCAATTCGAGCCAGAACTCGTTTTCTTCCCAAACCTCACCTGGATTTACATCGCGCGTGTCGTCGATCGTCTCACCGTTTCGTTGACGAGCCGCTTTCATCACCGGTTGGCGGAAGCCGAGCCACTGCGAATCGTGCGTTTCGTATGAATGAAGATCGTGTCGTTCCGAAGCGACACCCATCGGCAACACGTAGTCAGCGTAGTAAGCCGTTTCGTTCCATGTCGGCGTGAGCGCGATATAACAGCCGACGAGATCCGGATCGGTCAGCATCTCGATCCAGGAGAAACCGTCCGGGTTGGTCCATACCGGGTTGTAGACGCGTGTGAAGTAGACGTCGAGTTTTGCGCGACCGTCTTTCAGCAGGTGCGGCAACAGAAACGACATCTCATTCATCGACAAGGGATACTCGCGTGGCCACGTCGTCTCATTCCACATCTTGGGATGCGGCGGCGTGTAGATCGGACGCGGCACAAACTTGTTCCACGCGTTCGGAAAGACGCCGCCTTCAGTCGCAACAGCGCCGAGCAACGCATTCAACATGAACAGGCATCGAGCCACCGCCCATCCCCCGCTTACACCTGACGCCACACTCCGCCAATTATGTGTCGAAAACCTCGTCCCCGCCGTCGCAACCAGCTTCGCAATCTCCTCAATTACCTTCGCCTCAACACCCGACTCATTCGCCGCAAACTCAAACGTATACTCGCTGTAGATCTGTTTTAATCGTGCTTCAAAATCCGTAAAATCCGCGTCCAAAAATTCTCTCCAGTTCCACCATCTCTCGACAAACTCCCGATTATAAAGATCGTTCTGAATCAAATAATTCGCGATCGCCAGCAGGATGGCCGCTTCCGAACCCGGATAGGGCGAGACCCAGTAATCGGCATGCGTTGCCGTGTTTGACAGTCGCGTATCAAACACAATCAGCTTCGCGCCATTTGCCTTTCCATCGATCACGCGTTGTGCGTGCGGATTGAAGTAATGGCCCGACTCGAGATGCGCGCTGATCAGCAGGATTACTTTTGCGTTTGCATGATCCGGACTGGGTCGATCGAGACCCATCCACAGTTGATAGCCTTCGCGGCTGCCTGACGAGCAGATGTTTGTGTGTGAGTTGTGACCGTCGATTCCCCACGCCGCGAGAATGCGTTCCGTGAACCCGTCTTCACCGGGACGGCCCACATGATACATCACTTCGTGCCGCCGGTTTTCAATGATGGCTTTGCGAATTCGTCCGGCGATGGTGTTGAGAGCTTCATTCCAACTGGTTCGTTCCCACTGTCCAGCGCCACGTTTGCCGGTGCGTTTGAGTGGATAAAGGATGCGATCGGGATCGGCTACCTGGTTGAGTGTAGCTGGGCCTTTCGCGCAGTTGCGGCCACGCGAACCGGGATGTTCCGGATTGCCTTCAAACTTCTGTACTTCGCCAGTAACTTTATCGATGTAAGCGAGCAGCCCGCACGCAGATTCACAATTGAAGCAAGTAGTGGGAACGATCGAATAATGTCGCTCCTTCCTCTGCGGCCACGCGCGCGAGTCGAGCTCAGTCCAATCATCCCAACGCTCCTTCGGCGGGAACGCCGCAAGATGGCTTCGGCTTGGACCAGGGTAGAAGGTTTCACTCATTTATTTAGCCCCGGATGACACGGATTTTTTATGCGAGCGGCACGGATTGGCCGGCCTGCACGTACGCGTTTTCGAAGAGCATTAGGCCGATCAACGCCAGCGGCGCGCCGGCGACGCCGATTGACATGCTCACCAGATTCAGTACGGCGAGCAGTGGTAATGCTCCGCCGAGGAGCGACAGAATTACTCCGAACCAGAAGTCGTTTTTGTATCGTCCTTTCACCATCTCCCAGATCGCGAGGCGTGCGTGTGCGGTGGGGTGGGTTAAAGAAACTTCACCCCAAATCATCAGCAGGTGAACGGCACTCGAAATCGTCAGTATCCAGAGAAGTAAGATTGTCTCAGGACGCGCGAAGCCAAGAAAGCGTTCAACGGCAGAGGTGTTCTCAAAAATGATTATCACCGGCAACAGAGTCGCGGAACCCAAGAGCAGGGACTGGAAAAACAAGTGCGGTGGGAGCAGCGGGTTTTGCCACATATCGCGCGCTTTTGCCTGCGCGAAGAGATACGCGGTGTAAATAGCTGTCAAAATCGCCAACGGAATTCCAGGGATCATCAACCAGCGCTGTAACGACTTTGATCCAGCCCAGCTCGCGATGAAATGCAACGCCAGCACGAGCGTGTAACCAGCGATGATAAAAGCGCCCTTCACTAACCAACTGCGCCATTGCGGTTTAGTGAAGATGAGATGAAAGCGTTCCGGATGTTCGAGATCCCAAATCAGTAGACCGCCCGTGATTGCCAGAAAACCGCCGGAGATGACGGGCGTGGCCCAAAGCCAGATTGGATTAGCAACATCCACCCCACCCAACAGCAGGAGCAAACACGCAATGAGATAAACGCCGGTCGCGATGCCTTTGGTCCATGTATAAAGACTGACGCGCCAATCCCACGGAATCGAGTGCGCTACGTCGTATGACAGCAACGCGGCAGCAGAGGAGTTGTTGAAGTTTGGATTACCGGAAACTACGAATCCACCACCTTCCTGTTGCTCGCTCCACATGAAGAGACCGCCTTCAGGTCGTCGGGCCGCGAGTGGATCGAGCGTCGCCTGGTGTGCGCCTTTATAAAAAAGTTTTGGAAGAGTTTCTTTTTCAGGACGTCGCACGGCGACCGCATCGCGATTGATTATCTGCGCAACGTAAGAATCCTGATCGTTCATGTCGCCGACGAGAATCGCCTGCGTCGGACAGACCACCACGCAGGCGGGTTCGAGGTTCATGTCGATGCGGTGCGCGCAGAAGTTACATTTCTCAGCGGAGTGATCGTCGGGGTTGATGAAGATCGCGTCGTATGGGCACGCAGCCATGCAGGCTTTGCAACCGATGCAGATCGACTTATCGAAGTCGACAATGCCGTCTGCACGTTTGAACATGGCGGCGGTGGGACACGCGGTTGCGCACGGCGCATGAGCGCACTGGTTGCAGCGTGTTACCTGGTGAGCGCGTCGGGCTTGCGGAAAGATTCCGATATCGACGTGTTTGACGTAGGTGCGCGTGACGGAAAGCGGAACGAGATTCTCAGACTTGCACGCCGTAGTGCAGGCGTGACAGCCGATACAGCGTGTGTGGTCAATTACCTTGGCCCACTGAATCGGCTCCGGCTGTTCCATCATAGATGCTCCGCTTGGAAGCGAGACTATACCACATTGACAAATCCCGCACGGCGTAACACATTAGTAGCCCTTTCGGAGGTTCTCATGCGGCTTAAATTAATTTCTTCCCTGATGATATTTGCGGCAGCCATGCTTTTTGTGGCGTGCAATTCACTCGATCACGATGCGAAGACAAAACCGGTGCAAGGTCCGGAGACTGTCTATGCAGATGGCGCTCGTCGAGTGACGATTGAAGAGATGGAAGCCATGGTGAAGGACGGCACGGCAGTAGTTATTGACGTTCGCAACCAGGCGGCTTACGACGCAGGCCACATTCCCGGCTCGAAACTCATTCCCGCGGGCGAGATTCTGAACCACATAAACGAGCTACCGCGTGACAAGACGATTGTCACGTACTGTTCTTGAACGGCGGAACATACGTCCGCCGGTGCGGTGGTCGCTCTCAAAACAAAAGGTGTCGATAACGCAGCAGCTTTGCTTGGTGGGTTCAATCTCTGGCAGCAGTTACACAAGCCGGTCGATAAGAAGTAAGCAGGAGCAGTTTTCAGGCGCAGGCGGGTTCGTCCTGCTCCTGTTATCTGTTCCTGCCTCCTGATCCTTAGGTCTGAACCTGGGTTACCAGCGCAGGCAAAGGCGTCACCACGCGCGCTGCGGGAACGCAAAGCACGGGACACGGGGCGTTCCCGATCACTCTCTCGATCTCCGATCCCAAAACCTGACTGCTTCCAAACAACGATCCGTGAACGGCCGTTCCAATCACGATTAGATCCGCGTGAAGCGTGTCGGCGAGTTTAACTATCTCCTGGTAAGGTCTGCCTTCAGCGATGTACGTTGCGGCGCTTCCGCTGCGCGTGAGTTGTGACAAACGTTCCTGTACGTAACTGCGCAAACGCGTCAACGCTGCCAGACCACCTTCCGGAAAGATCACCGAGATCTGTTCGAAGTAATCTCCAATCACATAGACGGCATGAAGCTCCGCGCCCATGTGATTCGCTATCTGCGTCGCCAGTTGTGTCGCCGCTGCAGATGAAGGACGAAAGTTTGTCGCCAGCAACACCCGTTTGAGCTGGATTTCGTGCTGGTCGACAAAATCTCGCTGCGGTGGTCGAACACACAGCACCGCACAGGGCGCTTCAGCCACTATGTCTTCGGCGATCGAGCTCCCAAACGCGCGCGACAGTCGATTCCGGCCGCGCATCACGACTGTGATCAGATCGACGTCATGATCGATTGCACCCTGCGCAATCTCGCTCGCCGGCTCGCCTTCGACCGAAATCCTTTCGGCGTCGATGCCCTTCAGAACCGGATCGGAAAGCAGTTCATCGAGCTGAGTATGTGGCCCTGACTTCGCATCCTGCACATTGAACAGCACGACTCGCCCGCCACTATGCCGCGCGAACGCCGCGGCGTACTTTAGCGCCGCATGCGCATTTGCTGACAAGTCAGTAGGGAAGAGAATGTTTCTAAATGGAAACATTAGTGGAACACTAGCATAAAATCCGGGAGCCACGGATGTAACGGAAAAAAATTCGGATTTCTATCCGCGTCATCCGTGGCTAATTAATTCCATTTACAAGAAATCGGCTTCCATGCCAAACTCCGCAAGCTTTCCTATCTAAGTTCGAAAATTCCAATCCCGGAGGCGACACCTTGCTTCGAGGAATTTTTCACACCAAGAACCTTGATGAAATTCTGGCCAGTGTTGGCGGCCCACAGTTTGGGCTGAAACGCACGCTTACTGCATTCAGCGTCACGCTCATCGGGATTGGAGCAATCATCGGCGCCGGAATCTTCGCGACCGTCGGCACTGCCGCTTCAGGCACCGCCGAACGAGCAGGCGCTGGTCCGTCGTTGATGCTGTCGTTCGTCATCACTGCGATTGTCTGCGGTTTTACAGCACTGTGTTACGCCGAACTCGCCTCGATGGTTCCGATTTCAGGTTCGGCGTATACCTACTCGTACGCAACACTCGGCGAGCTTGTCGCCTGGATTATCGGTTGGGACTTGATCATCGAATACGCGATTGGCAACGTGGCGGTCGCGATTAGCTGGGCCGAGTTTTTCAATCGACTCCTGCGAAATCTCGGAATTCATGTGCCTGACTGGCTGACGTCAAACTATCGCACCGCGACTCCCGAAACACTCGCTTCGGCGCCACACATCCTCGGCATCCCGATAGTTTTCAACATTCTGGCTTTCGGCATCGTGGCGCTGATCACGATCGTGCTGGTTTGGGGTATCAAAGAGTCGTCAAACTTCAACGCGGTCATGGTTCTGATCAAGATCCTCGTGCTGTTGTTCTTTATCGGTCTCGCTCTTTACTACGTTTCACCCGCGACGATGGTGCAGCACTGGAAACCGTTCCAACCGCAGGGGTGGTTTGGCACATTTACCGGCGCAGCCGTTGTCTTCTTCGCATATATCGGTTTTGACGCCGTCAGTACTGTAGCTGAGGAAACAAAGAATCCCACCCGAGATCTGCCTGTTGGCATCATCGCGTCGCTGATAATCTGCACGATTCTGTACGTGCTGGTGGCGGGTGTCTTTACAGGCATGGTGCCATGGGAAACCGTTCGCGGTTGGACCGCAGCACAACG
This sequence comes from Acidobacteriota bacterium, assembly GCA_046733695.1. GTDB lineage: Bacteria > Acidobacteriota > Blastocatellia > Pyrinomonadales > Pyrinomonadaceae > PSRF01. The sequence goes on from JBKPPU010000285.1 coordinate 21,897, forward strand.
CGGCGAGTCGCTGACGATGGCGCTGGAAACTGTCGCGCCACAGGCGTTGTGGCAAAACACAGTCATCGCCTTCGGATCGGTGGTCGCGCACACGGCCGTGTTGCTTGTCTTTCAGCTCGGACAACCACGCATCTTCTTTTCAATGGCGCGTGATGGGTTGCTGCCGTCAGTCTTTGCAAGCGTACATCCAAGATTCAAAACACCACACGTCACCACGATTCTGACCGGCGTTGCGGTCGGCGGCATCGCTGCGTTTGCCACCGTCGATGAAATGGTGAGTTTGACGAATATCGGCACTCTCTTCGCGTTTGTTCTCGTCTGCGTTGGTGTGATGGTGCTGCGTCACAAGGATCCGCACCGACCCAGACCATTCAAAGTTCCGTTGGGACCATACTTGTTGCCGGGTCTCGGAGCGGTTTCCTGTGCGCTGCTGATCTACTTCCTGCCGGAAGGTTCTTACTGGCGCTTCGTCGGTTGGTTGATGCTGGGTCTGGCAATTTACATGTCTTACGGTTACACGCGCAGTGCTGTTGGTCAAAAGATGGGACGTCCGAAACTGACGCCCGTGGGTCTGAAGCTTGCAGCCGTATGCTTCATCCTCGTCGCGGTTGGTTTGTTTGTAATACCGCACGACGTCGCTCCGCGCGAACTATTCTCTGAAGCGTTCGATGCTCGTGCCGAGCAGCATAATCAGACGTTATATGGTTTACTGATCATCATTCTCGGTCTCGTCGGTGCCGCCCTCGGGATTGCCTTGGGGACATCGAAAAAGACTGAATCATGAGGGCCAGTTTCACAGAATTACAGGATTGACGGGATTAGCAGGATTCATCTTGTTAATTCCGAACATCCTGAAATCCTGTGAAACTAACGTATTGAATGAACGCACTACCAATCATCATCGGCGCTCTTTGCCTGATCGCAATCTCTTACCGTTATTACTCCGCGTTCATCGCTGCTAAGGTGCTCGCGCTTGACGATTCGCGCCCGGTGCCGTCGCAGACGATGTACGACGGTCACAATTATTATCCAACCAACAAGTGGGTTTTGTTTGGACATCACTTCGCTGCCATCTCGGGTGCGGGACCCTTAATCGGGCCTGTGCTTGCGGCGCAGTTTGGATTCCTCCCAGGACTGTTGTGGCTTGTGATCGGAGTTTGTCTCGGCGGCGCCGTGCACGATTTCATGATCATGGCCGGTAGTGTGCGCCGCAAAGGTAAGTCGCTGGCTGAGATGGCGCGCACCGAAATCAGTCCACTTTCGGGTCTGGTGGCCGGCATAGCGATTCTTTTCATTGTGGTGATTGCGCTCGCCGGCCTCGGTCTTGTAGTGGTTAATGCACTCGCCGAATCACCGTGGGGCACGTTTACCGTCGCCTTCACGATTCCGCTCGCACTGCTAATGGGTCTCTACATGTATCGCTTCCGCAAAGGAAAGATTGCCGAAGCGAGCATTATCGGAATCATCGGTTTACTGCTGGCGGTTTATCTCGGTGGGCGAATTGCTGATTCTTCGTTGGCGCATAGCTTCACGCTTTCGCGAAACAGTTTGATCGTGATCATGGCCGCGTACGGCTTCATCGCTTCGGTGTTGCCGGTGTGGATGCTGCTCTGCCCGCGTGATTACTTATCGTCGTACCTGAAGATCGGCACGATTGCGTTTCTGATTATCGGCGTGATTCTGGTTCATCCGAACCTGAACATGCCCGCGTTCACGCCGTTCACAGCCGGCGGTGGACCAGTGATTCCGGGCAAGCTCTATCCCTTTGTCTTTATCACGATCGCGTGCGGCGCGATTTCGGGTTTCCACGCACTGATCTCTTCAGGCACGACGCCAAAGATGATCGCGAAAGAAACCGACACGCGCATGATTGGCTACGGCAGCATGTTGATGGAAGGCGTTGTCGGCATCGTGGCGCTCATTGCGGCGACATCCCTTTTCCCCGGCGATTACTTCGCTATCAACACCGCACAGAAAACTGATGCGCAAAAAGCCGCGTACTCTCAGATGGTCGACACCCACACTGCGCAGGGCTTCAATTTGCAACCGCAGGAGATCGATCGGCTCGAACAGGAGTCGGGCGAGAAGAATCTGCGTGGACGAACCGGTGGCGCAGTCACGCTCGCGCTCGGGATCGCAAAGATTTTCGACGGCATACCGGGGCTCAGTGGTTTCATGAAGTACTGGTACCACTTCGCAATCATGTTCGAAGCGCTCTTTATTCTTACGACGATCGACACTGGCACACGTGTCGCGCGATTTCTGGTTGGGGAATTTGGCGGGCGTTTCTATAAAAAACTCGAAGAGCCAAACTGGCTGCCGGGATCTGTGGTGACGTCGGCGCTGGTGGTGGCGGCGTGGGCGGCCTTCATCTGGTCAGGATCGATTTCCACCATCTGGCCGATGTTTGGCATCGCCAATCAACTGCTGGCCGCTGTGGCTTTGTGTGTGGCGACGACGATTGTGATCAACTCGGGCAAAGCACGTTATGCGTGGGTCACGATTGTGCCGCTCGCATTTGTCAGTACCACGACCCTGGTGGCCGGTTTCAAGTCAATAACGGACATTTTCTGGCCTCTGGCGCAAAAACCGGAGACCTCGCTGCAGGGCCTCATCAACACCAGCCTCACCGCGATCATCATGATCGCCGCCGTGGTCATCATGATCGATTCGATACGGCGCTGGCTGGGAACAAGGAGCCATCCGCAGATTACACAGATTCAAGAGGCCGTCGGAAATTGGCAATGAACACCTGTCTTTGAAAAATCTGTGTAATCTGTGGATAATACCCGTTTTCGTAAAGCGTATCTCGCCATTATCTAGTTAAATCGAAAGGAATTTGCCCAAGTGGAACTATCGCTGACACTGCGGCGGGTAGCAATTATTATTGCGGCTACCGTTACGACATTAGCCTTTGCCTTGCCGACTTACGCTCAATCGCACCAGGGTGGTGAAGCAAGCCTTGAACTCCCAGACCTCACCCAGGTTACCTTCTTTAACGG
>JBKPPU010000286.1:0-6937 GCA_046733695.1 Acidobacteriota bacterium
ACTGTTTGCGCGTGTAATTACGAAAGAACTTCTCGTACAACTCCCTGCCCACCTTACTCACCACGACGTCTTCCGACGTGCGGACACAATCGACTGGTTCGGCAACTTTCTTAAAAAATTCTTCGACTTCAAAAGAGGTCAGATTGAGACCGTAAAGAGTATTGATAGTGTCGAGATTGATTGGAATCGGCACGATCTGCCCATCGACACTCGCACGCACGCGATGTTGATATGGGCGCCACTCGGTAAAGCGCGAGAGATATTCAAAAACTTCGCGTGAGTTCGTATGGAAGATGTGCGGGCCGTATTTGTGAACGAGAATGCCTGCTTCGTTGTAATGATCGTAAGCGTTGCCACCGATGTGTGGACGCTTGTCACAAAGCAAAACCTTCTTATTAGAGCCTGCTGCGAGTCTTTCTGCGAGTACACTGCCGGCAAAGCCGGCACCTACAATCAAATAATCAAACATTAAATGAAACCCTCCTTGTTCGAGATGAGATCTAAGTGGTTGCGCCTGCACCGGCTCGCTGGGTCGCGCCGCTCATGTGCAATGAGGTCGAGCGTGCAGGTCGCCTTTTTTCTATAGCTTCGTCAATCAAATCAGACATTTGTGCCCACGTTTTATCCCAGGAAATGTTTTCCAGGAATGCATCGACTCTTTTCAGCCATTCAGAGCGATCAGTTTTAGCGAGCAGCTTTTCCGCAGCCGCAATAAACTCGGCGGCAGTGTCGGCTATCTCAACCAACTTCAAGTCGCCATACGGTCTGACGACGTCGCGTATCGAAGTCGAGATCACAGGCTTTCCGGCAGCCAAATACTCGGGAGTCTTAGTGGGACTGATGTAACGTGTGGATTCGTTGCGGGCGAACAACAGAAGCGCGATGTCCCAACCCGCCAGGTAATCCGGAAGCTCGCTGTATTTCTTTCCGCCTAAATAGTGAATGTTTGCATGACTGGGCAGCGACGCCGGGTCGATCTTCACCACGGGACCGATCATGACGAAATGCCAGTCAGGTCGCTGACGTGCAATCTGATCGAGTAGTTCGATGTCGAATCGTTCATCGATCACGCCAAAGAACCCGAGACGCGGGTGCGGAATGTGCGCCTGATCTTCAGGATCGTTTGACATTTTACGGGCTTTGCCAAAATGTGACGCATCGATACTGCTCGGAAACGCGTGCACCGCCGGGTGCTGATTACGCTTCGCTTCATACAAGCTCTGCCCACCTGTGAAAACCAGATCGACCTGTCTGAAGAGTTCTTTTTCCATCAACGGCAAATGTGAGTGAGCACCTTTAAAGGCCGACAACTCGTCCATGCAATCGTACACAGCAGCGATCGGATTGAAATGATCGGTAAAGTTGAGCGCCATGGGCGTGTAGTACCAGAACACGTATTCGTTGATATCGTGATCGAGGAAGAGTTGGCGGGTCATCTCTTTCATGACCGCAGTGATAGCCACTTCGCTTCTCAATCCATCGGGAAGATGCGGCACAACAACGTGTAATCCCGGCTCTGCTTCGCGGACTACGAGTCGCATCGAACAATTCCCGAACACAGGTTCTTCTACAAAGAAGACTCGACGAGTTTTAGCGGAACGGCTTAGAAGATGTTGCGGACGTTGGTAGACAAAATCCCAGCGCAGGTGTGAAAAACAAACGAGATCGGTCGTTCCGCCGGGTGGTAACATCGAAGATAAAAGTGTTTTGTTAGTCATCGTTCTTTCCCTCACTTCCGCTGAGACCCTCACTCCGCCGCCACGCGCACGAATAGCGCGGAGAGAATCCCGCACATGCGACTTGTATTAAGGCCGGCTGGGTACGAGAAATTTGTTGTTCCACCCAGCCAATTTGGGTTGGACTACTGTCCCATTAAACCATGTAGATTTGAGTTGGGGACGTTCGCCTTAATTCAATACAACAAACTCTCGAATTGTTTGTTTCTCAACCGTCCTGTAAACCTTTCCGTCACATTCAACCGTCATGGCAACTGTGATGCCGCGATGTGAGGAGTCTAGTTGTTACGAACGGTGGGTATCGTACGTCAGCGTACAGCGAAAGTAACGACTTCCTAGAATTTAATGCACAAAAAAGCACAAAAGGAATTGCGATTCCTTTTGTGCTCTTGTGACTCCGCGAAAGATTGAAAACTTAGTTTCCTCTCTTCAGTCTTTTGCGTGCATAGCCACCGAGTCCCAGCAGCGCACTCCCCATTAGGAAGATAGATGATGGCTCCGGTACCGCACTGCCCGGTGTTCCAACATCGCTCCCCCCAACACCTGCCGCAGTGGGCACGTTTTGGAACCTTACGAAGATAGCGTTGCAGATCTGGTCGGCAGTAAACCCTGTAAACGCAGCTCCGGAAACTGTAAACGACGCGCTCTCTCCGGGAAGCAGACCTTCATTGACGGAGCCGCCCGCAAAGCTGCCTGAAGGGCCGGTTGTAAATCCGAAATCCAACACGGCATTGTTGTTTCCATGCGGCACGTTGCCAAGATCCGCGTCAGAAAAGTTGAAAGTTGAAGACAGGCTTGGCGCCTGCGTACCTGTGAATCCGTTCAGCCCGGACGCACTCGCATTCCCGAGCGGTGGCAAATCAAAGCCGATGCCCGTGATTGTCGAGGTTGAACCTGGGTGCGTGATAGCGGACGTGTTCGTGATTGTGAATGTTAACGTGTTTGTTTGCGAGTTGAACTCACAAACTACCGTGGCCGTCGAGAAGCCTTGTGAGTCACTACCTACAACGGTGATCGTATCGGCCTTCACCGTAGCGGCGACGCCGGCCAGGACAAAAAGCATAGCCAGCGACATGATTGATTTGCCAAATCGGGACATGAAAAAAACCCTCCTCCTTGCTCGTATCTACCTCTGGAAAAACACCGCTTGCCGGTTTGATTACGGCCGTACAAGTGTAGGGAGAAACTTGCGGGGCAAAGCAAATCGCACTGTCGGGTGTGGCGGTGATATTAAGAGCGACTGCTGCCCGGGTCAACGATAAGATCGTGATGTGACATAAACTCCATATACCGGGCATGGGAAACACAAAACGTTGCAACAATCAGTGCCCCACTTCATTGTTTCGTAGTGCAGCTTCTTCATTCAACGTCGTCAACCACGAGGGTGACCAGGCTGAAGTGCTTTCTCGACCTTTCATGCTTTGCGTTCCCACTCCACCGGGAGCAGGCAGGATCTGATTCGCCAATCCGAGCATCTGCGACATCATTTCAGGGAACAAGGCGTCGAACAGTACCGCTACTTTCGCAGGGACCGAGATGACGAGCTCAGCCTGGCCGCGTTTGCACGCACGAATCACCTGTCGTGCGGCGTTTTCAGCACTCACGGTAAGCAGCGGCAAAGCATCGCTGATGCTGAACCAGGCGTATTCATAACGGTGCTGTCCTTTAAAATCTGCATTGCGCGGGCTTCCGGTACGCATCAGACCGGGACAGACGGTGGTCACGCTGATTCCGTCCTTTAATAATTCGGCACGAAGGCCCTTTGAGAGTCCGACGAGGGCGAACTTGCTCGCGCTGTACGGAATGAGATGTGGGACGCTGACCTTCCCGCCTATCGAGCTGATGTTGACTATTCTTCCGGACTTGTTCTGGCGCATCGACGGTAAGACAGCGAGGATCGTGTTGAGCGGCCCCCAGAAGTGCGCTTGCATCGCGCTTTCGAAATCTTCCCTCGTCATCACTTCCAAGGGGCCGACCTGAATGATGCCGGCGTTATTCACGAGCACGTCGATCGGACCGAAGTGATTATTCACCGTGGCAATCATTTCGTTCACCGCTTGCCTGTCAGTAATATCGCAGGGCACGGTCATAACCTTTGCGCCGAATTCCTCGACGTCGGCTCGCGCTTCTTGTAATTCCTCTTCATCACGCGCGCAGAGCACGAGTCGTGAACCTTCGCGAGCAAACTCACGCGCCATCACCAGCCCGAGCCCTCTGGATCCGCCAGCGATTAGCACGGTCTTGTTGTTGAGGTCGTACTCGAAGAAACGACTGATAGTGGATTTGAGAACGTACGCGCCGCCTGCGAGTGCCGCAATCTGAACGATGTCTTTTCCCTTAATCATGGCGACAACCGATGCAACTCATGAACCATTCTTGGACACAGTCAGAACCACCACGCGGTAGCGGGTGGGTACGCCGTAGGCTCCAATCGAATAAGGCTGCGTACCCACCCGCTACCGCGTGGTGGTTCTGACTGTGTCCAAGTCGCGTCTGGAACCCTAAATGCTTCTACAGTTCCTGCGGACAGATACGTATGTAAACAGAACAATGCGGAGATCGAATATGGAAAACCAGACTTCAATTCAACCCACCAAAACCAAGTTGCCGGAGAAACTGCTCGATCGTCTGTTGAGCTTCGAACCGGTACCTGCACCCGTGATCAGTCTTTATCTCGACACGCGCGCGGATCAGCATGGACAGCAGAACTTCCTCCCGTTCGTGCGCAAGCAACTTACCGAACGCAGCAGGTCTTACGAAAACCAATCGGACGAAAGGCTGAGCTTTGAGGAAGACTTTGTCCGGATCATCCGTTACCTCGAAGGTGAGGTGCCTGCATCGATTCAAGGTCTCGCTATCTTCGCTTGCTCGGCGTGGAACGATTGGTTTCAAGTTGGACAGTTTGACGCGCCGTTCGAGCGCAACCGGTTGTTTGTTTCCGATCGCCCGCATCTCTATCCGCTCGCACGTCTCAACGATCAATACAGGCGTTACGCAGTCGTGCTGGCCGACACCAATCGCGCGCAGATCTTTGTCTTTGCCGCAGGCCGTGCGGTTGAAAAGGAAGAGGTTGAAAACGTAAAGACGAAACACTCGAAGGTTGGCGGATGGTCGCAGGCGCGTTACCAGCGTCACGAGAAAAACTATCACCTGCAGCATGCGAAGGAAGTCGTGGAAACACTCGAAAAGATAATGCGCGACGAAGAGATCGAGCACGTGATTCTCGCGGGTGACGAAGCGACTGTGATTCCGTTGCTTCGGGATCAGATGTCGAAGGAGTTGGCCGAGAAAGTGATTGATGCGGTCAGTCTGGGAATCGACACGCCGGAACACGAACTCCTCGAAACCTCGTTGACGGTATTTCAGCGACATGACTCGCTCACCGACATGGAGAAGGTGGAGCGATTGCTGAATGAGTATCGCGCGGATGATCTCGGCGTTGCCGGTGTTCCGGAGACACTCGCCGCGTTATGCAATGGCCAGGTCGAAGAAATGCTGATCGCGGCAAAAGCCGATGTTATTCAGTTCGAGGAGGAAGAAGTTCGTAAAGTCCTCGAGCTTTACAGGGCCGATGGCGATGAGCCGTTACCGGAGGAGTTGAACCAACGAACAGTCGCAGATGAACTGGTGCGACGCGCGAATCTGCTCTCGTCGGCGCGAGTTACGTTTATAGAGGACAGTACGCGGCTGGAAGGCGTGGGCGGAGTAGGCGCGTTTCTGCGTTACCGAATATCAGACTCGAACGCCGCATTACCAAAGGCTTTTTCTGCCGCGGATAAACGCGGATAAAATCCGGATTTTTATCCGCGTCATCTGTGGCTTACTTGACCGCTTGGTCAGTGATCTCCAGACCTTTATCAATGATCGCGAACGCTTCCCGCAGCTCCTCTTCAGTGATGCAGAGGGGCGGGTTCGTGAAGAACGTGTTCCAGCGAACGAAAGTGTAGAGACCTTCCTGACGGAAAAACTTTCCGAGTGCCTGCATTTCGGGTGACGCTGAATTAAAGGCCGCCATCGGCTCGCGCGTCTCTCGATTTCGGATCAGTTCGAAAATTCCGAAGAGTCCGATGTTTCTGGTGGCGCCGACCGACGGGTGCCGCTTTTCGAGATCTTCCATTAGCCCGCGCATCACTGTGCCCATGCGACGCGCATTCTCGATTAAATCATCTTCCTCATAGACGGCGATCGTCGCAAGTCCTGCGGCACACGCGAGCGGATGGCTGTTGTAAGTAAGGCCGCCGAAAAAGACATTGTTTGTGAAGTGATCCGCAATCTGGCGTCGCATCCCTACTGCACCGAGAGCGACATATGCGCTCGTCAATCCCTTCGCCATCGTAATCAGATCCGGCACGACTTTCCAGTTATCGATCGAGAACCATTCGCCAGTGCGTCCGAAACCAGCCATCACTTCGTCGGCGATCAGAAGAATGCCGTACTTGTCGCAAAGATCCCGCAGGCCCTGGATGTAACCGTCCGGCGGAATGAGAATACCGTTCGTGCCTGTGACTGGTTCGACAATCAGTGCCGCAATCGTTTTTGTTCCTTCAAGCTCGAGCACTTCTTCAGTGCGTGAAAGCACTTCTTCCGTTGTGTCCCAGCCTCTTTGAATGCCGTGGTAAAAGTCAGGGATGCGGAACACGCCCGGTATGCCCGGCTCCGCGGCCCAGCGACGTGGATCGCCCGTCAGTGTCAGCGCGCCTGCCGTGCCTCCGTGATAGCCACGATAGCGCGCACCGATCTTGTGTCGTCCGCTATAGAGCCGTGCGATGCGCACGGCGTTCTCGACGGCCTCGGCGCCGCCGTTAGTGAAGAAGAAACAATCGATGTCGCCCGGCGTCAGTTCGGCAAGTTTTGCACTCAAGCGACCGCGCACTTCAGTGGCCATAAACGGATTCGCGTACGCAAGCTTGTCGGCCTGCTCCTTGATCGCGTTGATGACGCGCTCGTCTCCATGACCGATGTTGACGCACATCAGTTGACTGTTGAAATCGATGAAGCGCTTGCCTTCGGGTGTCCAAAAGTAAATGCCTTTGGAGCGTTCGACCGGAATCGGATCAACAGCAGCTTGGGCGGACCATTCAAAGAGTGTGTGGCGGCGGCAGAGTTCGACGATCTCTTCGCCTGTCAGGCCTTCGGTAGTTGTGCTCATGATGCTGGGGATGCTATCAGATTACCCACATGAATCAAATAACTGAGCTTTC
>JBKPPU010000287.1:0-7220 GCA_046733695.1 Acidobacteriota bacterium
AAACGTCTTTCTGCACCTGCATCCGGCGAAGATCAATCGCGACGCTGTGCGTTATCCGTTTACGTGGGGCATGGGTGGCATCACGTTCTACCTGTTTATCGTGTTGACGTTTACAGGGGTGTTGTTGATGTTTTACTACCACCCGACCAAGCTCGACGCATTTCGCGACATTCTTTATCTCGAGCACGACGTCCCGTTTGGAAAGCTGCTGCGCAACATGCACCGCTGGGCCGCGCACTTGATGGTGATCACGACCTGGCTGCACATGTTTCGCGTCGTGCTGACGGGCTCGTATAAGAAACCGCGCGAGTTCAATTGGTGTGTGGGCGTAGTTCTACTCGTGCTGACCTTGCTTCTCTCGTTTACGGGTTACCTCTTGCCGGATGATCAGCTTGGTTTCTGGGCGGTGACGGTCGGAACAAACATGGCGCGCGCGACGCCGATGCTGGGTCATGAAGGTCCTTTCGGCCCGCAACTGGGTTTGACCGCATATAACGACGTGCGATTCGGTTTGCTGGGTGGTTCGATCGTGGATTCAAACGCGCTTTTACGTTCTTACATCTGGCATTGCATCGGTATTCCCTTGGTAGCGTCGATCTTTATGGCCGTGCACTTCTGGCGCATTCGAAAGGACGGAGGCATCTCCGGCCCAGCGCCCGTCGTGCTCGAATCGGAGATGAAAGCAAGAGCTAAGAAGAAATAGCCAGTATGCGAAGATTCATCAATAAGTGGACATTGTTGGTTCTCGCCATTCTGATAGTTGCCGTTTGGGCGATCAACGTCCAGGATTGGCATCAATTGTGGATCATCTCGTCGGCGCCGGATAACATTCCGATCGTCGCGATGCTTTTCCTGGTGCCGTTCTTTACGTGGATGGGCGTCAGTCAGGCGATGAAAAACGATCGTCTCATCGACGAGCTCGAAGCAGATCCCAAACTGGCAAAAACGCATCATCGCAAAGTTGAGCCATGGCGGCCGGGTTGGGCGCGGGAACTTCACGTTTGGCCCTACCTTGTCCGAATTGAGTTCCTTGCCACCGTGATCGTCACGGTGGTTCTTTTTGTCTGGTCGATCACGCTCAACGCGCCGCTTGAAGAACCCGCCAATCCGAATCTGACGATGAATCCATCGAAGGCGCCGTGGTACTTCCTCGGTTTGCAGGAAATGCTCGTCTACTTCGATCCGTGGATCGCCGGGGTGGTGATGCCGTCGATCATCATGGTTGGCTTGATGGTCTTTCCGTACGTCGATTCGAATCCACTGGGGAATGGTTACTACACGCTCAAGCAGCGTCGTTTTGCGCTTTGGATGTTTGGCGCGGGCTTTCTGATGTGGATCGTGTTGATTGTGATCGGGACGTTTATTCGTGGTCCGGGTTGGATCTGGTTCTGGCCGGGACAAACGTGGGATCACAACGCGGTGGTGTTCGACAAGAACGTCGATCTCCACGACATGATCGCGGCAAAACTGCATCTCGGTTTTCTCAGTCAGAATCCGGCGAAGTTTATTTTTGGATTTATTGTCGTGAGCGGCTTCTATCTGGTCGGGGCGCTCTTCTTTCACTGGCTGATGACAGTGGATTTCAAGAAGATCCGTTTTCGCAAGCCGTTCGGTAAGAATCTGTTTCCGAAGAACGAGTTTGAGCAGAAGCTTTTAGCGCGAACGAGTTTGCTTCAGTACCTCACGTTCCAATTCTTTGCGGTGAGCGTGCTGCTGGCATTACCGGTGAAACTCATCTTGCGTCTGGCGCTGACGATTAAGTATGTGTGGGTAACTCCCTGGTTCAACATATAGGTCGCGTGGAGGGAAGATCATAGTGGCGGATGCACTAGAGCCTCGTGAGTCGTTGATCAAAAGGGAAGCCGATCTGCCGGCAGAGGATCCGATTGCCAGTCGCTCGACGAGCGGTTGGATGCTCGTGTCTGCGTTGCTGTTGACGATCTCGATTGCCTGGGCGCTTTACGATGAAGCGTTTGGCCAACGTCCATGGAAAGGGATGCAGCGCGAGTTTGTCAGCCGCTATACAAAATATCTCGACAGTATTAAGGCCGACGCCGGCAAGAGCGAGGCTGAAATAAAAGAGAGTCCGGAGTATGTGCAGCTAGCCGACGCAGAAAAGGCCGCGCGTGATGAGGTCCAACCCGAGATCGCGGAGATTGATAAAAAAGTAGCATCCGCCCAGAGAAAACTCGACGCGATTACGGACACATTTCAAAACCAACGCGGGCGCCTCACTGTTATCAACTACAACATCGAGATCTCAAAGGATCGAGCCAAGGAACGATATCGCCAGCAAGCTGAGGCAAAGAGAGCCGAGAAAGTTACGGTCGAGATTCCATCAGATGACGGCCAGTCGGTACAAAAGCAACAGTTGAATTACGCCGAGCTCGAGGGGCTTTACGACAAACTGCGTGAAGAAAAAGCTCAAGGTCTGGGCCGGAAAGCCGAGCTGCTGAAGACGCCGTCTGAACTGGCCAAGAAGAAAGACGACTATCTCCGTAATCACCTGATCGGCCTTGGACCAACCGCCATCGAGGGCTTGAAGACGAAGATGGCCAATTACGATTATTCGATCCTCGGCCATCAGATCAGCGTCAACGCCTACAACATCGTCGATCGTTGTGAGGTGTGCCATGCGGGCATACGCGAACCTCTCGACATCACTCCGGCGAGCATGGTTGCGTCAAACGGCAAAGAAGATGCGCTCTCGCGCGCGTTTGTAAGCCATCCAAATAAAGAAGTCCTTCAGATCCATAACCCGGAAAAGTTTGGTTGTGCCAGTTGTCACTGGGGCAACGGCCGCGCGACTACGAGCGAAGTCAAAGGTCACGGGCGTCATCGTTTCTGGCTCTGGCCCATGTTCGAAAAAGAGAATACTGAAGCCGGCTGTCAGCAGTGTCACGCTCGCGATCGCGTAACTCAGGGAGCCGAGACATTGAATCTCGGTCGCGACCTGTTTGCGCAGCGCGGCTGTATGGGCTGCCATCGCTATGAAGGTTTCGATCGCGAGACGGACTCACTGGCTGCGACGCGCCAACAGATCGGTCAGCTCCAGGACCAGATCACCGCGAACGAGAAACAGATCCTGGCAGATACGAAGACATCGGAGTCAGATAAAACTGCTGTCGAGGACGTTCCGAAGATCCTGGCCCACGCTGAGAGTCTTCGTGTGACAAACAGCCTCCTCGCTGCCCGTATCGACCAAATGAAACTGCAGGAGCGTTACCAACTGCAGGACGTTAAGAAGGTTGGACCAAATCTCAAGGATGTTCGAGTCAAGCTGCGCAAAGAGTGGGTGCCAGTGTGGTTACACAATCCACAGGCGTTTCGACCCGACACGAAGATGCCGGTCTTCTGGCGTTTCGGCACGTTGTCCGAAGACGTACCTGGCGCCCACATGCGCGATAAGGATGGCGAGGAACAGATCCAGGCGATTGCCGCTTATCTGTGGCAGGAGAGTTTCGACTCAAAACTTCCCACACAGCAGCAAGGCGACGCTCAACACGGCAAGACGCTTTTTGAAAGTCGTGGTTGTCTTGCCTGTCACTCGATCGGTGAAGGTGACAGCAGGATCGGCGGACATTTTGCCGCCAACCTGCAGAAAGTCGGTGAAAAGGCAAACTTCGATTACATCGTGCGCTGGATTCACAATCCACGCGAGCGGGTTGCGCCTTACTGTCCGAAGCACAAACGCGATCTGACGCCTGACGACTACGCGAAGAAAGGTCTGCCGTTTGTTTTTGACACTGAACTGCATTCTCGTTGTCCGGAAGACGGCGCTGAGTTGCAGGTGCAGAACATGACGGTGATGCCAAACTTCCGTCTTTCCGAGACGGATGCTCGTGACATCGCTACTTATCTCTTCTCGCTGTCGTCGCCGCCGAGTTATGCAGCGGCGTCGTACATGGACGACGCGAATTTGAAAGAGAAGGGGAAGTATTGGATCAAGCAGTATGGCTGTGCCGGTTGTCACGAAATCAAAGGCTTCGAAGATGAGCAACGTATCGGTAAAGAACTGACTGTCGAAGGCGCGACTCCGATCGAGCGACTCGACTTCGCACTGCAAACAAAACATGCGGAAGAAGGCCTCGATCCCCTGAAGCTTCATCCGGACGAAAAAGAAGAGAAGCCCTGGTACAACCACAAGGGTTTCTTCGAGCACAAGGTCACGCAGCCGTCGATCTACGACGAAGGCAAAGAGAAGGATCAGAAGGATCGACTGCGTATGCCGCAGCCGTATCTGACTCCGGAATGGCGCACTGCGTTGACGACCTTCCTGCTTGGCAGTGTCGGCGCGGAAGGCGCAAACGTTCCGGGCTCGCTCTTCTACACGCCGCAGGATCAGCGACGTCAGGATATTCAAAACGGCTGGTGGGTGATCAAGAAATACAACTGCATGGGTTGTCACCAGCTTCAGGTCGGACAGCGATCCGTCGTTCAGGATTTGCCCTTCTACCAGTCACCTGAAGGCAAAGATCTATTGCCGCCGCGTTTGACCAGTGAAGGTGCGCGCGTGGATCCAGCGTGGCTGTTGAAGTTCCTGCATGATCCGTCGTTGAGTGGTGAGAAGTCGCCTGAGCAGGCACAACAGATCGCGGCGCTACCGTCGCCAAGTCCGCAGGCTTTGGGTTCGCCGCAACCGGGTGCGAGTCCGGCCGCTGCGAATAATCAAACGGCGCATTTGTTACCGCAACCCGGATTGGACCGCAACGGCGTGCGTCCGTATCTCCAGTTCCGCATGCCGACTTTCAACTTCTCGCCGAATGAGTTGCAGGTTCTTGTGCGGTTCTTTATGGCGATGTCGGGGCAGCAGGATCCGTACATCAGGGAACCGTTGCCGCCGTTGTCCGCGCAGGAGCGATTACTTGCGCGGCAGTTGTTTACTTCCGGAACGCCGTGTTTGAAGTGTCATATCACCGGCGATCCCGGGCATGATGCGAAAGCGATTGCGCCCAACTTCCTATTGGCTTCCGAGCGGCTCAAGCCTGAGTGGACGGTTCGATGGTTACTCGATCCGTCGCAGATTAGTCCGGGAACTGCGATGCCCAGTGGGCTGTTCCGCAAAGAGGGCGATCGAATGGTTGCGAATCTCGCGACGCTGCCGCCGGCGGCGACGGGGTATGAGGGCGACCACTCGCGGCTGTTGATGCGGTACATGTTTTTGATGAGTCCGGATGAGCAGCGACAGTTGCTTGCTTCTGGACCGGCGACGACGGCAGCACCGGCGACGCAGCATCACGCCAGTGCGAAGCGTAAACGTCGCGGATTGAATCACGTTCGTTCGCTCCGGCGTGCCGCCCTCGGCCGCAAAATGGCCTGGGCGGTGCGAAGCTAACTGTAGGGGCGGCCCTCCGTGGCCGCCCGGCGTGGAACTCGATCTTTTGGCCTTAAGATGGACCGAGGGCTGCTTATCGTGGAATCAGTCGTTTGACAAAGAGATCGATTCCAGGCCGGGCGGCCACAAGCGAACCTCGGCTTTTTTACGGAAGGCTGCGTTCCGTGTTGACGCGGCTTCCGTGCTACAGTTAATGCGCAAGTTATCTTAGTTTGGAGGAGTAGATCATGAATAAGCAGACAAAAGTCTGGCTTGTGTTATCGATTGCACTATCTTTGCTCGTTTTGGGCTCTGCATGCGGTGGTGGTAGTACCAATAAAGAAGCGACGCCAGGAACTACCGCTGACGCCGGAACAGCCCCACCATCTGGTCCAACCGGGACAATCTCCGGTGTGATTAGCTACAACGGAACGCCGCCGGCTCCGAAGAAGATCGACACCACGGCCGATCCGGTCTGCGGCCAGAAGAGTCCGAATTTGAGTACCGACGACACGTTGGTTAAAGACGGCAAGCTTGCAAACACCTTTGTTTACATCAAGGACGGCACCGTCGACGGTGGCAAGAAAATTGGTGAGTACACCTGGCCGACGCCAGCCGAATCCGTCAAGCTCGATCAAAACGGTTGCCACTACGCGCCGCACGTGCTCGGTGTCATGGTTAATCAGAAACTCACGATCACGAACAGCGATGCTACTCAACACAATATTCACCCGACGCCGAAGCTGAATACCGAATGGAACCAGACTCAGTCGAACGGCGCACCGCCGATCGAGAAGAGCTTCGGTCGGGCAGAAGTGCTGATTCCGGTCAAATGCAATCAGCATCCGTGGATGAAGGCTTACATCGGCGTGTTGAAGCACCCGCTGTTTGCAGTCAGTGATGCCAGCGGCGCCTTCACCATCCCGAAAGTACCGCCAGGCAAGTACACGGTCGTTGCATGGAGAGAAGGCCAGCAACCTGAAGAGACATCAATGGAGGTAACGGTTACAGCCAACGGTACTGCTAAGGCCGACTTTGCGTTCCCGAAGGCAGGAGCAGCTACCAGCTCAACCAAGCCTTCGCTGCAGATGCTGCCCGCAATCGAATTTCCGATGATGGGCAAACACTAGGAGCATTTTTGATTGCCAATTGCCGATTGCCGATTGTTGACTCCTTTATGGTGGAAGCAAGGCAAATTGGCAATTGGCAATCGGCAATCGGCAATGAACAAGGGTCTTAATCGTTTTGCTATTTTCGTCGCTTGCGCGACGTTTTTCTTAATTATCGCCGGAGCGCTGGTCACGAGTAACGATGCCGGATTGGCGACGCCCGACTGGCCGCTCTCAAACGGACAGGTTTTCCCGAAGATGGTCGGAAATCTGTTCTGGGAACACGGTCACCGGATGGTTGCGACTACCGTCGGCATACTGACGATAGTCCTGTTGTTCTACATTCTGTTGAAAGAAAAGCGGGTGTGGGTAAAGAAGCTTGGCTTCTTTGCTCTTTGTGCGGTGGTCGCGCAGGGATTGCTCGGTGGGTTGACAGTGAAGTTGATGCTGCCGCTGGCGGTTTCAAGTGCGCACGCAACGCTTGCACAGCTCTTCTTTTGCACGACTGTCAGTCTGGCGGTTTTTACATCGCGAAGTTGGATCGAAGCGAGACCGCTGACTGAAGAGAAGGGAAATCTGCCGTTGCGTTACCTATGCACCGGCGCCCTCGTGACCATCTTTTTGCAACTGATACTGGGAGCGACATTGCGCCATTCGGCAACGTGGGATCAGCGTCCGCCAGTTGAGTTGATACTGGCACATATCGGTGGCGCGGTCGCAGTAACGTTGATGCTCGGTAGCGCGAGTTTGAGTGTGTTGCGCCGTCATCCTGAGTCGCGATTTCTAACGCGACCGGC
>JBKPPU010000288.1:0-5753 GCA_046733695.1 Acidobacteriota bacterium
CCTGAGTATAGGGACGACAATATTCGCGAGATCGTTTTTCGCCCATACCGAATCGTGTACCGAGTTGATCGAGAGCGAGCGATTTGTGAAATTACGCGCGTTTGGCATTCCTCGCGAGGACAACTGCAACCCTAGACGAACATAAGGGTGCAGAGAAATATGCTTGAGGTACCGATTTTGTTATATCAACTGCCCTCTAACTTATCCATCAAAGACCGAACCTGCTCTGCGCCGGCTCCCAGCTCGACGTACAGCAACTCACGCTGTTCAGAACTCAACTCGCGCAATCCTGAAATCGTCTCAACCATCTCATTCTGGGCGGCTTCTCTAAGCCCATCGTCGATGTCCGCCCTCACGATGTAGTTAGTGAACAGCCCGCGAAGCCGCATAAATTCTCCGGCTGCGGTTCTCCAACGCTGTAATTGCAATAGGGTCATTAGCCGGTAACGAAGAGTCTCAAGTAGTTTTGGCACTACCCAGAACATGTTCAGGTTTTCGACGCAGAACGTCCATCCTTGCTGGGACTTTTCATAGCAAACCAAGGCTTCGTCGAAATCTGATTGCCCCTCCAATGCAATACCCTTGTTCATGTAAGCCGAAGCCAAGTCGTTGGCCAGATGCGTTTGCTGCTCCTCGTGGACCAGCCGCTCCAAAATCGCAATCGCCTTGTCGGATTCTGCTAGCGCTTCGGCCAACCTGGTGAGGTTTCGAAGCGCAACGCCCTTGTTCATGTAAGCCGTAGCCAGGTCGTTCCCCAGATGCGTTTGCTGCTCCTCCTGGACCAGCCGCTCCCGAATCACAATCGCCTTGTCGTATTCCGCGAGCGCCTCAGCCAACCTGGTGAGGTTCCGAAGCGCATTGCCCTTGTTCATGTAAGCCTTAGCCAGGTCGTTCCCCAGTTGCGTTTGCTGCTCCTCGTAGAGCAGCCGCTCCCGAATGGCAATTGCCTTATCGTATTCCGCGAGCGCGTCGGTAAACCTGGTGAGGTTCTGAAGCGCATTGCCCTTATTAACGTAAGCCTTAGCCAGGTCGTTCCCCAGTTGCGTTTGCTGCTCCTCGTGTTCCAGCCGCTCCAGAATTGCAATCGCCTTGTCGTACTCCGCGAGTGCCTCTGCCAACCTGGTGAGCTCGGCAAGTGCATTGCCCTTGTTCATATAAGCCATAGCCAGGTCGTTCCCCAGTTGCGTTTGCTGCTCCTCGTGCACCAGCCGCTCCCGAATCGCAATCGCCTTGTCGTATTCCGCGAGCGCCTCGGCCAACCTAGTGAGATTCCAAAGCGCAATGCCCTTGTTCATCAATACGGCTGCGTAATTATTCAGCACATCTTGCCGATTGAGGATTTTTGTCAGGTGCTCATACAACTTATCGCTGCAGTCGTAGAGTTCCAATGCATAAGCGAAACGGTTAACGCCGGCCGCAGCATATGCTCGTTCCCAGCATTTTTTTGCGCCTGTTTGGTAGAGCGTTTCCTTATTTGGAAGACTGGTGAAAAATTCGTTTTCGCACATGATGGGATGCAATCCGTATAGATTCATCGCCAGCGGGTCATTCAGGTACCGCGTATAGGCATCCACTGATTCCTTCCGCGTCACCAATTTATTACGCTCAAGCCGTGTCAGCGTCTTGTTCAGTTTGACCTCGTCCATCAAGTGTGCCAGGGCGCCCTTGGGCACGGCGCGTTTGAAGAAGGCCAGCAACCCCAATGTTGGCAAACTCTCCGCCGGTTGAATCTTTAACTGCTCGAAATGAAGCCGCTTCAAACCCTTGTTTTCATACCGGTCTGCAGCCTTGGTTAGCTCTCCATCAAAATCAGCAAAGAGTTCGGATCGATCCAATATTTCTCTAACCGTATAGGCGGTATCAGCCAGATAACCAATGGCCCATACTAGCGCCAGCGGAATGCGGTGGACTCTTTCAGAAAAGTCTTTCAGAACCGCATCAACCTGTTCCGCCGAGCCTTTGAGACCTTTCGCAGCCCCGTTCTTTTTTAGGAAGATTACACAATCATCAACCGCCAAGCCTTCAAACAAATTCCCACTTACAGCCTCAAGCTCTTTGACCTGTTCGCTGGGCGAAAACCTTGGCAGGTCTCGTCCAACAATCAGGGACCGGACGGTATGTCTCCCGGTGAATACCGAGCTGAAGAACTCACGTAGTTGCGGGTCCACAACTTCACTTTTATAGTTCAGCATCAACTCGAAGTTGTCGAAAATGAACCAGGTTCGGTTTTCGTGGTTCGTTGATAAGCGACCAAAGATCTCTTGCAGCTTGTCAGCCAAACTGTCATCGGTGTTGTAGATTTCCTCAAACTGCTTTTCCTGCCCAATTAATCTCCCCGCTTTGGCAAACAACTCACTCAGTTTTATGTGGTTGCGGCAATCGATATGCAGTAGTGCACTCGCGTGGGTTTCGATAGTGCCGTCCGGCAAACTCACTTTTTCGACAATGCTCTGGCCATCCGGAGATAAAGTCTTTACGACCTTCGTCAGCAATGTCGTTTTGCCAAAACCTCCCGGTGCCGCGAAAGCGTAGACACGGTGGTCGGCCTCGCTCATAGCCCGCAGGATCGTCGCGCATTCTGCTTCACGACCTTCGATGTCGAGTTGGGTGGACAGCGTGTGAATGACTGGCTGGGGGCTATCGTTGACTTCTCGAGGTTTACAGTAAGGAAGCAGAGCTTGAATAACCTTGGCTTTCAGGTCGTCCGGAGAATCGAAGAATGCCACCACTCGTTCCTTCTCAAGCCGCTCCCTGAATTTCTTCAGTTTTTCAGCGCCCTCACCCGTTTCCACGTCACCAGCCATGACCGGGTGTTGGTCGCTCATGAGAAAGATCAAGCGAGGAGTATTCAATTCTGACGCCCGGTTGTATTCGGCCTCAGTCACAGAAATGACGTTGCCATCAGGAACGTAGCCGTAACGGAAGCCTATGATGCCTATGTACACATTGGCACGATCCGCAATCGCCAATGAAATCTCCAGCGCGTTAGGGTCTGTAGCTGTCAGATTTTCCATCATGTCCGGATAGAACACTTGCAAGCGCATGCATGCATCCATCACTTTTTCGCGATGTCGTGGCAGGTCACGTGCAGTGCTGCTGATCATCACTCTTATTTGCTCGGACATTGTTGGAGCGGCGGCTACAGGCCATATGCTCGCGGGAGACGGAAGTTCAACACCGCCAATAGAGACAGCTTGATTGAAGGGACCAATAGCCTCAAAAAAGTCCCATGCACTTTGTGGCTCACCTACCGCCAATTTCTCGACGCCGACGGAATAGAGGAGGATTCTTTCTTGCGAAAGTAGTGGCGCAGCCAGTCCCTGAGCCAGTCTCGCTACACGAATTACTTCAGCCCGATTCTCGGTCTGGAACTCCTCTTTAAAAGCCAATGCTAAAGATTGCGCAGCTTCTTCAGGACGCGTGTAGGCGAGGGCTACCCATTGCTGCGCCTGATAGAAATCACACATCTCGGCTATTGCAGCAGTGTCTCCCATCCGCAAGGCACGGGCTGAGTATTCGTATACAAATTCCGCCAGCTCCTTGACGCGCGCAATTCCGAACTCGGGATAAGTCTTGAGTTCATCTAACAACAACTCGCGTGTTTCCGGCAGCATCTCGTACAACTCACCGCCGACCTCGCGACAAAGCGGAGACAGTAAAACGTCAGCTTCAGCAATCCATGGCGCGTTCGAAACAAAGTTGACGCGAATCAGATGCAGCATCTCTGGTGTTAGACCAAAGGGTAGAGACGCATGCATTGCGAGCGTAATGTGTGCAGGCCCGTATTTTCGCGCGAAAGCCGTGACGCGCTGTAAGGCATCGTTGCCACGAAGTATTTCCGGCAGAACCATCACTCTATGTCTTCACCTGCCTCTTATCGCCCTCTCATGATATTGACTGCTGTGTCGAGGCCCAGACGATTCAATTCGAACATTGGTACTGCACACTTCTGTCTGATCGCGTCAGCCGTGGTTCCACTCCACCGCCCGACGGGCGTCGGGTTGAGCCACGCTATATTTTGCGTATACCTCCGAACTAATTGAATGAACTCATTAGTTTGCTCGACTCGGCTTTGCTCAAAATTCCCTCTCGCGGCTCCAGCGTCACTGATAACGAGAACACCAGCATCTATGAAAGACTGCAAGACGCGAACGGTCGACTCGCGAGTGTTCAACCACGGCTCATGAAAAAGATGCTCTCCGGGAACATCATGGAAAAAGAGTAACGAGGCCCGGGCGAAACCACTCTGGCTTGCAGAATCGAGGAGTGCTTGTGTGACGCGCCGGAACGGAACCATCGAGCCGCGCTCATCGAGGAGGATCAATACGCGCGCCTGGTTCTGCCGTCGCGGAATGAGCATGGGTTTTAGAAAGACGCCCTGACGGTAAATCTCTTCAATAGTCGTAGCTACATCAAGTTCGACAGGGGCGCCGACGCGTCGCATGCGTCTGTTGTAACGCCAGGCACTCTTCATCTGGCGTTTTGTGATGGGAAGACTGCCAACGAAATCCAAGCGCGGATTGAGGTGCCAAGGCGTCTTGGACACAGGCGCCATACGATTTTGGTCCGCCCCATGATCGAAACGGAAAGCAAAATGTGGATCCGCGCGCATCGTTTGTTCCGGCGTTTGCGGGCGGTCTGGTAATCGTGACTGAGGTGGTTTCGATTCGAGGGACTCTGGGCGTGGCGGGGATTCTTTCAAATCATTCTCAGTGAATTCCTTCGGGAGTAACGCTGCGAACGCCTCCGCAACCTGGTACTGCTCCTCTGGAGACTTGGCCCAAACTAACTGGCAGATGAAGAGCAGGTCCGCGCGCGTTGTAACAGCGCCCTTAACGAGAGCGTTCAGAACCGTCACGTACTCTGACGTGCCGAGAGGGAAGTTACGCTTACGCAGTTCGTAAAAAAGGTCCAGCAGTGGCAATGCGCCGTTTGTCATACCACGTCCTTTGTAGATGCGAACCGTAAGAGTTGTTTTACATCCTGCTGGTTCTTGAACAGTACCTCCCAGTAGGGGAGTTCCCATAGCTCCTTAGTTTGATCCAATGCCGCAGTATCCACATTCCAATAGTAAAGAATGCGGACCCAGTCAATTAGTTCGCTGGTTGCCGGCGCCTTGCGAAAATCCTCGATCTTTCTGATTTCATTGAGACGGTCTATTGCCAGACCGACCAACGTTTCGTTGACAGCAAGCTCTGGGGTGTTGATGCGGACAACCTGCATCAACATCTCTTTTTTGGGAAATTCTATGTAGTAAAAGAGGCAACGACGTAAGAAAGCGTCCGGCAGTTCCTTTTCGTCGTTGCTCGAGATGATGATGATTGGTGGCTGCTGCGTTTGGTAGGTCTTTTCGTAACCCTCCGCGTGAGGTTCTTTTAATTCGTTCTCATCGAGTTCTTCGATGGTGATCTTCTTCTCATCCAGCTCGCGAAGAAGATCGTTAGGGAAATCGATGTCGGCCTTATCTATCTCATCTATCAAGACAACGCATTCTTCATTGCTGCGAATGGCTTCGCCGAGTTGGCCGAAATGAATGTATGGAATGAGGTGTTGGGCTTTCGTATTGTGCATCTGCGCATCTTGCAGACGACGTACCATATCGATCGTATACAGGCCATCGCGGGCACGAGAGGTTGACTTGATATACCACTCGTAAAGCTTCAGTCCAAGCTCGTGGGCTACAGCATTAGCCAGCCGTGTCTTCCCGCACCCTGGGGGGCCCTTTACCAGCAGTGGCCGCTTTAATGCAATAG
>JBKPPU010000289.1:0-2510 GCA_046733695.1 Acidobacteriota bacterium
CTTCACGTTCTTCTACGTTTCGATCGTTTTCAACGTCGAAGAAGTGGCCGACAATCTTCGTAAGCATGGCGGCTTCATGCCGGGCATTCGTCCGGGCCGGGCCACCGCTGAATATCTCAATACGATCCTGACTCGCTTAACCACTGTCGGCGCGGTCTATCTCGCCCTGGTCGCGTTCGTGCCTCAGTTTATGTTGAGCGGATTCAAACTCGCGCGCCTGCCACTCATCGGCAACACGCTCGATGCATTTGTCAGCACCACTCCAGGGCTTTCGTGGATCCCGACCGGGATGGGCTACAACTTCTATTTCGGCGGTACGTCACTGCTGATTCTGGTTGGTGTGGCGATGGATACTGTGGCGCAGATTGAGGCTCAACTCGTGATGCGCAACTACGAGGGATTTCTCGGCGGCGGCGGTCGCTTGCGCGGACGTCGTGCCTGATTCCGTATGGCGAAAATTATTGTACTCATGGGTGCGCCTGGTGCCGGAAAGGGCACGCAGGCGCGCTTGCTTCAAGAGCGTCTGAATTTACCCCAGATCTCGACGGGGGATATCTTTCGAGCTTTGAAGACTGCGCAGTCTCTACTCGCGCAGGAAGTACGGGAGATCATGGACCGCGGACAGCTCGTGCCTGATGATTTGACAATCAGGGTCGTCCAGGAACGCACTTCGCAGGACGATGCGCGGAACGGTTACATTCTCGACGGCTTTCCGCGAACTCCGGCACAGGCTGCGAGTCTCGAAAAGCTGGCAGCTGAGCAGGGCAACACCATCATCCCGATCCTGATCGACGTGCCGCACGATCTTCTCGAGAAACGAATGACGGGACGGCGGAACTGCTCTGTCTGTGGCGAGATTTACAACATCTATTTCAAGCCGGCACGAGTCGATAATGTTTGTGACTTTCACCCGCAAGCGCAACTCGTGCAGCGTGCTGACGACAACCTGGAAACCGTCAAGGCAAGGCTTGCAACTTATGAAGCACAAACTCGGCCGCTGATCGACTACTACAAATCAGCCGGTGTGCTTCGGACCGTTGATGGTGCCCGCGACCCTGAGGCAATCCATGAAGACGTTGTAAGGGTGGTAAATGCGGAACACTCCCTATCTGCGTGAATTTGCGTTCGTCTGCGGCTAAAATAAGTGTGAAATGATTATCGGTAAGTCAAAAAAAGAGCTGGACAAGATGCGCGCTGCAGGTCGCCTCGTGGGGCAGGTGCGCGAGCATCTTCGCCGCCTGGTGAAGCCTGGCATTACGACGATGGATCTCGATCGCGAAGCCGAGAAGATGATTCGCGACGCAGGCGCGCTCCCGACCTTCAAGGGCTATAACGGGTTTCCATATTCAATCTGTGCCTCGGTCAACGAACAAATCGTTCACGGTTTTCCTTCTGACTACATTTTGAAAGAAGGCGACATCTTTTCAATCGACTGTGGCGTCACTCTTGAAGGTTTCGTCGGCGACACGGCCACCACGGTTCCGGTTGGAAATGTCGACGAGGAAAAGCTGAGACTGGTTCGGGTCACGGAAGAGTGTCTCGAACGGGCCATCAAGCAGTGCTATGCCGGGAACCATCTGGGCGATATTGGCTGGGCGGTTCAGGAGCATGCGGAAGCGCATGGCTATTCGGTAGTTCGCGACTACGTGGGACACGGAATCGGGCGGAAGATGCACGAGGATCCGCAGATTCCGAACTTTGGGAAGCCAGGGCTCGGGCCCAAAATCAAGAATGGGTACGTTTTTGCCATCGAACCAATGGTGAATCAGGGCTCATATTTAACGAAAACGCTGTCTGACGGATGGACAGTGGTAACGATCGATGGCAAGCCCAGTGCTCACGTTGAGCACACGATAGCAATAACTGAGGACGGTCCCGAGGTGCTGACCCTTGTGTCCTCCGGTGCGCCCCTTGAGCCAGCTATAGTTTAGTCGCGGATTTACGCGGACGAACGCTGATAAGAATAAATCCGCGACTGACCTCGGCTTGGCAAGTAAAGGGCCGCGTGCTATTATTCGCAGTTTGTCGGCAGCGTCAGAACTCCATTCTGAGAGGATATGGCGAAGGAAGAAGCGATAGAAGTCATGGCAAAGGTGCTGGAAACTTTGCCTAACGCTATGTTTCGGGTCGAGTTGGAAGACAGCCAGCATCAGGTGCTTGCGCACATATCAGGGAAAATGCGCAAGCATTTTATTCGCATACTTCCGGGGGATAGGGTTTTAGTGGAGCTTTCGCCATACGATCTCAATCGCGGCCGGATCACATATCGCTATAAATAGGTAACGAGGAACAGTCAGATGAAAGTCCGTGCGTCAGTAAAGAAGATGTGCGACAAGTGCAAGGTCATCCACCGCAAGGGTGTAGTGCGTGTGATCTGCTCTAATCCCAAACACAAACAGAGACAAGGATAACGAGAAATACAATGGCACGTGTAGCAGGAGTCGATTTACCACCAAACAAACGAGCCGAAGTTGGTCTCACTTATATCTACGGCATTGGCCGCTCGCGCT
>JBKPPU010000290.1:0-12045 GCA_046733695.1 Acidobacteriota bacterium
TAGATTTGGTTTAGTCATGATTATTGAACGTCGACCGGTTGACCGCGTCGCGCAGATTGGTAGACGCTTGCACTAAATTAACACTGCGACGACCTTGGTAACCATCACAGTGTCGAAGCACAACGTCCAAAACCTACGGGATGATGAGGATTGTGCCGGTATTGCTCAACCTCGAATGCGCCTGGATCTGGATCGTGTACGTATTCGGCAACAGATTATTCGGTAGTCGTACGACCACTTGCGTAAACTCCGAATTCGGAATCGGGCGTACATCCTCCGCCGCCACACTCGCAACCACACTAAAGCCGTTTATAAACCTGACGAACACCGACGACGCCGTCTCGCCAGGATTCAATTGCAGGTTGCGAACAAAGAACGCGACGCGGGTATTCTTATCCACCACATTCGGCCAAAAGTCCGGGATACCTTGAACACGGAACGGATCTCTTACAGCCAGCAACGCGTCGAGAGCTGCGGCTTGACCCGGAACGGGACCAGACTCTTCGAGCAACAAGTCGAGCGGGTCGTCGTCAAAGATTGTGCCGAACCCCGAATTGACCTGGATCGCCGCTCCGACAGGATTCGAAAACGCAATCCGGAACGTTTCATTCGCTTCCGCATTATTATCACCGCAAACCTTGATTGGTATCGCAAACGCGGTGATAGTCGGACTAAACGCTAAATTGCCGGAGGCCGACTCGTAATCGACACCGGAGAGACCACACTTGTTCCCGCCGGTCGCAGTCTGGTTCACCGTCGCAAAGTTAACGCTGACTGTACGCCCCGTAGCCGCTGAAAGGTTGATGATAAACATCGCGTCGGTGGTCGTACCGGTATTGCCTTCCTGCACAGCAACGCTGTTAATGGTTATCACTGGAGTTGTATTGCGATCCTGCAACGTTACTACGAGCGTGCTGGGACCTCCCACTACCTCGAGATTCGAGTTGTTGTTCAACGAAACCGTGAACGTTTCATCCGTTTCAGTCGTGGAGTCGTTTGTAATCGGGATCTGAATGGTCTTGATTGTCTCACCACCGGCGAACGTCAACGTACCTGAGGCAGACGTATAATCCTGACCTGCGATCGCGGTGCCGTTAGCAGTTGAATAATCAACACTCACACTGCCGGTCGAACCGCCGGTGCGCACGACCGTTATTGATAACGTCCCGACATCTTCGATCACCTGCATTGAGCTCGCAGTGAATTGCACGCTACCGGCGGCGCCAGTCGCGTCGGCGGCCGAAAACTCCGACGTGTTTCCGTTGGGATCAGTCGCCGTCGCAGTAATAACACGACCCGCAGGTAGACCAGCCGGGATAATCGCGTTGATCGTGGCATCGCCGTTAGCATTCGTGTTGACGGACGTTGTGCCGAAGAACGTGGCTCCCTCTCCATTTCCAGAAGGATCCACAGCCGCATTCGAAAAGAAGTCGAGCTGGAATGTGGTGCTTGGTAGAGACTTCAGAGTTCCCTGAATCGTCGTACTGTTACTCGACGAAAGCACACCGGTTATGACAGGGAAATTCTGAAGATTGTTTGCGCCAGTATCCGCATCGCCGTCGTCGTTGGGCGTAACACCATTTCCGCCGAGATCAATTCCCAGACCAGTGTTTGAAAAGATCGAATTGCCCCGGACAGCATTCCCCTGTCCGGACCCGCTGATGACAACACCGGGACCACCGTTGAAGGCAATCTTGTTGGCTGCCTCAGCCTGCGTGCCGCCGATTATGTTATTGACCGAGCCATTAATCGCAACGCCTTGCAGTGTATTTCCCAGAGGCGCCGTTCCAGCCGCGTTCAATCCGATAAAGTTGCCCTGAATGACGTTTCCAACAACATTCGAAAAGCCAATTTGCACGCCCGTTATGTTTCCTGAAATGACGTTGCGCGCACCGGCTACAACACCGCCAATCAAATTGTTGTTACTGGAAATACTGACGCCGACATTTGTCGTACCCAGGGCGCGAGTGCCGGTGACGTCCGTGCCAATGTAATTACCCTGGACCGTGACCGGAGCCGCGGCCCCAAAGCTTCCCAGAGAAATGTTATTAAAACTGTTTCCAGCAATAATGTTTCTCATCGCAGGTGTGGTACCGCCGATCAACGCACCGTTTCCTGCAACAACACCACTACCAGTGTTACCTAACGCGATTGATCCGGTTATATCTGTGCCGATGTAATTGCCCTGTAGCCGACTACCAACGCCCGTAATAGTGACGCCGTCTCCGTTATTACCCGAGATGACGTTCCTGGCTTCGGCAGTGGTCCCACCGACAAGGATGTTCGACCCCGACACTAAAACACCGCCAGAGTTGGGAAGTTTGTTTACGCCGTTGACGTCCGTACCGATCCGATTACCTTGAATGACTGTACCAGTCCCAGTAGTGAAGATTGCAAAGCCGTTAATCCCGGATATGACATTGCCCGCTCCCGGCGCGCTACCTCCGATGAGATTGTCTATGGATGTTGCATCCTGAATCCTGATGCCAGCGAAACTGGCGAAAGGTGCCGTTAAGACGGCTGTTCCGGCGGCTGTCGTTCCAATGAAGTTTCCTTGAATGACGTTAGCGTTCCCCGAGTTGATGGCAATTGCACTATTACCATTTCCCGAGATCACGTTTCGCGCTGCGGCGGTGGTTCCGCCGATCAGGTTATTGGAGGAGTTCGTCAGTTGAATGCCCCAATTATTTTGGCGAGCGGACGTTCCATTTGCAGCGACGCCAAGATAATTTCCCTGAATCACATTGCCGTCACACCCGTTCACATTGATGGCGTTACTACCGAAGCGACCGATAGACAATCCACGGACCGTGCTGCCACCTGCTTTGATCACCAGACCATCAGCCGCGTTGGCCATCGAGCCGTCAATCTCAATCAGCGGTGTACCCGCATAGCCTGGCTGTGTAGTGGCGTCGACAACTACCTGATCAGTAATGTCAGGCAACGCAGTTAGCGGTGTAATTGTCTTCACCCCTGCCCCAGGAATGTTGAAAGTGATCGTGTCTGTGCCAGGGGTCGCATTCGCGTTGAGCATGGCCTGACGCAATGATCCAGCGCCGTGATTATTAGTATTTGTCACCACAAAATTCTGACGTGTGGCAGCAAAATTTGCGATTTGGCTTGCGCTCAGGCTATTGAAGGTTGCGCTAGCCGGAGCGAAGTTGAATCCCAGGACCGACGGTGTCACAGTGTAGTTTCCACCGGCGATTAGCTCGAATGAATAATTACCGCTGACGTCTGTAGTTCTCAGACCAACCTGAGATCCAGTGAGCGTAACGGTGACACCGGGTAAGACGGCGCCGTTTTCGCTTATATTTCCGCTAATGGTGTAGAACGGTGAAGCACTTTGTAGAGCCGCAAAGTCCTGCACCTTGTCGCTGTTGAGATTGTTGAAAGTCTGGCTTGCAGGCGTCATGGTGAACTGAGGCTTGCTTGCACTGACTGTGTAATTGCCTCCTTCACGCAATCTTGAAAACTGGTAAGAGCCGTCGCTTTCAGTGAATACACTGGTCAACGATGTACAGTCGTTCAAGACGACCTCCGCTCCACTGAGAGGCACGTCCCCGCTATTCAAGACACGTCCGCTGATGATGTACGAGTTTGACAGTTTGGAAATAAACGCGTCACTGGCGCCACGAAGGAACGGTTGGAAAGCGTTGGGAGTAACAGCGAAACCGGAGCTCGCATTGCCGGCGACGTAAGCATTGCCGGAAGCATCAACCGCAATTCCATTTGCTTGACTACTGGATGCGGCTCCAGACAGACCGTTACCGATGAACGTCGAGTAGGTCAGACCGTTACCGGCTGTATTAACCTTGGCGACAAAGGCTTCGAAAACACCTGAAAATGTTGTGCCGACATATAAGTTTGCAGGTCTCACCGGATCGATAACAAGCGCGGTGGGTACACCGCCGCCGAGCCCTTTGTTCACGGTGGTCCATGTTTGTCCGTTGTCTGTACTCTTGAAAACGCTAAAGTTCGCAAAGTTGGCGGGTATTAAATAGAGGGTTGATGGGCTGACAGGATCGAAATAGATTTTGCCGAATCTGGAAGGTACCTGAGTCCAGTTAGCGCCACCATCAGTACTTCGAAATAACCCCTGGTCAGCGGTGGCATACACCAGTCCCGCCGTATGAGGGCTGACTGCGACCCACCGCACGGGTGAATTCACTACCAGGGGGAGCTTATCCCATGAAGTGCCCGAGTTCGTGCTTTTGTAAACCGCGCCGTTCGGGGATGTTGCGTCCCCAGCATAGATAGTCGAATTGTTCAGCGGGTCAACAACGATTGAAAAAGGAACCACGGGCGGTGCATCTGGTATCAGCGCCCAATTGTCTGCCCCATCTGTAGTCTTGTAGATATGACTGCCGGGTGAACAACAGGGAGTCACACCCAGATAAAGTGTGTTTGGTGCAGAAGGAACGATAGCGAGACTAGTCAGATCATTGTGAAATATTCCATTACTACGTCGAATCCAGTTAGCGCCGCCGTCCGTGCTCTTGTAGACGCCGGTGATAGTTTGGAAACCAGTAATCGCTATGTACAACGTATCGGGAGCCGTTGGATCCATCACCATCGCAGTTACGAAGCGATTAGTAAGACCGTTGTTAATCGCCGTCCAGGTTCTGCCACCATTGGTAGTCTTGAAAACGCCGGTTGCGGTACCGACATAAACGATTGATGGCTGCGTCGGGTGGATGACCATGGCGTTGATCGTACTTGCAGCGAAACCGTAATTGTCGTTGCTCCAACTCGCAGCGCCATCAGTACTCTTGAACATCGTGCTCTTGGTGCGTAGTGCACCTGGGAGCAATGGAAAATCGATAGAGTCGCTGAATCCGGCTATGTAGGCGTTGTTGGCAGAGTCAATAGCGATGTCCTGACCAAAATCGCTTCCCGATCCACCAAGGTACGTGGAGTAAACCAGTGCGGATCCGTTACTGCTCAGCTTCGTTACAAAAACATCTCCGTTAGAAGATCCTCCGAGGCTTGGTTGAATAGGATTCTGCGTCGGAAAGTTGGCTGAATCAGTGACACCGGTAACGTAAGCGTTTCCGGACGCATCGGCGGCAATTCCGTGACCAACGTCTGTTCCGTTACCACCGAGATAGGTTGAGTAAGTCAGCGCGCCGTCACCGGTAAGTTTAGTTACGAAAGCATCCCCGTTGAAGCCTCCACTGTATGTGGATTGAAATGCGTTCGCCGTCAAAAAGTCACTGGAATTAGTTAGTCCTGTCACATAAACATTGCTGGAGCTATCGATTGCGACGTCCAAGGCATTGTCGACTCCGTTGCCGCGCAGGTACGTCGAAAACACAATCGAGGGCACACCTGGATTCAACTTCGTCACATACGCGTTACGGTTGTCCGAACCCGCAGAGGCCTGGACGGCATTCACAGTCGGAAAATTAAGGGAATCCGTCGAGCCTACTATGGCAACGTTTCCGTTTGCATCGACTGCAATGCCGTTGGCGATGTCGCTCGCATTTCCGCCGAGCAGAGTTGAGAACAATAGACCCGAACCGGAGGGGTTCAATTTAGTGACAAACGCATCGGCGGAGAAATTCGAATTGGTGGCAGCGTAAAGAATTGAGGCATTAGAGGGATGAGCCACGAGGAAACGAACAGCTGAATTCCAAAGGCCATTATTGGCGCTGGTCCAGTTTGCTCCACCATTTATTGATTTGAAAACTCCGTTTTCGCCAACCGAGGCAAACACGCCCGAAGAATTCACCACTATCGGACCAACCCCAGCCGAAGGCAGGCCGTTCGTCAGCGGATCCCATGATGCTGCACCGTTTGTACTCTTAAAAATAGTGCCTGTCAGACTGGTGCTGGTGTAAATCGTTTGAGGGTTCGCTGGATCGATCGCTATCGCGCCCACATTCGTCGCACCGGGACCATTCATTCCAGTGTTCATTGCGGTCCAAACGGCGGCGCCATTTGTCGATTTAAATAGACCGTTGCCAGTCGTGCCGGCATAGATCGTTAACGGGGCAGCCGGATCGATTGCGAGTGTACGAACACTCGGAGTCGTCGCTACACCAAAGTTGTTTTGAACGATCCAGTTGGCGCCACTATCCGTACTCTTGAACACACCATTACCGGCGCCTACATACATCGTCGACGGCGTTGACGGATCGATCACGATGGTGAATATGTTAAAGAAGCCGACGGGTGACATATTTACGCCAGTCCAGGTATTACCCCCATCGGTCGTTTTCATCAGGCTGTTGAAAAAGGCGACGTAAACCGTCGAAGAGTTGGTGGGATCTACCGCGATTGCGTTCGCTCCGGTAAAACTCGGCGAACTGCTGCCCTGAGAAGGCGCCTTGGACCAGATCGCTCCACCATCAGTGCTCCGATAGAACCCATCTGATGTCGGGGCGTAAAGTGTGTTGGGTGCGGTTGGAGCGACAGCGAGAGACTGGATGTCTCCCACGAGGCCCGAGTTCAGGTTGTTCCAGTTTGCGGCTGCGTCGGAAGTAGTAAAAAAGATGCTGTTTGTCTTTAACGGATTTACTAACGGAAGGCTGTTTCCCTCGCTGATTCCAGTGACGTAAGCGTTTCCAGCTGCGTCCACCGCAATGCCGTTTCCACGTGTGCTGTTGTTGTCAATGCCGCTGAAATAAGTCGAATAAACAAGTGAACTCCCCGTTGGATCTAGCTTTGTAACGAATGCTCCACCTCTAAGAGATGTAGTCCGAAAAGCGCCTGGCGTGGTTGGAAAACCGGAAAATTCCGTTGTGCCGGTGACGTATGCGCTTCCCTGTGAATCGACTGCGATTCCGTTGGCCGTCTCGCCGTTGTTGGACCCCAGCAGAGTTGAATATGAAAGGACGGGGTCGATGATCAGAGCTTTGCCGGAGTCGAATCGCTCGAGCTTGAACCGCACTTCGTTTCCGTTGACTACATACTTGCCTTTAACTTCGCGCCGACTACCATTCTCTTCGAGCTGGTAGATCACCGGCTTCTTCAGTGAAACTTCCCCGTGCTTCAAACTGAGCAGTAATTTCCCCGTCTTGTCGAGACGAATTTTATCTGCGCCTTCGACACTGAATCTGATGAGTTTGGGATTAGCGCTTGGACCGATAACAAAGTCGTATTCGAGTTCTCGCTGGCTGCCGTAATAGACAACATCAATTCCCGTATAGATGTTTTTGAAATAAGCCTTTTTGTAGGTCGGAATGTTGCGACGCCATTGAGTCGGATCGTTGCCGATGAAGTAGTGGATTTTACCGGGTAATTCCTCCTGACCTTCCACTTCAGGTGTTGCATTCGCGCCGAGCATCTTCAAGCGCAGGACCGTGCCTTCGCGCACTTCTGGATCTTTGGATTTCTCCGCTTGCAGCCCGGTCGACTTTTGCACTCGCAGGACAGCTTCGGTCGAGGTCAGAAACAGATCGTAACCCGGTCCGTGGGACAGGAACTTCACCCGCTTGTCGATCTGTCCTTTATTAAGCTCAAAGCTGAGCGGCAACCTGCCGAAACTTTCCGCGACTCTGGCTTTCGTCGGTGCGGCTGTGTTTGCTGTTGGAAGGTTGTTGTCGGCATTTTGTGCTCCGACAAAAATCACACTCGCAGAAACTGCAAGTAAACAGACGATAGCGAGCACGAGCACAATCCGACCAATTCGCGATGAAGGGGGTATATGTAGTTTCATCTTTAGGTAGAGCTGTCTGAACTGCCGTCGAGTCTGAGGTTGGGAACCTGGGCTACTGCGGCCCATTGTCCTTGCAGTCCGGCCCGCAAGTCAACCCCCGGGATTTGAATGGAACGTTCGGTGGATGTAGTAGGGCCCTATCTCACTTTTCTGGAACCGCGCCAAGAAGTTCTGATTCCTTGTCCGTTAGCGTAAACTACTTCCGCCAGGCACTTGCCGAATCAACGGTGCAACCTTGCCATCCTTACAAACCCAACAACATAGACTCGAGTATGATTGGATTGGTCCTTCGCCTGAAGAGTCGCCCACGATCATCTTTCTGCATGAAGGTCTCGGCTGCGTTGAGAGTTGGAAAGATTTTCCTGCGCGTGTAGTTGAAGCGACAGGATACGGCGCGCTGGTCTACAGTCGCGCCGGCTATGGCAAGTCAGATCCGATTACACTTCCTCGTCCAGTAACGTTCATGCACGACGAAGCACTGACTGTTCTTCCTGAAGTGATTGATCTACTGAATATTCGCGAAGCACTCTTATTTGGACACAGCGACGGAGGGTCGATTGCACTCATTCATGCAGGCGCCAACCCGGGAAAATATATTCGCGCGCTCATCCTTGAAGCTCCACACGTGTTCGTCGAAGACTTGAGTGTTGAGAGTATCGAGTTAGCAAAGGTGAACTATGAGACGGGAAATCTGAGAGCAGGGCTTGAACGCTACCATGGTGAGAACGCCGAATGTGCATTTCATGGCTGGAATGATGTATGGCTTATGCCGGAGTTTCGGTCGTGGAATATTGAATCGTATCTCCCTTCGATCACGTGCCCTGTTCTCGTGCTTCAAGGAGACGACGATCAGTATGGAACACTGAAACAAGTCGAGGCGATTGAACGTGGATGCAGCGGACGAGTTGAGACAAGAATACTTAATAACTGTGGACATAGCCCGCATCGCGGTCAGCGCGATCAGGTAATCGCGACAGTAACGAGATTTCTAGGCAGCATAAACCTTATCTAATTGATAAGTCCGGAACCAAACTTCATGAAGCGGAAAATCTTAATCTGCACAATTGCTCTGCTCCTCATTGTTTCCATAGCCACGATCTTGATCGCAGGCTCCGCATTGTCGGCGCCAGCGCCTCAACACGTGGGCGACTTGCCCGATAATCTCAACGGTAGGTCAGTCGAGTTTCAAAGTAACTCAGGCTCCACAATTCACGGCTGGTACATTCCCGGACAACGCGGTGCTGGTGCGATCGTGTTGATGCATGGTGTGCGTTCAAACCGTCTGAGCATGGTCGAACGCGCGCGTTTTCTTTCTCATGAAGGCTACTCAGTTTTGTTGTTTGACTTTCAGGCTCACGGCGAAAGTCCTGGTGACCACATCACCTTTGGTTACCTTGAAAGTGAAGACGCTA
Source organism: Acidobacteriota bacterium (assembly GCA_046733695.1). Lineage (GTDB taxonomy): Bacteria > Acidobacteriota > Blastocatellia > Pyrinomonadales > Pyrinomonadaceae > PSRF01. Next base: position 9,076 of record JBKPPU010000290.1, read on the forward strand.
AAGCCGCGATTGACTTTGTTAGAAATGCCGCACCCGGAGAAAGAATCGGAGTGATAGGTGAATCAATGGGCGGCGCCGCGTCACTACTCGCCAATCCTCCGCTCACCGTTAATTCCATGGTGATCGAAATGGTCTACCCAACAATTAACGATGCTGTTGCGGATCGACTTACCGCCCATCTCGGACGTTGGGCCAAGGTGCTAAGTCCGCTGCTACTCGTGCAGCTAAAGCCAAGACTTGGAATCAGCGCCGACAATCTTCGTCCAATCGATCACGTTGGCAAACTGACAATGCCGAAGCTGTTCATCGCCGGAGCTAACGATCAGCACACGACTCTTGCCGAGTCTCGCAAAATGTTTGAGATGGCGAGCGAACCAAAGGAATTTTGGGTTGTTCCAGGTGCAGCACACGTTGACCTTCACAACGCGGCAAGAGTTGAATATGAACAACGAGTTGTAGACTTCTTCAAGAGAACACTGCGTTGACTAAGTTATTAATCGACGCGGCAAAGCCACGAGTCGTCCCGTGGCTTTGTCACGTCAATCGTCTACCTGATTAACAACTCGGGCATACAGGCGGCTTCACAGAGATCTCTTTGTTTGTTGTAAAGTCGCCAAACCATTGCACACCCTCCTGCACCATGCGCCACTGGAAGTTCTTCTTTCCAGTAGACAATGGGGCCGTTATTTGAAAGGTCAGAGTCACCTGCTGCCCGGGCCAACGTCGACCGGCATTGGCACGCGGTTCAGTCCCCAAGTTGTATTGTCCTGCAGGTTCTGTGAACCGAGCCTGTACATTGACCCCGCTTGCCAAAGCGTATCCCGGTGTTCTTCATCGTGATCGAAACTGTGGCCGACTCCGTCGCAGTGATGCTTGCGGGAACCTGCTGCGAAATGAATTGCGCCGAGTTACTCGGAGTCACGACAGTGATCTGCACGTTATTTGTGGCATCGCCGAAGCGTTGCACACCTTCCTGCAACATGCGCCACTGGAAGTTGTAGGTGCCAGGCACCGTTGGTGCAGTGATGTTGAACGAGAACGTTACCGACGCACCGGGCGGAACATCGTACGGAAGCGCAACACGATTGAGCCCCCAGGTTATGCTGTCGCCCTGCGACGCAGTGCGACCTCAAATCAGCGAGTCGAAATCCTCTACCATGCATTCCGCTACAAGCCGCCTTCTAAGTGTTCCAGGCCGCCGCGAAATTCGGTACCACGCCGCGCTGGTATCCGGTCAGCGCACGTAGATACCGGTTAGCCTTCCGCTCTTTCTTTAGAAGAACATCGAACTCCTGTGTGTCGAGGTGATGCTCGACGTACGGCGACGCGATGTTCTCATACCAAATGGCGACGATGTTGATATCGCCGCTGTGAAGATACGAATTCAGATATGCAAGATGAAGACCCGCCTTAGCATTGTCTGTGAACTTTTGCTGATACTCGGCGACGCTTAACGTCGATCGCGCTTCGACGCGCCCGACGCTCCGCTTTTGATACAGCGCGGTGTAGCTGCGATCTCCCCCTTGTGAAACTACACTGATGTTGACCGGAATGTAACCCTGGTTTTTGGTGAGATCATCGAAGAGATTCTGGTGCTCCGCTTTGCTCTTTCCGTGATATGCCGTGAACACAGGCCCGGACGCTTTTACGAAGATCGGGGCGTATGAAATTCGGTTCAGAACGTGACTGAAGTAGCTCTCGACATGCACTAGTGCATACTTCTTGTCATCCACCCACTTATTGAACTCCGTCTGATATTCATCTCCACTCAGGCCGTGCCGTGACTCGTAGATCACGCCCGTCGCAGGTCTGAAGATCACGTTAAAGAAGGTCTGGCCGACATTGGGGAGCACGTCGATGGTGTAGGCATCGAGCGATACAGCGCGAAACCCGCGGCTCTTCATCGTCTGGGCCAGCGATTGGTAGTTCGACTCGGTAACGGAAAGCTTCACAACTTCGGGCCACTCCGGTAGCGACGCGTCGGGCCATAGAAAGCAATCCTGTTTGTCCCATTGCGCCGGGTTCGGGTTGCCTTCGGGAATTCCCTGCTTTGCGATCAGCGACCACGGACCTTGCATGGGGTTGCCGATGATGAAGTCGTTGTCGATGGCCCAGGCGTCCTTAAGAATGAAAGGTCGGAGTGGTCCAACTTCCGGCGTCGTGCCCTGAATCGCATGAATGTGCAGGTGGGGCCCCGAGGCGTTCCCGGCATTCCCAGCCAACCCAAGGAAGTCGCCTTTCTTGACGTTGGCTCCCTTGCTGAGAAGGTTCTTGTTTAGAGTTCCCTTCTGCATGTGCGCATAGAGCACGACCTCGTCTCCGTGCTGAATGTAGAAGTGGTTGCCGGCGCCTGCATGAACCTTCGACGCGCCTCCGTGCGCGTCCTCATATGCACCCCAGTACTTGGTCCGTTGTTCTGCCCAAAGCGGGTCGTCGTGCGCTTTGTCACCGTTCAATGGAAGCGGAGCTGGGTTGTCAGGGCAATCGTTCACAGCCTCCAGGACCTCGCCGTCAGCCATGGCATAGATTCGCTTTCCCCACACGCGGTGGTCAGCGTTCTTCTTGCCCGTCTTACCGGGGTGAAGCCAACTATAGGTTCCGTCGTCATGGTTGCAACCCCAGACTCCGATGTCATAAGCGAAGCTCTGACTTCCTTCCGCACCCATGCCGTGGATACAGCCATTCATGGTCCAATATTCGCCGAGGTCCAGATCCTCGCGGCGGGCTGGAAACACGTAGGCGCCGCCAGCGACTGGGCTCACATGTGGCGCGAGTGGAAACGTGAAATCCGCCGTCTTGTTGAATCCTTGCGCTTGGAACGCGAGCTTAATGCTGGAAGGACCGGGGAGATCAAACACGATGTCGTCCGGCGGTTGCTGAAACCACCATCGAAACATCGCTCCCGCGTTGATATTCATGTTGATAGTCTTCGTCTCTGCTGAGACGGACGAGCCTGGAAACGAGACTGTT
>JBKPPU010000291.1:0-27856 GCA_046733695.1 Acidobacteriota bacterium
GATCAGGAATCGATAGATGCGGCTGCAGCTTATGTCGTGGACCACGAACAGGAACTGCCGTCACATTTTATCTCGGCGATGAACATAAGCGCTGAGCAGCACGTTCATGTGCTCGCGGCTGCTCAGCGCAACGTCGACAACAGTGTGTCGAAGACCTGCAATGGTGCGGTTAACGACACGGTGGAATCAGTGGACGCGCTTTATCGCCTCGGACGTCAACTTGGTTGCAAGGCAGTCAGTTATTATCGTGATGGTTCACGCGACAACCAGGTGCTAACGTCGATGAAAGCTGAAGAACCGAAGGGTGAAGTTGCCTGCAATCCGGAAGCGGTGGTCGAGCCGTTGGACGAAGGGGTGAGTGCTGCGGAAGCTGCGGCGGCTGACGATGCCTCCGCTCGTCAGGAAGCGATTGCGCGCGAACATTCGGAGACGATCAAACTGCCAGCGGTGACCGCGATCAGGATCGAGCGTCCACGCGAATTGCGCGGTGCGACCTGGCAGATTCCGTTCGACGGGCAGAATCTCTACGTCACGGTTAATCACGACGGCAAAATGATTCAGGAAGTTTTCGCAACTGGTCCAATCAGCGGCGGCGTGGGCTTGCTGGCCTCGAAGATGCTGCGTGGCGGGTTCGATGCGGCAGAAGTAGCGTACAGCCTGAACAAAGTGACCGGCACGCACGCCGTGTGGTTCAATGAGCGACTGCTTACTTCACCCGAGCAGGCGGTTGCCGAATGCATCATGATCACGGTGCGGCGCGTTCAGGACCTTCCCGACTCCGCCCGTGCCGTGGCGAGCAAACAACAATCCCAACATCACCAGAAAGCCGTCACCGGCGCCATCATGTCCAACATGATCGGCATCTGCCCCGAGTGCCACGGCCAACTCGAACACGCGAGCGGCTGTGATTTCTGTCGGGATTGCGGGTACAGCAAGTGTAAGTAAGCGAAAGAATATTTAGCCACAGATAACGCGGATGAAGACAGATCGATCTGTTTTCATCCGCGTTACTCTATGCGTTGACTTTCATCCGTAGATAGGAATATTGTGGCGACTCAAGAACACCTTGCGAACTTGGGTTCGTTACACCACGAACGGAGGAGTCGCCTGAGCCCTCAGAAGCGCTCTCCTCAATCACTCGACAGCCTCGTCACCCAGAAGGAGAATAAAAATGGCAACATCCAGATGCTTTGACGATCCCGAAGGGATCCTCACTAAACCATTTTGTGTTAGCGCCTTATCTAAGGACCTAAAGGGAAAGATGCCACTCCGTAGCAGCAAGAAACAGGAGTGCAAAGAACCGAAATGCGTAACGCTTCGCACCCAGCACGAAATGAAAGCCAACATTCAAGGAGCCAACTGCGACTCACCATTGGCGCGGTCCTTCAATGGCGGCCTCGAATTGGGCAATCTCTCCACCGCTTTTGATACCGACGGCATGCATCGTGGCTTTCATGCGGCGGACTTTGTTTGGCTCGGAGTTAATGGGCTAAAAGTCGAAGGACGCATGTCCGGCGTCACTAACGAAGGCTCGCATCGCCTTCCCATCAAGGCCTGTCAAAAATGTAGTGATCTGGGAATCATGGAGGGTCGTCTGTGTGGACAAGTCACAGCCACACAGGATCCAGCACTCAAAGGCTGCCAGGTAATAGCCGCCTACCGCATCAAGTTTGATCCGTCAGTTAAAGGTGGAAGCGGTGCTGTGGTCGGCACGATTGAAGGTGTAATTATTTGCCCGTGCATTTAGGGGTGAAATGTAGGTGACTGAGAAGGGAAGAGAAGGCCGGCCCAACTTGGTCGGCCTTTTTGTGAGAGCAAAAAATTGTTAAGATTCGCTACGTTATGGTAATGAAGCAGGAAACCAGGAATGAACGTGACGGTGCAGTTGCTGCGTTGACGTTTCAGCAAAGGAGCTACGGTGAGATTGTAGATTTCTTTGCTCGTGGCGCGTCACCCGAGGAGATTTTGTCTTTCCGTCCTTCACAGGAAACACAAGAGCGTGTGCGTGAGTTACTCGAACTCAACTCCGCCGGTGAACTGACCGAAGACGATGAACTAGAGCTTGAGTGGTTCGGTCAACTGGAACACCTTATGCAACTCGTTAAAGCGCGTGCACACAAATACATAAAGAAGAAAACGTGAAAAGGACCCGTATCTCCGCAGCCTTACGGCGAGAGGTGCGGCAGCGAGCGAGAGAGCGTTGCGAATACTGTTTAATAGCTGAATCCGAAGCCTTCGGTCCTCACGAACCTGATCACCTCATTGCATTGAAACACGGTGGCGAGACTTCCTTCGCCAACCTTGTGTTGGCGTGTTTTGATTGTAATCGCTTTAAGGGCTCGGACATTTCATCGCTCGATCCACTCACGGGTAAACTGGTGCCGTTGTTCAATCCACGAACACAGAGCTGGGCTGAACACTTTCACTTGAATGGGTGTCAGATCATTCCACTTACGGCAATAGGGCGGGCGACTGAGAGGCTTTTGAAGCTGAACTTAGACGGTCGAATTACGTCTCGCGAGCAATCCGCTAAATTGGGCTTCTATCCATGAACCACTAAAAACAGGATCTCTCGCCCGAAAACTTCAAGGTTGACGTTCGATATATACCTCAATAATATATCGCTATGACATATAAGCTGTCGCAAATGCTTGACCGTGAGCTGAAGAAGGGGAGTGCGGAGTTGCTGATACTCTCGCTCGTTGAGGATCAGCCGCGGCACGGGTATGACATCGGAAATTTGATCGAGCAGCGCTCGCAGGGCAGGCTGAAGTTCAATGTGGCTTCGCTTTATCCGTTGCTGTATCGACTCGAGCGACGCGGTTGGATTCAGGGGCGCTGGGTCGAGAAGGCAGGGCAGCGCCGGCGTCGTTATTACCGTTTGACTGCCGACGGCCGGAAAGTGCTTGCCGCACAGCGTCACAGTTGGCGCGAGTTTGTCGAAGCCATCAATCGCATTACCGGAATTGAGCATGCCTGACTGGAAAGAAGAAGTTCGCCGGCGCCTGTCGCGACTGAATCTCGAGCCGTCACATGAGGCCGAGATCGTCGAAGAGCTGGCGCAGCATCTCGACGACGTTTACGAGCGCTCACTCAAAGCCGGCGCGACTGAAGCCGAGGCTAAACAAGTCGCGCTCAGAGAACTCGCCGATGCGGATGTGATGCAAAGAGAAATGCGGCGCTCGCAAAAGACCGCGACAGAGCCGCCTGTTGCCGGCGGAGGGAGCACGAACTTGTTATTAGATATCCTGCACGACCTGCGTTATGCCGTACGACTGCAGCGGAAGAACCCGGGTTTTACGATCGTTGCTGTCATTGCCTTGGCTTTGGGAATCGGAGCCAACACCGCCATCTTCAGCGTGGTGAACACCGTGTTGCTGCGGCCGTTGCCTTACAAGGAACCGGAACGACTGGTCCTGGTCTGGGAGGAGAACGCGAAGCAAGGTTACCCCACCGATACCCCAACCGCGGCAAACTTCATTGATTGGCGCAATCAGAATCAGGTGTTTGAAGGGATGGCCGCATTCACCCCCACCAGTTTCAATCTGACGGGCTCCGGCGACCCGGAGCGATTGGTAGGCCGTCGTGTTTCCGCGAGCCTATTCCCATTACTTGGGGTTGACCCGCAACTCGGACGTGTTTTTACAGCCGAGGAAGATCAAGCGAATTCCGATCTCGTAGTCCTGTTGAGTTACGGATTGTGGCAACGAAGGTTTGGCGGTGACGCCGGCATCGTCGGGAAAACTTTGACTCTAAACGGCAAAGGTTACAGGGTCGTTGGCGTAATGCCGTCACGTTTTCAATTTCCCACGGCGTTCGACGATGTTTGGGTGCCGATTGCTTTTACTCCCAGGGAGGCGGCAAATCGCGACGCTCATTTTCTTCAGGTGCTCGCTCGACTCAAGCCCGGCGTAACATTGGCTCAGGCTCAAGCGGACATGAGCACCATTGCAACGCGATTACAACAACAGTATCCGGAGACGAACACCGGTCTGGGTGCGGCCATCACGCAGTTGCACGAACATCTGGTCGGAGACATCAAACCGGCGTTGCTAATCCTCCTCGGTGCGGTTGGTATGGTGTTGCTGATCGCTTGCGCGAATGTCGCCAATCTTTTGCTGGCTCGAGCCGCAGTCAGACAAAAAGAGATTGCCGTGCGTGTAGCACTCGGTGCACGCCGCGGACGGCTGGTACGTCAGTTCCTAACTGAAAGTGTTTTGCTGTCCATGTTTGGTGGTCTCGTGGGTCTTGCAATCGCTTATGGTGGACTGGCTATTCTGAAGACTTTCATTCCGGACAATATTTCTCAAGGCCGCACGATTTCAATCGATTACAAAGTTCTCGGTTTTACTTTGCTGGTTTCGTTAGCGACAGGTCTGATCTTTGGTTTCGCACCTGCCATTCAATCCGTTCGATTCAACCAGAACGAAACATTGAAAGAGGGTGGACGGGACGCAGCCACCGGCGGTAGCGGCAAACGTTTGCGCGGTTTGCTGGTTGTCTCGGAAGTTGCGGTCTCGCTTGTGCTGCTGATCGGCGCGGGGTTGCTCATCAACAGTTTTCTGCGTGTGCGTAATATCGATCCGGGCTTTCGGCCAGAGAATCTTTTAACGATGAGGATTGTCCTTCCGTCACCGAAATACGAATCGCTCGAAAGTAAGTCAGTGTTTTATACCGACCTGGTTAACCGGGTTCAGTCGCTGCCGGGCGTCAGATCAGCCGCAGTCATCACAAATCTGCCGCTTTATGCCCAGGGAAATTCTATCGGGGTCGGTATCGAAGGCAAACCTGCGCCGCCACCAGGACAGGAACTAATCGTAATTACAAGGATTATCAGCCCCGGGTATTTCGATACGATGAGCATTCCTCTGTTAAAGGGACGGCTATTAGCTGATCAGGACACAAACAAGACACCGAACGTAATAGTGATCAGTGAAACCATGGCCCGTCGCTTCTGGCCGGGCGAAGAAGCGATCGGCAAACGTGTTTCGCTGGGCCAGATCGAAAAACCTGAAGATTGGTTTAATGTCATCGGAGTGGTGAAGGACGTACGCCAGTATGGACTGACCGCGGAGCTCCAGCCGCAGATGTATCTCACCTACAGGCAGTCGGATTTCTTCGCGCCGCGCGATCTTGTCGTCAAGACTGACGTCGATCCGAAGAGCCTCGCGAGCGCAGTTCGCAAAGCAGTGTGGGAGATCGATAAGGACCAACCGGTTTCCAATATTCGCACGATGGAGGAGATTCTCGGGGCCTCAATCGCGCGCGAGCGTTTCAGCATGTTGCTGCTCGCGATCTTTGCGTCTGTGGCGCTCGTGCTTGCGGCGGTCGGAATATACGGTGTGATGAGTTATTCAGTCGCACAGCGAACACATGAGATTGGCATTCGCATGGCGCTCGGAGCGCAGACTGGTACTGTGCTCAAACTCGCTGTTGGTTACGGCTTTAAGCTCGTCGTGATCGGCATCGCGATCGGTCTCGTCGCTGCGCTGGCGTTAACGAGAGTGATGTCCACGCTGTTGTTTGGGGTGACGGCGACTGATCCAATGACGTTCGCACTCATATCGTTGTTGCTGGTTGCTGTCGCTGCGATCGCCAGCTACATCCCCGCCAGACGTGCCACGAGAGTGAATCCGATCATTGCACTACGATACGAATAGAGCCACAAAAGGCACAAAAAGCACAAAAGACTTCTTAGCCTTTATCTAACTTCAGGAGGGTGTGCAACAAGACGTTCGCGCCGTTCGTGATGTCTTCCGGTCGGGAGAACTCACGTGGAGAGTGACTGATTCCGCCCACACTTGGGATGAAGATCATTCCAACTGGACCGAGGCGGGCCATGTCCTGAGCGTCGTGACCGGCGCCCGAGGGCATCAGCTTCGTTGTTAGACCAAGCTCGCGCGCCGCTTCGGAGATCGACGAGCGGACTTGTGGATCGGTGGGCGCCGGAATGTTGACGTTGATCTCCTTGAAGTCGAACTTCGTTTTACTGTCACTGGCGATCTTTTGTGCTTCAGCCTGAATCTTCTCGAAGAGCATGTTGATCTTTGACGCGTCGAGATCGCGTAGCTCCAGACTCAAGACCACCTTGCCGGGAATCACGTTCGGCGCGCCGGGAAGTGCGTTGATCCTGCCAACCGTGCCGACTTGTCTGCCAGGGACGCTCGTCACGATGCGATTCACAGCCTCGATAAACTTTGCTGCGGCCAAAAGCGCGTCCTGTCGATTGTTCATCGCAGTTGTGCCCGCGTGATTTGCAAACCCTTCAATCGTGACGTCCCACCAGTTGATCCCGACGATGCCTTCAACTACTCCGATGTTTATCTTCTCACTGTCGAGAATTCCACCTTGTTCGATATGCAGTTCGAGATAAGCGGTGATGTCGCCCTTCTGTCGCAGTACTTCGGTAAGCTTCGCGACATCTCCACCGATGAACTTTATTCCTTCGCGAATCGTTTTGCCGCTGCGGCTAACGAGGTCGAGCTCTTTCTCGGTCAACTCACCATCCATCGCACGGCTGCCAATGAGTCCACCTTCTTCGTTCTGAAAAATGACGACTTCGAGTGGGTGACGAGTCGTCACGTTGTTTTCCGCCAGAGTTTGTGCAACCTCGATCGCGCCAATCGAACCGACCACGCCGTCGTAGTTTCCGCCTTCAGGAACCGTGTCGATATGTGAACCGATCAATAAAGGCTTGAGGTTGTTGGCGCTTCCAGCACGGCGGCCGATGAGATTGCCGCCGGCGTCGATCGTGACGTCGAGCTTTGCATCTCGAAGCAGTCCGAGCACGTACTCACGACCTTGTTTATCGGCATCGCTATACGCAACGCGGCTCGCACCGCCTTGCGGGTTCTTGCCAAATTCAGCCAGCGCAAGAATGTGGTCCATGATCCGCTTGCCGTTGACGCGCATCGTTGTCTGCGTAGGAAAGCGGCGCAGTGCTACGGAACCAACACTAACAAGTAGTGCATAGTTGAATTCGCGACGATTGATGTTCATGGATTTATCGGAAACGTTGCCAGCCTATCGCAATGTCCTCGGGCGGGCAACTTGAGCCTATCTCTGCTCGGCGGTAGAATTCACGCGCCCGGCCAACCTACAAGCTTCATCATAAGGAGATTTCCATGAAACGTCTGATAGCTGTCTCTGTACTGGCCACGAGTCTGTTGGCGATGTCGTTGTTACTGCCGCCAAAAACATCTGCGATCACGTACGGATTCGTCGATTCAAGCAATGCGTATCGCAATACCGGCGCGTTTATCGTCAAGTCGCCGACTACGGGGGAGATCTTTCCAATTTGCTCCGGCACGATGATCACTGGCAACGTCTTTCTTACAGCCAGCCACTGCACGATCTTCTACCAACAGGATCTCGCCCCCGAGGGATACACTGCCTATGTCAGCCTTGATCAGTCGATACCTTTCGGCGCACTGACAAGCAATAAAACAAGTCTCCTGGCGGTGGCCAACGTGGTTACCAATCCGAATTACAATCAGAGCCAGAGTGACTCAGGCGATATTGGTGCATTGATCCTAACGCGGAATGTTCAGGGCGTTTCGCCGGCAGTACTGCCGAGCTGCGGCTTACTCGATCAGCTTGCAGCTCAGAACGGATTGAAAAAGGCGCAGTTCACGAACGTAGGTTATGGTGTGCAAAACCGCGTGGTGAGCGGAGGAGTTCCGTTCTTTCAGGATCTCAATCCCGTTCCCCGCATGTTCTCGTTTTCGAGTTTCAACTCGCTGAACGGCGGCTACCTGCGGCTGTCGCAGAATGCGTCAACCGGCAACGGCGGAACCTGTTTTGGTGATTCGGGTGGGCCAAACTTCATGAGTCTTAACGGCCAGCAGCTCATCGTCTCGATCACGATTACTGGCGACTCTGTTTGCCGTTCAACGAACGTTGTTTACCGGCTGGATACACTTTCTGCGCAAGGATTTTTAGCGTACGTGAACGCAGCGTTCGGCACGAGTATTCCCATCTCCTGCTAACAAAGGACGAACCATTGAAAAATTTTAGATCTGCGTGCCTGGCATTGCTTCTGATCCACTCAATGTTTCTGGCAGGCGCGTCACAAACTCCACGGATCACGCCGCAATCTCCCGTTGGCAAGGGAACAGTTGTGCTGAAGGCAGCTAGATTGATCGATGGCACGGGCGCCGCCGCGATCAATAACGCCGTCGTCGTGGTGACGGACAATGCGATCACTGCCGTTGGCGCTGCCGGATCTGTCAACGTTCCTGCGAATGCCAAAGTGATCGATCTCGGCGATGTGACGCTCATGCCCGGATTCATCGATGCTCACACACATCTGGTCGGTCGTGTGCTGGGTGATCCAGCCGGTGAGAATGCTCCGGTCAGAGATTTTGAATCGTTTGCGGCGATTATCAGTGTGGAGCACGCGCGCGCTACGTTGATGGCTGGATTTACTACTGTCCGGAACGTTGGCGCATCGGGAAAGTTTGATGACATGGCTTTGCGAAAAGCCATCGACGAGGGTTGGACGCCTGGACCACGAATGATGACCGCAGGACATGCGCTCGGCATCCGCGGTGGGCACTGCGATGAAAATGGCTTTCGACCTGGATTGTTTGATCGCGGAATCGAAGAAGGTGTCGCCGATGGACCAGAGGAAATTCGTGCCGCAGTTCGTTATCAGATCAAGTACGGTGCTGACGTGATTAAGACGTGCGCAACGGGCGGTGTGTTGTCTGAAGGAGATGCAGTCGGTGCGACTCAGTATACGTTTGAGGAGCTGAAGGCATTAGTCGACGAGGCGCACAAGCTCGAGCGGAAGGTAGCTGCGCATGCGCATGGAACGGAGGGAATCAAGTTAGCTGTGCGTGCGGGTGTCTCGTCAATTGAACACGGTTCGTTTCTCGATGAAGAAGGTGCGCGACTGATGAAGGAGCGCGGAACGTTTCTGGTGCCGACCCTGTCGGCGTCAGAAGCAGTTGAGCGAGCGGCGAAATCAGGAGTGTTGAAAGGGTTGCGTGCAGAAAAAGCATTAGCTGCGGCCGCCGCAGCGCGTCACGCAATTAAACTCGCCGTTGCGAACAAGGTCTCAATCGCGCTGGGAACGGATGCCGGCGTCGTTCCTCACGGCACCAACGGACACGAGTTCGTATTGATGGTCCAGTGGGGCGGCATGAGTCCCATGGACTCCATCGTCGCCGGCACCTCGAGCGCCGCCCGACTATTAGGCTGGGACAACCACCTCGGCTCCCTCACGGCAGGCAAGTGGGCCGACATCGTCGCCGTCTCAGGCAATCCGTTGCAGGATATTGAGAACATGCAGAAAGTGGTCTTCGTGATGAAGAACGGGGTGATCTACAAGCAGAACACGGATCCTCGCTGATTATGAACGGATCCGCGTTTGAAAATCCGCGTTTATCTGCGGCTAACCTCGTCCCAAATCCGCGTGTGCTTTGTCTCTTTTAGCAGCAGCGAGCCCACGATGAAGGTTATGCTCGCCACGATGATTGGGTAGTAGAGGCCGGCGTAGATGTCACCGGTGTTTGCGACTACCGAGAGGCCGATTACGGGTAGGAGGCCGCCGAAGACGCCATTCCCGATGTGATAGGGAAGCGAGAGCGATGTGTAGCGGATCTTTGCCGGAAATGCTTCTACGAGGTACGCGGCGATTGGTCCGTAGACCATGGTGACAAAGAAGACTTGAATGAAGACGAGCAGGATGAGTTTCTGAGCTGCTGGTGAGCTGATTAAGGTCCGGAAATCTACATAAGTCAGCACTTCATTCGCTGCTTGCAACGTGCCGTTAACATCCGTTTGAGGGATCAGGCTTTTAGCACCTGTCACCGGATCCAGTTTCGATTGAGTTGTAACCACATTCGATCCGGCGGCCCGTTGCATGGCTCCGTAGAGAGGCATGTATGAAATCGCCGCCAGCAAACATCCCGCCATCATGATCCACTTGCGTCCAATACGATCGGAAAGCGCACCCATAAACACAAACAGCGGCATCGCAAACAGCAGCGCAATGGCGATGATGTACTGCGCCGAGCGTGGGTTCACTTTCAAAACGGTCTGCAAATAGAAGAGCGCATAGAACTGACCTGTGTACCAGACCACGCCCTGTCCTGCAGTCGCGCCAAACAACGAAATCAAGACGCGCTTCAAATTGTCCCAATGCGTAAAAGCTTCAACAAGCGGACGGGAGGACGTCATTCCCGCGCTTTTGATCTGTTGAAAGATCGGCGACTCTTTCATGCGCAGGCGAATGTAAAGCGAAATGCCGACGAGAAAGAGCGAGATGATGAACGGTATGCGCCAACCCCATGCCTTGAATGCCGCGTCAGTCATGGAGTTTTGCACAATGATCCCGACGACGAGCGAAACAAACAGCCCGAGCGTTGCCGTGATTTGGATAAAACTCGTATAGAACCCGCGCTTGCCATCAGGCACATGTTCTGCAACGTAAACAGCAGCGCCGCCATACTCACCGCCGAGCGCTAATCCCTGAAGCACCCTGATCACTAAGAGAAATATCGGAGCGGCAATACCGATCGTTGCGTAGGTCGGCAGGAAGCCAATCGCAGCAGTGGCGCCGCCCATAATGATCAGCGTCACCAGGAACGCATACTTACGTCCAACCAAATCGCCGATACGTCCGAAGAAGAGAGCTCCAAAAGGACGGACCACAAAGCCGACTGCAAACGTCGACAAGTAAGCGATGAGTGCGAGTGTGTCATTGCCTTTAGGATAGAAGAGCGGCGCGATGATTACGGCAAGACTGCCAAAAATATAGAAGTCGTACCATTCGATCATGGTACCGACGGCGGAGGCTGTGATTACTTGCCAGATGCGGTATTCGCGGACTTGGTTAGGTTCAGCCAATCAGGAGTTTCTCCTGACAAGCGCCTCCGTGGAGTGCGGCGACTTGTCGCCGCTTTGGTACTTGTCTCAATACCACAGCGCCGCCAAGGCGGCGCACTCCAGGGAGGCGCCCATTAATCGGAGATCGTTTCTACTTTTGGTTCGCCGTGCCTGTCATGTTGCGCATAGGCATCTGAAGTCTGCCGTCGGCGCCACTCGTGAGTGCCAGGAACGCTGAATCCTGACGCAGCGAGTCGAATACCGCATCGACACGCGCCTCCATCATTTCCTTGGCACGAACAGCCTGATAACGCTCGTACAGGAAGAAGTGCCGTTGCAACAGCACCAGTGCCTCGCGCTTGTGACCAGTCTGCGCGTAAATGGCCGCAAGGTTGTATGACGCCGGTAACAGATGCCGATTCGCACGCGCAATCTTCAAAGCCTCGTCACCATGTCCTGACGCCGCCATGAAAACGGCTGCGAACACCAGGTTATATGGATCTTTCGGATCGAGAGCGAGTGCCTTTTGCGTGTACGCGTTGCCCTGCTCCAGATCGCCTTCGGAGTTCCAGTAGACTGCGAGATTGCGATAGGCGAGCGCGAGTGGATATTCCGCGACTGACTGTTCCATCAGCGACAAGCCTTTCTTGAACTCGCCGTCATGAATGGTCATCTTTCCGAGACCGTGGAGCGCAACTGCACGCGCGATGGCATCGGCAGGCATGTTGAGAATCGTGTTGAAGGTGGCTCTTGCTTTGTCCCACTCGCCGGTGTGATGTCGGTAAAGTTCGCCGAGGTAACGCAGTGGTGTCGGATCAGCCGGATCCATGCGATGCGCTCGCTGGTAGAGCCTTTCGGCCGTGACGTATTTCTCAGCTATCTCGGCGATGAGGCCGCTGCGCATCATGGCTTCGACGCGAGCACCCTGGAGGCGATCGAGAATCGGAGAATTAGGAATACTGCCAATCTCTTCCACGCCAAGCTTCTTTAACTCTTTGGAGGCGTCCTTCGCTTTCTTCGGGAACAGACATTTTTCTTCAGCGACTGGTTTGAGAAGTGCGATTGCGCCCGGGTTATCGCCGGCCTTCGCTTTTTCCTTCCCCTGTTTCAATTGCGTATCGAGTGTGGTCTCGCGCTGCTTCATCTCCGCGTCGACGAGTTTCTCGACCTGTTCGACTTTCAGTTTGCCGCCCGTGTTTTCGACTTTATTAATCGGAGTTCCATCAGCGTTTGCCAACACCGCCACAGGCGGAGTGGAGTTGCCGATGACTGATTGCAGTTCCGGCGTTTGCGCGCCGGCAACCGTCATCGTCACACACTGCGCTGAATAGAGTGTGAGAATTCGCGACGACATCAAACCCGACTTCTTTACGTTTTCCGCTGGCGTTGGAAACCAGTAAAGAACCAGTCCCTTATTTGGCGCGGAGCGCGCTTCCCAGATCTTCCACGGTACCATGTAAACGGCCGGCGCAGAGCCTTCACTTTTCATTCCGCCACCGCCGACGCCACCGGTTCCCCCTCCCCCACCGCCACCGCAGGTGGCCCATACCGGTGAGAGGGAAAACATAACCATCAAAAGGGACGCAAGTGCACGTGAAAGTTTTGTTCTCATAATTCGGTATTCCTTCTTTAGGGATCCAGGCGAGTTAAGCAGACGACTTTAGCACAACATGGATGTTTGCATCGAGCTTCGAGTTGCCGTATTTTTACACAACTATTACTCGCCTTAAATGGTTTCGCAGTCTAACTTCGCGTATATCTGATGGCGGTCGCAACTTTCGTTTCAGAAAACTTCCCCATAACGAAGAATAATGCGCCCAAGTCCGGGAGGAGGACGCAATGAAGGTCTTATTGGTTAATCCTGAGTTTCCTGAAACGTACTGGAGTTTTCGATACGCGCTGCCCTTTGAAGGCAAGCGCTCCGTGTTCCCACCGCTCGGTTTATTGACTGTTTCCGGTTTGTTGCCGGAGTCATGTGAACGGCGTCTCGTAGATTTGGAAGTCGAGCGGCTCAAAGATTCCCATATTGAATGGGCCGATATGGTTTTCATCACGGGGATGCTGGCGCAAAAGAAGTCACTTCACGAAATTGTGAAGCGCTGTAAAGAACGAGGAAAGATAATCGTGCTCGGCGGACCATACGTCACCAGCACCATCGAAGAGCTTCCTTACGCAGACCACATCTTTCAGGGCGAAGCCGAAACTACACTCCCTCAATTCTTCACAGACCTCGAACGCGGTGAAGCAAAACGCATCTACAAAGCACCGGAGCGCCCGCCGCTATCTCTCGCGCCGGTTGCTGACTTTGGTCTCGTGAATCTCAAGAAGTACAGTTGCATGTCAGTGCAGTACTCGCGCGGCTGTCCTTTCTCGTGTGAGTTCTGCGACATCATCGAGATCTACGGGCGTGTCCCGCGAACCAAGAGCAACCAGCAGATGATCGCAGAGTTTGACGCGTTGAAAAAGCTCGGCTGGCGTGGACCGCTATTTATCGTCGACGATAATTTCATCGGCAACAAGAAGAACGTGCGGCTACTTTTGCCTGCATTGATCGAGTGGCAGAAGAAAAACGGTTATCCGTTTTCACTCCTGACTGAAGCGAGCGTGAACCTCGCTGACGACGACGATCTGCTGACCGCGATGAAGGACGCCGGATTCCGCCGCGTCTTTCTCGGGATCGAGACTCCGGTGGAGGAGAGTCTCAAGGAAGCGCAGAAGTCTCAGAATCGAGGAAACCTGCTCGACTCAGTGAGAAGGATTCAGAGTCACGGCATGGAGGTGATGGCCGGATTCATCGTCGGCTTTGACAACGATCCGGACGACATCTTCGAACGGCAAATCAACTTCATTCGCGAGAGCGCGATTCCGATGGCGATGGTGGGAATGCTGAATGCACTTCCCGACACGCAGTTGTGGAAGCGACTGGAAAGAGAAGGACGACTCCTCGGCGCCGACGCGACCGGCAACAACACCATCGCGACCGTAAACTTCATTCCGAAGATGGACGTCGACACACTCATCAGCGGCTACCAGCGCATCATGAAGACGATTTACAAACCCAGCGAATACTATCGTCGTGCGCTCGACTCGCTGAAGCGTGTGCCCCAGGACGTACCAGAGGCGCACCAGTATCATGGTCTCAAGGCAGTGACGGCATTGCTGCGTATTACTTTTAAGCTGGGTGTGCTTGATGCCGAGCGTCGCGAGTTCTGGCGTTTCTTCCTCGAGGCTGTGCGCGAACACCACGACCGCATGAATGAGTTGCTGCGCCATGCCGCCATGGCCTACCATTTTCGTAAGTTGAACGAATCTTACGGCGATACGTGATTTCTTCCAACCATTCGGCATTTGCTGCGCTACGTCACCGCGACTTCAGGCTCCTTTGGTTAGGCCAGATTGTGTCCGTGACCGGGTCGCAAATGCAGTTTGTCGCGATCAACTGGCACGTTTACCTGCTCACAAAATCCCCCTTCGCGCTCGGCCTCGTCGGGCTCTTCCGCGGAGTACCTATAATTATCTGCTCACTTGCAGGCGGCGTGGTGGCGGATGCGATCGATCGCAAGCGACTGATGATCGTGACGCAGACCATCATGCTGGCGAGCGCAGCGCTCCTTACAGCCGGCACTCTCTCAGGTTTCAAAAGCGTTTGGCCCATCTACGTGCTCAGCGGACTCGCCTCTGCAGCAACGGCGTTCGACACTCCCGCTCGACAGGCACTCATGCCAACTCTGGTGCCGCTCCAAGATTTTCCCAACGCCGTTAGTCTCGCAGTTATTGTTTTCAACGTCGCCACTATCGCGGGACCTGCGATCGCGGGTTTCCTGCTTGCTGAAAGCGGACCGGCAATCATCTACGGAATCAATGCGCTCTCGTTTGTGGCGGTGATCGGCGCGCTCATCGCGATGCGAGCGAGTGGCCAGCCTGAGTTGCAGACGGAACGGAAAGACGCATTGAGCTTCGCCGCTTTGAAAGAAGGATTGAGCTTTGTCTGGCACACTCCGATCATTGTGCAAACAATGACGCTCGACTTCGTTGCGACTTTCTTTGCTTCCGCGACTCTCCTGTTACCGATCTTTGCGCAGGAACGATTGCACGTCGGCGCTCGAGGTTACGGTTTCCTCGCTGCCGCTCCCGCAATCGGATCCGTGTTGACTGCTCTTGTGATGGCGCGCCTGGGAACTCTGCACCGGCAGGGACGATTGGTGGTTGCTTCGGTGGCCGTTTTTGGAGTCGCCACTGCGGGGTTCGGAGTGTCAACCGTCTACTGGGTTTCACTGCTCATGCTTGCGATTACGGGTGCGGCCGACACCGTGAGCACAGTTTTACGTCAGACTATCCGCCAACTCGTCACTCCAAATCATCTGCGTGGTCGCATGACTTCAATCAACATGATGTTCTTCATGGGTGGGCCACAGCTTGGAGAACTCGAGGCAGGAGTTCTTGCCGGGTTCATCGGCGCTCCGCTTTCAGTCGTGATCGGCGGACTTGGATCGCTGATCGCCGCTGCGATAACTGCCGTGCAGTCAAAAAGCCTGATGAAGTTTGATACCTAGATGACCTGGACACCAGCCGCGACAAATACACATCAGGATCACGTTATCGCGCATGTGATTGGTGCGACACCACTGGGCCATTTCATCTGGGACGAAACTGCGTACCTGCTGCTCGATATCGGATTCGTCTGGAACGTCTATCTCGATATGGAGATGGGACTGGTCCCGCAAGCGCTTGCAGTTAGAGAGGTGGAGGAACTGCGTACTTTCGTCGATGAATTGGAGACAGGAACTCAGGAGACGAATCCAATCGAATCAGTTGAGTTGTTGGAAAATGGAGACGAACGGCGGTTAGTTCTGCACTGTGAGCTGAGGGACGTGATAATCGAAACGTCGTTGAGCCACAGATATACGCGGATTGAAGACGGATAATCCGTCAACAATCCGCGTTCATCCGCGTTACGCGATCACGCTGATCTGGTTATCGACTTCCTTTACACCCTTAACCTGTTTGACCATTTTTTCGATCTGAGCCTTCATTGCCTCGGTCTTCACGGTTCCCAGCAACATCACTTTTCCATTCAGCACTGAAGCCGTGATGCCCAGCGGCGAGATTGCCGGATCGTCCGACAGCTTCTTGTCGACAGCAGCCTGGATCGTCGAGTCCATGCTCATGTTGTCAGTGGCTGTAGTTCCACCAGTGGCACCTGCCGTACTACCTGCCGGCGGTGTCACTATGATTGGCGCCGGCTGCGTTGTGACGGGCGCCGGTTGTTGCACGATCACCGGAGGCTGCTGCACTGGCGCCGGCTGCTGCACTATCGTTGTCGGCTGTTGCGCCGCGAGGTTTGCGTTATCCGTCGCCGGCTGACTGCTCATCCAGAACAGGACCAGCATTGTTATCAATGCGATAGCTACCACAACAAGTACGCCGACCATGCCTGCGGAAATACCGCTGTTATCCCGCACCGACTGTGTATGGACCACTTCGCGTCTTTCGTTCGGTGTTTCCACTACCACTCGGCTTCTTTTTGCTTGTTCTTCATCGTATGCCATCACTTGCCTCCGTATATTCTAAACATTTGTCGAGATTAGTTTTTCAACTTCTTAGTAACGTCGATGACGTTTGTGACGTGTGTGACGTGAATAGAGATATGAACCTGCTGCACCTGCACCTGCTCCAATCGCTGCTGCGCGTTTACCACCGGCGACTGCGCCAACACCGGCGCCAACCGCCGTACCACTGGCGACAGTGCCTATCGTTCGTGTCTTACCTTTGAAATGTCTCTTCGCCGCGTGACGATTGAACGCGTACAAGCCTGCACCGCCTCCACCGATCGCTGCGCCTTTTTTGCCTCCTACTAAAGCGCCGACACCGGCTCCACCGGCGATGATTGCTGCAGTTCTCGCTTTGCGGCCGAACTTCGATTTATGGCGTCGACGTGTTTGACCTTCGGCTGACACGATCGTTCCAGTTATGACGAGTAGAGTTAGTACTAGTATTAAAGCGAGTAACCTCTTCATCCCTGACCTCCACGCACTCTTCGCTTGTTATTCATTACTGACCTTGTTCTCACACTCCGCATTGGCAAACCCTATTCCTCAGTCAAAAACCGCAGCTTTGTTTGACGAACGGACGGAGACGCACATGTGAAGAATCTCTCGTTTGTTTGGATTTCGTACGGTGGTTGAATTTGGATTGAGACAGTGTTTGATCTTTGTACTTTGTGCTTCGTACTTGGTAATTTGTCGTCATGACTACCGCAATCGTTCATCATCCCATCTTTCGCGAGCACGACACCGGACCCGGGCATCCTGAAAATCCTTCACGCTACACAGTCGTGATGGACGCGCTGCGCGCGGATACTGAACTATGGTCCAAACTGCGCGAGGTCGAGGCGAGGGAAGCGCCGCGGGGCGACATTCAAGCCGCGCACTCGCCACAGCTTTACAAGCACGTCGAAAGAGTCGTGAGTGAAGGCACCGGCTATCTCGATCAAGACACGGTCGTGTCGATGCGTTCACTGGACGCGGCGAAACGCGCGGCCGGCGCTCCATGTCAGGCTATAGATTTGATTATGGCTGGTGACGTGAAGAATGCGTTTGTTCCGGTGCGGCCGCCGGGACATCACGCGACTGAAGAACGCGCCATGGGGTTTTGTCTCTTCAACAACGTGGCGGTGGCGGCGCGTTATGCCCAGCAGAAGTATCCGGAAATCGAGAAGGTCGCGATCATCGATTGGGACGTGCATCACGGCAACGGGACCCAGGGGATCTTTTACGACGATCCAACAGTCTACTTTTTCTCGTCGCACCAGTATCCGTGGTATCCGGGAACAGGAACGCGTGGCGAGAAGGGCACCGGCCGCGGCCTCGGGTTCACACTGAATCTTCCTCTGCGTGCCGCAACGCCGGCTGCGGATCACAAGCGTGGTTTTGAAGCGGCGCTGGAGGAGATGTCAGCTAACTTCAGCCCCGATTTGATCATGATCTCAGCCGGTTTTGATTCCCACCGTGGCGATCCACTCGGGCAGTTACTTCTGACGGACCAGGATTTTGTTGATATGACGCGGGCGTTGAAACAATGGGCCGACAGCAGTTGTCAGGGACGGCTGGTTTCCTGTCTCGAGGGCGGCTACAACCTCGAAACCCTCGGCCAAACGGTGCGGGCCCACGTCGTCGAGTTGTCCATAGATTGAGCGCCTCTTTGGAGTGCGGTGACTTGTCACCGCTTTGGTAACGATACCAAAGTGCCAACAAGTTGGCGCACTCCAACGTGTGATTGATCTGTGTAATCTGTGGAGATATGATCTCCTCACATGCCTGCCAAAGAATCTGTCGCAACCAATGATCGACCTCAACGTGTCTTCTTAATCGACTCGATGTCGCACATCTTTCGGGCGTTCTACGCGCCGATGGTGAACCGCGCGCAGCCGCTCGCGACGTCGAAGGGATTTGTTACGCAAGCCGTCTACATCTTCACCAACATGCTCATCAAGCTGTTGCGTGAAGAGCAGCCCGACTACATCGCTGCCATCTTCGAGTCGCGCGAAAAGACGTTTCGGCACGAAACCTTTGCCGACTACAAAGCCAACCGCACCGAGATGCCGGACGATCTATCGAAACAGATGCCCTACATCTTTCGACTTTGCGAGGCGTTCAACATTCCGGTGATCAACTTTCCCGGTTACGAAGCTGACGACGTGATCGGCACGCTCGCAACGCAAGTCGAAGAGAAGAAGATGCAGGCCGTCATCGTTTCCAATGACAAAGACATGTGCCAGCTCGTGCACGATCCTTACGTCGTTTGCATGCGCCAGAATTCGCAGGTCGTAAAGCGTAAAGAACCCGTGCCTCCGATCGAGTGGTGCGACGAAGCATGGGTCGAGAACAAGTTTGGTGTCACTGCCGACAAGCTCGTCGACCTGTTAGGACTGATGGGCGACTCGATCGACAACATTCCGGGTGCACCCGGTATCGGTTCGAAAGGGGCAGTGCAGATTATTCAGCAGTTCGGATCGATCGAAGCCGCACTGGCAGGCTGGGAATCAGTCAAGCACAAGACTTACCGCGAGTCGTTGCGCAACAACGCGGATCTGATCCGCCAGTCAAGAGAACTGGCTCGCATTCGCTGCGATCTCGACATGACTCTCGATCTCGACGAGGTCAAAACACGACCACCCGATCGCGCAGCCGTTTACGAGCTCTTTCACGAACTGGAATTTGCAAACCTTGAGAAAGATTACGCTGATGCCGCAGTCCACCGTCCGGCCTCAGCCGAAGCCGCACGTAACTACAGGATTGTTCAGAAAAAGAGTGACCTCGATGAACTCGTACAAACTCTTTTCGACGCCGAGAGTATCGGTATTGCGATCGCCGACTCGACTCCCGCGGGAACAGGCGAGCAGGAATGCTTCACTGAGTTACAAGCAACACGCGGACTCGCCTTCTCGACCGAAGCCGGCATGTCGGCCTACGTCGATCTCGAGAAGTTTTCCGGCGGAATCGAAACTGCACTCGCGACGCTACGCGACGTGTTATCAAATGGTTTGATTGAGAAGTCCGTTCACGACCTGAAGCGCGCGGTTGGACTGTTGGATCGATTCAACATCACACTGGAAGGAGTCAAAGACGATACGTACCTCGCCGCATATCTGCTCGACCCAACCCGCAGTAAATATGAATTGAATGATCTGGCCGGCGAAGCGCTCGGAATCGAAGTCAATAACACGCCGGCCGCAAATTGGCCCGACACAGCCTGGCAAACTGCTCTCGCCGCGGATTTGACCATTCAAACGGCGCACGTGCTTCGCAATCGAATTCTCGAAAAGAACCTCGAGACGATTTACTCGGAAGTCGAACTACCGCTGGCGCCGTTGCTCTATCGCATGGAGCGCGCGGGCCTAAAAGTTGATCCGAAAGTCCTCGCCGATTTATCTAGTTACATCGGTCAGGAACTCCATAAACTCACACTCAAGATTTACGAACTTGCCGGGCGCGAATTCAATATCGGCTCCCCGAAGCAGGTTGGCGAAGTGCTTTCGGATTTGCATATCGACATCGGCCGCAAGACGTCAACCGGGCGTATCTCAACCAGCAAGGCAGTGCTCGAAGAGCTGGCCCAGCAGTTTGAATTGCCGCGGCTGATTATCGAGTATCGCGAGCTCGACAAGCTGAAGAGCGTTTACACCGATGCGCTGCCTCAGCAGATCGCAACCGACGGGCGCATTCACTGCCAGCTCAACCAAACTGTCGCCGCCACCGGCCGTTTGTCGTCGAGTGATCCGAATCTTCAAAACATTCCGATTCGCAGTGAAATGGGACGCCGCATCCGCCGCGCGTTCGTCGCCGAAAAGGGAAACAAGATCATTTCCGCCGACTATTCTCAGCTCGAATTACGTCTCCTGGCCCACATCACGCAGGATCCAGTGATGCTGGAGGCATTTCAGAAAGGTGAAGACATTCACGCGCGAACGGCGCGACTGGTCTTCGGCGCCCGCACCGACGAGGAACTCAAAGAGGCACGGCGGTTTGCAAAGATCGTCAACTTCGCGATCGCGTATGCTATCGAGCCGTGGGGACTGTCGCAGCGCGTCGGAATCTCGCGCCAGGAAGCAAAGAAAGTTATCGAAGATTACTACAACACGTACAAAGGCGTGCGTCGTTACATGGAGGAAGTTCCGATTCGCGCGCGTGAGCACGGGTACGTGCGTTCAATCTATGGTCGCATCAGACCGCTGGCCGGAATCACCGATCGCAATGCAAACATTCGCAAGGCGGCAGAGCGGGAAGCGATTAACATGCCGATCCAGGGAACGGCGAGTGATATCGTGAAGATCGCGATGCTCAGAGTCGATGAGGAGTTCAAGCGTGAGCAGCTCAAGTCGCGAATGCTGATGCAGGTGCACGATGAATTGCTGGTCGAAGTCCCCGAGGACGAGGTGCCGAAAGTGACAGAAATACTGAAGCACGAAATGGAAACCGCTGTTTCGCTCGACGTACCGCTTGTGGCTGATGTTGGCGTGGGCGACAATTGGATGGACGCGAAGCCGTAAGACTGTTAATGCAACCTTCTCAACATAAACCTGAAGTCGTTTACCGGCGCACTCCTGATCCGGGCTCGTCTGAGGGGACGGGATCTCTTGAATCAGGCAGGCGAAGCATCGCGCCGGCAATCACTTTCTTAATAATCGGGTTTGTCCTGCTGCTTGGTCTCATCCTGACCGTCGGCATCGTGAGCGTCAGGCAAATGGGCAATGTCGGATTTCAGGCCCGTGATGTTGGGCTGCAACGTTCCGCGCGAATCAGTTTGTTATGGGAACTGCGACTAAAAGTCACAAAGCTTAATAACGAGGCGCGCATTCGTGACAAGTCAGAAGCCAGGAGTCCGGATCTCACTCCGCCCTTCGATTTACCCTTGAACACTACCCGCGATGAAGTTAGAGAGGCGGCACGAAAAGTAGACGCTCCTCCTCTCTCACAGGAACCCGCGTGGCAAAAACTGCGCGATGACCTCCAAACCTTCATTGCGGCCACAGAAGACACGAAACTGTACAACCAGAAAGGGTTCGCGAGGTTCCGCACCGTTGAGGATGATCTGAACGCCCTATTTGAGAAAGTGCAAAGCAAAGATGATGAGGTGGTCAACAATGTGATTGCGATGCAACAAAGCTCTAGGAAGTCGATCATCACCTGGAGCATCGTAGCCCTTCTGGTGGGTGCCCTCGTAGCAACGGGAACAATCTGGGAAGTGCAACGTCATTTTAGCCAGATGCGTCGGAGTGTGTTGGAAACACGTCGCGAGCGTGCCTTCACGACTCAACTGCTCCAGGGAATGGTGAGCGCAGTTGCCGCCATCGATAACGACGATCGGATTCGCAGTGCCAACGAAGCGTTCTTCAGAATCTTTCCCAACGCCACGATCGGTGCCTCGGTGCTGGAGAATCTTGGGCCTGAGGATGCGATGAAGATGCTGGAGACCGTAACCGCGATTCGGGTTAACAAAAACACCTATCACGGACGCTTGTTGGCTCGAATTGACGAGGAAGATAAGTCTTTCGACGTCTACTCATCGCCGCTCGCAATCAACGACGAACGCGGGCAGATTGTTACTCTTGTCGACGCTACCGAAGCAGCGGCGGCTGAGCGTACGCTGCGTCGCAGCGAGTCACTTGCTGCTGTGGGCCAGGCGACGACGCAGGTGGCGCACGAGATTCGCAATCCACTCGGCAGCATTCGTCTCGGTGTTTCAATGTTGCGCGACAGTGTTAACGATGCGGAGGCGCTGAACACGATCGAGCTTGTCGAGCGCGGCATCAAACACCTGAACAAGCTTGTGGTCGACGTGACGCAGTTTTCACGTCAGAAGGAACTGGAGCGATCCTCGGTCGATCTGCACGAATCGCTTGACCGCAGCATCGATCTCGTCACCGACAAGATCCGCGAGAAGAATGCGACGCTCGAGAAGAACTTTGCAGGCCGCTCAATCGTGGGCCAATGGGATGCGTACCAGTTGCGGCAAGTGTTTGTGAACGTGATTGCGAATGCCGTCGACGCGAGCCAGGAGAACGCTGCCGTGTTCATTTCGACTGAGCTATTGGCGCCCGAGGCTGATGGCGACGGCCAAGCGCCGAAGCATTACGCGCGTATCACGATTGCAGATCAGGGCAGAGGCATGGACAAGGCCACACGCGATCGAGTGTTTGAGCCGTTCTTTTCCACCAAGAAGCGTGGCACTGGCCTTGGTCTTGCGATCGTGAAGCAGATTGTGGAACAGCATGGCGGCCGCATCAGCGTCGCCAGCGAACCAGGTGAGGGATCGAAGTTCAGAATTGATCTACCTGTTTAAGCCACGGATAAAACGGATAGTAAATCCGGATTTTATCCGTTTAATCTGTGGCTAACTTTTTTCGCAGCTTCTAACGTCTGTTGGATGATCTCGTCCGTGTGGGCCAGGCTCACGAAGGCTGCCTCGAACTGTGATGGTGCCAGATACACGCCCTCGTCGAGCATGGCGTGAAAGAACTTCCCGTACATCTGCCGGTCACACTGATTCGCACTGTCCCAATCCACTACCGGCTCATTGCTGAAGAAGCTGGTCCACATCGATCCCACGCGGTTGGTTGTCGTCGGCATTCCAGTACTCGCCAATCCATCGCAGAGCTTCTTGCTCGCTGCTTCCAATCGCTCATAAACAGTTTTATCTCGTAGCCGGCGCAACGTGACGAGACCTGCGGTCATCGAGAGCGGATTGCCCGACAATGTCCCCGCCTGGTAAACCGGGCCTGCCGGTGCGATGTGATTCATGATGTCACGCGAACCACCGTAAGCACCCACGGGCAGCCCGCCGCCGATGATTTTCCCCAAAGTCGTGATATCAGGCGTGATGCCGTAGCGTTGCTGTGCGCCTCCGCGTGCGATGCGAAATCCTGTCATCACTTCATCGAATATCAAAAGCGCGCCGTGGTCACGAGTGATTTTGCGGACCGCTTCGAGGTAGCCTTCGCGAGGTGGCACGCAGCCCATGTTTCCGACGACGGGCTCGATGATGACGGCCGCTATGTCAGCGTGTTGCGCGAAGACGTCTTCGAGGGCGGGAACGTTATTAAAGGGAAGTGTGATGGTGTTTTCAGCCAGTGCTGCGGGAACTCCGGGACTATCGGGAAGTCCGAGTGTCGCAACGCCCGAACCGGCTTTAACTAACAAACTGTCAGCGTGTCCGTGATAACAGCCTTCGAACTTCACGAGTTTAGTGCGACCGGTCACGCCGCGAGCGAGGCGAATTGCCGACATCGTTGCTTCGGTGCCGCTACTCACCATGCGAACCATCTCAACCGACGGCACTGCGTCGACTACTTCCTGCGCCAGATCGACTTCCAGTTCGCTCGGCGCACCGAAGCTCGTCCCGCGAGCTGCGACTTCCTGCACCGCAGCAACGACTTCTTTGTCAGCGTGACCGAGAATCATCGGTCCCCACGAACCGACGTAGTCGATGTAGGTTTTTCCATCGACGTCCGTGATGGTGGCGCCACGCGCCGATCGGATGAATCGCGGTGTTCCGCCAACTCCGCGAAACGCGCGAACGGGCGAGTTAACACCGCCGGGAATTAAGTTTTGAGCAACGTCGAATAGCTGGTCGGACCGTGTTTGATGCATATCGTTAGACAGGATTAACAGGATGTTTTCAGGATGAACAGGTAAATCCTGTCAAATCCTGTTAATCCTGTCCACACTACTGCAAATTACAATCTGGGAATGGATTCTTTTGGCTCGACCGTTATCGAGCGGAAGCGCGAGAGGCGCACGAGTCCCGGCGCAGCGCCCTTTGGCTTCGACAGAAACTTGCGTTCCGTGTAGTGCACCACGACTTTCGTATCATCACTCGCCTGGCTAAAGCGTCCCGCAAGTTGGGCTGCTTCGATGATTGTCCGTTGCGGAATTTCCTTGCGTGTGGGATTGCGCACCACGACGTGTGAACCGGGATAGTCGCCCGTGTGCATCCAGAGATCGTTCGGCTGCGCCACGCGAAACGTGAGGTTGTCGTTGTCGCGCGCGGCGCGGCCGACCAGAATCTCGTAGCCATCAGTGGAAAGATAACGACGCACGCCGCTGATCTTCTCGGCCTTGGCGGATTTCTTTGGTTGGGCCTTTGGAGCAGGTTTGGGTTTCTCAAAACCATCCAGGGCAGCTTCGTCTCTCGCTTGGATTATTTGGTCGAGTTGTTCGAGGCGTCGTCCCAGAGCCGATGTTTCGTGGTCGATTTGTTTCAGTCGCTCGGCAATTTCCTCAGCGGCCCTTTTTGCCTTTGTATATTGGCGAAAACGCGCGGCAGCTTCGTCCTGAAGGGAGCGGTTCTCATCCACTTCAAGCTCAATTACCGGAGCGCCTTCGGCGTAATAATCAGTGAGCCGCACTTTGTTTCCATAGCGAACAGCGGTCGCGATGTTTGCCAACAGGAGATCGCCGGTTCGCTTGTGCTCTTCCGGATCGCCGTGCCGAACAAGATCGCCGTGCAGATGTTCTCGCAACGTGCGTTGCTGGCGAATTGACTTGGTGAGCTTTGCGCGAATGGTTTTGGCTTTCGCGTCGAAGGCTCGCGCAGCGTCGATTGCCGCAAAGTGTTTGTCGAGCTGCGCTGATGGTGGACCCTCGTTGAGGTCTAGTGTAGTCGGAATCTCTTTACGTGGACGCGGTGGCGGTTGATAGACGTGCTGCAGTCTCGTCTCAGGTTGTTCACGCAGGACGGCGACAATGCGATTCAGTTCGTCCAGGAGAAAAACGTCTGCCGTGCGACCGGTGAGTTGAATCACGAGTCTCCAGAAAACATCACCGATGCGGAATGTCAGTCGAACAATCCGGTCCAACGGATCTTTTGTGATGCCGACAAAGTGCGCGCCGCTGAGTTTTGAACGCAGCATCTGTCCGAAGGGATTGAGCGGTAGTGATTGCTTCTCCAAATCTTTCGTGCGGCGGTGAGTCAAATAAAAACGCGGATTTGAAGGATCTACGCTGATAAGAAGGAACTCGCCGCGCAATCCACAATCGATTGCGAATGACAACGGTGACAATTGATAGATCTTGCCGAGGTACCGGCCTGAGAGCGCGATCCGAAGCTCTTCGACGACACGATGGATAAGACTTTGGTCCAAAAATTTTCAGGTAGTGACGACTGCGGTGCGAGTGAAGCGGTCGTGGATTGTATAGCCTTCGCGACTCACGAGTCCGAAGAGAATGCCGAACACAGTCGCCAGTGACATGAGGTAGAAAAATGACCGACCGATCGACTGACCGCCAGTAGGAATCAATCCCGTCTTGGTATCTATCACTCGTAAGGAGAGCAGGCGCATGGCCCATGTGCGTCCGGTCAGGGCGGTCATGAGCGTGAGGTAGATAAACGTCACCACCACCAAACTTCCTGCCACCACTGCAATTGCACGCGGGTCTTGCAACTTGTTACCAGTTAGATATATTGCGCCGGCAATCGGGGCAGTCAATATCGCGCAGAAGATCAGATCGAGCACCGCACCTGTGAGACGGCGAAACGCTGAAGCACTCTTGCTGTTTATATCGTCGACACAAAGATTTCCCGAGATGGAATCAAGATAATTGAGCGCCGGATCGTCGTCTTTGATCAGGCGTTTCGGGGGTGCTTTCGGTATTTCGATTAGCGGTGGTGCAACCGGTTCGCTCACTGGTACAACGGAAAGATGGTGAGCTTTTTCCACCATAACTTCTGGTTCGGCCTGCAGAATCTCTGGTTCTTCAAAAGCGAGTTGCGGAGTCGAGGGGGCCGTATCGCTCATGTCGTGATCTTCTCGTTCTGGCGCGTACGCCACAGCCGTCGCCAGCGTTGTTCGGGGTTGACGACTTTCGGACGGCGCAGTTTGGTGTGCTCTTTCGATTCTCTTAAGAGCGGCTGCGACCAGCGGATTCATGGCCGGCATCGGAGCAGGTGGCAGTAATTCAAGTTGAGGCGGGTCGATTGCTGCCTCGAGACGTTTTCGTTCAGCTTCGGCGGCTTCGCGAGCGGCTTCTCGTGCACGCTTTTCCTGCACTTCGCGCACTCTCTCGCTCAACTCTTTACGCCACTCCGGCATCGAGTTCCGGGTTACGCCAGGAAACTCGATCAGTGTGGACCTTTTTTCAGTGTGCCGAGTTGAATCGGGGGATGAGTCCATTACGAGGCGGCATACTACAAGAATAACTTTAAGTGGTCAATGAGAAAATACGGCAGGCGTAAGAGTTAACTGTGTCAAATCCGTGGCTGATAACTCTAGAGGGGCGTGCGTCCGGCAAAGCCGGCGTCCACGTCATGCCACCATTCGAGCTCGTCGCCTTCGCCGAGTTGCCAGCACAGTAGGACCACGCGACCCTCACGCAGTGAAGGAAAATCGACCAGTCCGCGCTCAAAGTCTTTGAGTTGAACACCCAGAGTTTCCAATTCAGCAAGTTGCGCGGTCAGTTCCGTCAAAATCATTGCGTAGGCAACGCCGTCAGTTAGACCACCACCGCCCTGTTCCGCTGCTTCTGCGGCCTTTTTCGCCTCGTCGCGGTAGGTAGAGAGGTGCTGATGCGCGCGTTGAATTTTTCCAACGATAACTTTCACGTTGGGAAGCAACGCGTTGGCTTCCTGAACGGTGAAGATCTTCATTTGTTCCGGCTTCAATGGTCGTCTGTAATCCGAATAAACTCTGTGGCCGCCTCAAACTCCGCAGCTTCCTCTTCGATTTCGGCCTCAATCACCACGCGCATCGCGGCCTGGAAATCGTCCGGACATTTCGGCATTTCCATCGGATCCGAGTAAGGCGCAGGGATTGTATCGTGCAAATCGCGCTCGTCATAACGCGTTCCGTGCGTGATCTCCTTGCGCACCTTGTCGGCAATCTCGCCGAGGTCGATGAAGTAATCAGAAACGTCGATGAGTTTCGGCGCTGTGTTTGAGCGGAAGCCGGCAATCTCCACCCGGCACCCTTTATATGCGACTGCGTTGACCGCATACACATAGTCTTCGTCACCAGAGACGAGCACGGCGGTGTCGTAACGACCTGCCAGCGACAGCATGTCGACCGCAATCTCAACGTCGAGATTTGCTTTTCTGGTGCCGTCGTAAAAAGTCTTCAGCTCTTTTTGAATTACTCGAAAACCGTTACGACGCATCCATAAAAGAAACCCCTGTTGTCGCTCAGCTCCGACATCAACACCCGTATAGAAAAAGGCTCGCAACAGCCTGCCGTCGCCCAGTAATACACGCAACAATTTGTTGTAGTCGATGTCGATGTTGTGAAAGCGGGCTGCATGGAAAAGATTATTACCATCGATAAAAACTGCGACTCTTCCGCGATGACCTAGTTGCCATGAAATGTTATTCGTGGGATCGAAATTGTGCATAAAATGACTCCGAATATACCCTCCGTGATCTGAACCTAGAATGCTGGTTTGCCGGTCACCGGTCAAGTAAGGAAGGTCCGATGGACCGTCCATCACGATGCCGCAATGATTTCGTCAGATATGGCATCGAGATAGACCTTACT